>NZ_SNUH01000002.1:0-300000 GCF_012027355.1 Thermococcus sp. M36
TAACAGGTCTCGTTTCATTGAAGATGCCGTTTTAGAGCGGCTCTCAACGATAGAAGGGCGTGGAGTTGAGAGAAGTGCGATTATGGTGCCCCGGCCGGGATTTGAACCCGGGGCGCGGGCTCGAAAGGCCCGCATGTTTGACCGGGCTACACCACCGGGGCTCGATATTAGGGAAGGGTGAGCGTTTAAAAATCTTTCGTCGCTGGAGCTTGGCAGTAATATCCTAGGAAGTCAAAAACGGCAAACCTTTTGAACCTCCAGCGTAACTAACCCCTGATGCTCGCCGTAAAAGTCCCTAAGAGAGAAGCCGAAAAGACGAGACGAAAGCTCATCGAGCTTGGTGTTCTGGCTAGGGGCTACTCCGTGAAGCGGGAGGGCGAGTTCATACTCTTCCCCGTCACCGGGCCAGTTGAAGGCTTTGAAATCGTGGAGGCAGAGTTCGAGAAGACTAAGCGGAGGCCCCGCAGCTACCGCGAGGTCGTTGAAGTTCCCGAGGACGTTAAGCCCCTCCTCCCGAGCTCTTTTGACATAATCGGCGACATTGCTATAATCGAGCTTCCCGAGGAGTTGATGCCCTACGGGAAAGCCATTGGCGAGGCAATTCTGAAAGTCCATAGGCACATAAAGGCAGTCTTCGCTAAGGGGAGCAAGGTTGAAGGTGAATACCGCGTTAGGGAGCTGATTCACCTTGCCGGTAAGAGGAGGACCGAAACGCTCCACCGAGAGAATGGGATACGGCTCAGGTTGGACGTTGCTAGAGTCTACTTCTCGCCGAGGCTCGCCACCGAGAGGATGAGGATATTCGAGAAAACCCAGCCGGGTGAGATCGTCTTCGACATGTTCGCCGGCGTCGGGCCATACTCGATACTCCTCGCAAAGAAAGCAAAGCTCATCTTTGCTTGTGATATAAACCCTTGGGCGGTTAGGTACCTCGAGGAGAACAGACAACTGAACAAGACGCCGAACGTTATCCCCATACTGGCCGATGTAAGGAAAATCGCTGGAAAAATCGAGGCCGACAGGGTGATAATGAACCTTCCCAAGTTCGCCGACCGCTTTTTGGGGGAGGCAATGTTGAGCGTTAGGAGCGGTGGAGTTGTCCACTACTACGGCTTTGGACCTGAGGAAGACCTCTTCTCGGAGCATGAGGCAAGGATAATGGCCATAGCGAAGGAGCTCGGCTTCCACGTTGAGTTTTTGGATGAGAGAAAGGTTCGCCCCTATGCGCCGAGGCAGTTCAACATTGCGATTGACTTTAGAGTTCTGAAGTGAATGTTTTGTGGAGAGAACATTCTTTTTTAGCTGCCATGTCCTATTAACAGAACGGCCAGGTGTGACATTGAGAACAGAGACATCAAAAGTTGAGAAAAAGAAAAACGTCACTTTCCGGCGATTTTCACGTTCTCGAACCTGATGAACGGCGTTATCATCGTCGTCATGAAGGGCATAACGATCTGCTCCTTACTGACCTCGCTGGCCTGTTTAAGCAGTTCATAGACGTTGCCCGCTATGAGGAAGACGCTGGAGCCGACGACTTCGCCGTCCTCGATGAGGTAGGCTGGGTTGGCCGTTACCGCGAAGTTTCCGTTGTCCGGGTTGCTCGAGTGTGCACCCTGGAAGCCGTCCACGAAGTAGCCTCTGTCAATCTCGCTTATCATATCCTCAAAGCTCTTTTTACCGTTCTCGATTGCCATGGTGTGGAAGCCGATGTTTATTCCGCCGCTCCTCAAATCGCGCTTGCCGTTTCCTGTGCTCTCAGTGCCGTAGATTTTGGCCCAGTAGTTGTCCCAGACGAAGCCCTTGAAGGTTCCTTTCTCGATGAGGACGTTCTTCCTCGTTGGAACACCCTCACCGTCGGCTATAACCGGCTCAATGGCGAGCTCGTGGAACGGGTCGTCGTAGATAGTGAGAACATCGCTCGCTATCTGTTCCCCGACCTTGTCTGCAAGTGGAGTGGTCTCCTTGACGAGCCTCTCGCCGCTGAAGGCCGGGAAGAGCGCGTAGCTGAAGAGGCCCGCTATCGCCCATGGGCCAAGGATTATGGGCACTTCCTCGTTCTTGCTGGCTTTCACGTTGTAAGCCCAGCCGACCTTCCGAACGGCCCTTTCAACCACACCCTCAACGTTGAGGTTGAGGTCTCTCCTCGCTTCGAAGTCGAATATGCCCGGGGTTACGACACCTTCTTTCCTGCCGACCAGCTCGAGGAATATGTAGGCAGCTCCGCCCTCCTGCGAGACATCAATGCCGTGGGAGTTGACGATCTGCCTCTCCTCCCAGGTTACGCCGCCTTCTCCACCCGCAACGATAGCGTTGGGGTCTTTCTCGCGGGCGAGCTTTATGCCGTGAACCATCATCTCGACCAGCTGGTCAGGAGAGGTCTCCTTAAGCTCGTAGTTCGGCTTTGGAGCCTCGCGGTATTTGCCTGGCTCCGGAAGTGAAACCCACTTCTCATCCGGGCTGTTGAGCTTCGCCATCTTTGCAGCCTGCTCTATTGCCTCCCTTATTCTTGCCGGCTCGTCGCTGTCGATTATGGCCAGACCGAGGCGCTTGTCCTTTATTCCCCTGATTATCGTTACGGCGCCGCTTCTGACGCTCGCCATTGAAATCTCGTTCAGTTCAATGTTGACACTAACCTTGCGGGAGCGGTAAACGGCTATTTCGAGCTCGTCGAAAAACTTCTCGCCGAAGCGTATAAGCTCCTCCATCTTCATCACCTTACCCGATAAGTATTCCCCCGTCAAAGCGCATGTGCGAACCGCCCGAGCTGACGAAGGCCGTCTGTCCCTTTCCGCAGAAGCCGACTTCAAGACCGAAGTCCTTACCGACCGCGCTTATCTTCTTGAGGGCCTCTATTGCCACGCCGGTGATAGAGGTGTCCCTTATAGGCTCTGCAATCTCGCCGTTCCTGATGACGTAGCCTTCCTGAATTCCAACCTGGAAGGCTGAGTTGAGCTGTGCTTGGCCGCCGCGGAAGTCAACCACGTAGTAACCGAACTTTATGTCCTCTATGAGCTCCTCGAAGGAGTAATCACCGGGCTCGAAGACGGTGTTGCGCATCCTGATTATCGGCGGGTAGCGGTAGCTCTCGGCCCTCGCATGGCCGTTCGGCTCCATGCCCCACTTGTGGGCGTACTCGCGGTTGAGCATTATCTCCTTGAGGATTCCGTTCTCGATGATGTGGATGTCCTTAACCGGAACACCCTCGTCATCGTACTTATCGTTGCCAAAGCCGCCCTCAACATAGCGCTCGCTCATTGTGACGTACTCTGGGGCAATCTGCTTGCCGATGAGATCCTTAAGCGGTGAGTTTATCGTTAAGTCTGCCTCTGCAAGGTGGCCAAGAGCTTCGTGGGCGATGATGCCGACGACTATTGGGCCCGCTACGATGGGCCACTCGCCGCGCTTTGGAGCGATGCCGTCCAGCTGGGAGTGCATCTTTCTGAGGAGCCTCTCAGTTACCTTCTCGTTGGGCTCGTGGTCTGTCATGAGCTCCCAGCCGTAGTCAACGGCTCCGATGCTGTCCCTTGCCATCGCAAGCTTTCCTTCCTTCTTTCCGGTAACGTGGGTTCCCTGGAAGAGGTAGTTGTAGTCCCACTCTATTCTGGTCCCCTCGTTGGTAAGGAGTATCTTCTGCCCGCTGCCGTCTTCGTAGCGTATCTGAACGCTCTTTACTGCATTATCCTCCTTGAGGAGCTTCTCAAGCTCCCTGAGGTGGGTGACTTTCTCCTCGACGTCTACCTGGGCAGGTTTAATCTTCATCTTGCTCTTCACGAAGTCCTGAACAGGCTTTATCTCAGCCAGCTCAATCTTCTCTTTCTTGGTCTGAGCAGCGGCCCTGGCGAGTTTGTAGGCCTCCTCGATGGCCTTCTCGAGGTTGTTAAGGTCGCTCGTCGAAGAAAAACCCCAGGCACCGTCGGCGAGAACCCTTATCGCAACGCCCTGATGGAACTTGCCGGTGAAGCTCGTAAAGACGCCATCCTTGAGGCCGAGCGTCGTTTTTCTTAAGTTCTCATACCTTAACTCTATGTATTCCGCTTTCAGGTTGTCCTCAGCCCACCTAAGGGCCTTCTCAAGTGCCTCCATGGTCATCACCGTTTACGTTTGTCCATTAATGCCTCTGCAGTTAACGTATAAAAGTCTTTTGAGCATTCAGATGGGAATCGAAAAGGGGTGGGAATATTACCCAATTATAAAACAAATGTCCAACAATGTCCGCCGATAACTCTTCTTCCGAGCGAAAGTGTTATATATTATGGGTGAGAATAACCTAATGCAAGAACCCGTTGGGGGGTCGATGAAGAAGCGGGCACTGCTGGCCATGTTTGTGGTTGTGCGACAAGGGAAGGGAAAACGGAATGAAAATGCTGTGGAAGCCCAAACATGAAACCGGGTGTCACAAATGTCTGCCACAGTGAACCCATGGATCGGGGTCTTTATAGTCCTCGGCATCCCTCTCCTCATCTATTTATACTCCAGAAAACGGATGAACACCCCTAAAGCCGGTCTGATAGCCATTACAACGTATATTCTCCTTGGACTGGCCCTAATAGCCCTCGGCTGGAATGTCAGTCCGTACATAATAGTCCTTCCTGGCCTCTTCGTTGCACTTCTTGATGTCCTCCAGCTCCGCAGTGGGACTGAAAGCTAGCAACCTTTTTATTTCCCCTTTCCTGAGCAGTAATTATGAAAGCCGAAATCAAAAACCTCATTGACAGGGGTACTTACCGGAAGCTCCCGCTCTTTGAGGGAGAACTGCCCGAAGGCTCGTACGCCCAGATAGTCGAGGTCAAACCGAGGCAGACCGTCAGAAAGCACTATCATCTCCACCAGTATGAGCTGTTCTACATAATAAGCGGCGAGGCCAGGCTTGGCATTGGTGAGACTGAGTACCTCGCAGAGCCCGGCGACATCTTTCTTGTCAAGCCCAAGACGGTTCACTGGGTAATCAATGAGAGGGACGAGCCCTTCAGGCTCTTCGTGGTCAAGCTGAACTACTACGGCGATGACTCAGTCTGGCTGGAGGAGTAGCGATGGTCGAGAAGGTCATCGGAATACTCGGCGGTATGGGACCGTTAGCCACCGCGGAACTCTTCAGGAGGATAATCGAGAAGACGCCAGCAAAGAGAGACCAGGAGCATCCGAGGATAATCATCTACAACAACCCGAAGATACCTGACAGGACGGCTTTCATCCTCGGGAAGGGCGAAGACCCAAGGCCGGAGCTGATAGCCAGTGCCAAGAAGCTCGAAAGCTGGGGGGCTGATTTTATAATAATGCCCTGCAACACGGCGCACTTCTTTGCTGAAGACATCCAGAGGGCGATAAAGGTTCCCCTTGTCAGCATGGTGGAAGCAACTGCCGAGAAGATAGCAGAGATGGGCCTCAGGAAGGTCGGCCTTCTCGCGACCGACGGGACAGTGAGGGGCAGGGTTTACGAAGGGCCCCTTTCCAGGAGGGGGATAAAGCTGGTCGTTCCAAGCGAAGGGGATCAGAGGCTTGTTATGAAAGCCATCTACGAAGGTGTGAAGGGCGGGAACCTCGAAATAGGCAGAGAACTCCTCCTTGGGGTGGCCAGAAAGCTTGAAAAAAGGGCCGAGGGCATAATAGCCGGCTGTACCGAGGTAAGTGTCGCTTTAAGGCCCGAAGACCTAAGCGTCCCCCTTATAGACCCTCTGGACGTGATAGCCGAGAGAGCCGTTAGGATAGCGCTCGGGGTTGAGCCCCTTCCGAAACCCCTTAAAACCCTCCCGCGAATTTAGCCCGGTGGGGAGCATGGAGATAGGAGTGGTCGGAAAGCCAAACGTTGGGAAGTCAACCTTTTTCTCAGCGGCGACCCTCGTTGACGTTGACATCGCCAATTACCCGTTCACGACCATCGACGCTAACGTCGGCGTTACCTACGCGATAGCTGAACATCCATGTAAAGAGCTGGGCTGCACGCCGAACCCGCAGAACTATGAGTACAGGGACGGAAAGGCTCTGATACCGATAAAGATGATAGACGTTGCCGGACTCGTCCCCGGTGCCCACGAGGGCCGCGGTCTGGGCAACAAGTTCCTCGATGACCTCAGGATGGCCTCCGCGCTTATCCACGTGGTTGATGTTACAGGAAAGACCGACGCAGAGGGCCAGCCGACGGATCATCACGACCCAGTGGAGGACATCGAGTTCCTTGAAAAGGAGATAGACTACTGGATATACGGCATCCTCAGGAAGAACTGGGAGAAGTTCGCAAAGCGCATTAAACTCCAGCGCCTCAAGCTCGCCCAGGCGATAGCCGACCAGCTGACGGGCATAGGCGTCACAGAGGAGGACACCTTCGAGGCCATCCACAAGCTCGGCCTCGACAACGACCCGACCAAGTGGAGCGATGAGGACCTCTTCAACTTCGTTCGCGAGCTGAGGAAGATCAACAAGCCGATAATAATAGCCGCCAACAAGGCCGACGCGGCTGCCGATGCCCAGATAGAGCGCCTGATAAGGAAGGGGAAGAGCAGGGGATATATAGTCATCCCCACGAGCGCAGCGGCCGAGCTGACGCTGAGGAAGGCAGCTAAAGCAGGATTCATCGACTACGTACCCGGTTCAAGCGACTTCAAAATCCTCAAGCCAATGAACTCCAAGCAGGAAAAAGCTCTCCAGCTGATAAAGGAGAAGGTTCTCGATCGCTTCGGCTCTACCGGAGTCCAGCAGGTAATCAACACTGCCGTATTCGAGCTCCTCGACCTCGTCCCGGTTTATCCGGTCGAGGACGAGCACAAGCTCACAGACCAGTTCGGAAACCTCCTGCCGCACGTCCATCTGCTCCCGAAAGGCTCGACTCCCAGGGATTTAGCGTACAGGGTGCACACCGACCTAGGGAAGACCTTCCTCTACGCGGTTAACGCAAAAACGCACAGGCGCGTCGGTGAGGACTACGAGCTCCAGTTCAACGATATAATCAAGATCGTCGCAACGGCGCGCTGATAGAGGCCGGTTTTTTATTCTCCCTTTTCTTTGGCCTTCTCCCGAATGAGTTCTTGATAGAGTCTCGGTTCAACGTCCTTCTCGCCCAGTCCGAGTTTTCCTGCCATCTCCCAGATTTTCCGCTTTGCTTCCTCCACGTCGTCGGAAATAACCTCAATGTCAAGAAACGCTCCAAGGCCTTCGACCTCGCTCAGTTCGAACGTGATGTCCTCGAGTCTGTAAACCAGACGGCGCTTCCTTACAATGACGTCCTCGATGAAGCCGAGACGCCTGAGAATCTCGACTGTGGTTTCAAAGTCGGAAACCTCCACCTCCAGCTCGTCAAACTCCTCGTTTCTGCCGGGATCTGCTATGCGCTTGTAGGTGAGAAAGGAGCGGCCGAGGTTGGTTATCCGCCTCACCCTGAGAAGTTCGGGAAGGGGGACTGAGAGGTAAACGTCCTCCTGTATCTCCTCTCTTATGAAAGCGGCTCCGATGGATTCTATCGCCCTCTTTGCCTCTGCGAAGTCGACCCGGAACTTGACCTCGATCTCCATTCAAACACCCACGAGGAAGCCTACAAGACCGCCACCCTTGATGAACTCGTCGAGTATAAACACCTCCACCCTTTTGAGGGTCGGGAGAACCCTTATGGTCTCGTCGACAAAACGGTTGAGCTTTTCTATGCTCTCCTCGCCGATGAGTGCGAGTATGCCGTCACTGCCGCTCCGGGCGACGGCCAGGACGTTCGGGAGCAGGGAGAGGGTTCTCATTATGTGCTGGACGTATTTCTCAAGGAAGTCTTCTATTATGGGCGTCTCGGCCTGGATGTAGACCGCCGCGAGGACTTTGGGCTGTATCTCCCTGCCCAGCACTATCGTGTACTTGTCAATTATGCCCTTTTCCTGCAGTTTCTTGATCCTGAAGTGTATCGTTGATTCCGGCCTGTTGAGCCGTTCTGCTATCTCCGAGATAGTCAGCCTCGCGTCTTCCTTCAGAATCCGGAGAATTGCCCTGTCGAGGTCGTCAAGCTGGATCATTTTAACGCCTCCATCTGGGATACATCTCGTTCTCTATCCCGAGGAGATCTAGGATTTTTCCAATTATAAAGTTTATCATATCGTCCAAAGTTTTGGGTTTTGTGTAAAATCCTGGGGAAGCCGGCATAACAACTGCTCCTGCTTGGGTAACCCGCACCATGTTTTGGAGATGTATCAAGTTCAGCGGGGTTTCCCTGACGAGAAGAATAAGTTTTCTTCGTTCTTTTAGAGCAACGTCAGCAGTTCTCGATATCAGATTGTCAGCATAGCCGCTGGCTATTGCGGACAGGGTCTTCATGGAGCAGGGTGCTATCACCATGGCATCAAAGGGGTTTGAGCCCGATGCTATGGGGGCGAACATGTCGTCCTCAGTGTAATCAGGTTTGAAGTCAACCCCAAGTTCGTGCCTGAGGACTGCCAGTCCTGTCCTGGACGCGACGGTGACCACGTCGTGCCCAAGTTTGTTGAGAACCTCTATGAGCCTGACACCGTATATAGATCCGCTGGCCCCAGTTATCGCAACGACCACCCTCATATTCTCACCACGTTGAGGGTATTCCTCTGCCATTTTAATGCTTTCTGGACGCGGTAGATTTTTATACTTGCAGGGGCTACCCTACCCTTGGTGTTGGACGGCATGCGGTCGGGAATCCCGGGGGTTCTGATAAAGGGCGCCGTCAGCCTTGTGAGGGAGCTCGGAGCGAGGGCCCTTGTGGTTCTGGACGACATCGGGGCAGAATATGTCCCTGATGTCGATGTCACCGTGGTGGTCGTGAGCTCATCCTTTGATGTTGAGAACGATAGGATAAAGAGGGTTTCCATCCCCCAGAACCTTGACCTGAACAACATCCTCAACCTGATGTCCGCGTTTCTCCTGGAACACGGCATCGTGGGGGAAGGGGACTCGTTCGTGTACGTGACCAGGGACGTAATAGGGATAAAGACCGTTAAAAGGGGAATATCCGCAATGAAGGGATTCTTTGCCCAGAACCAGAGCGTCCTTCAGAGACTGCTCGAAATAGCGATCGAGCTCAGCGTTGAAGGGCGCGAAGGAACCCCCGTGGGCACGATATTTGTTATAGGAGATACCAGAAGGGTTCTTAAGCACTCCCACCAGCTGATACCAAATCCATTTAAGGGCCACAAGATCAACGTCCTCGACAGGAACAGCAAGGAGATAATAAAGGAGTTTGCGCAGCTGGATGGAGCATTCATCGTCAGGGACGACGGCAGGATAGCCGCCGCAGGGAGGTATCTGGAGATAGAGCCGAAGGTTATTGACCTGATGCTCCCGCCCGGCCTGGGAAGCAGGCACATAGCCGCCGCGGGCATAACCAAAATTACGCGGGCAATGGCCATAAGCCTTTCAGAGAGCGGCACCATCAGGATATTCAAGAACGGTCTCATGCTCCTGGAGTACAACCCAAGAATAAAATACTGAGGGCTCAGAAGAGCCACTGGTTCTCTATGCACTCGTCACACGGCGGCTTTTCGCCGGCTATGGCCTTGAACTTGGTGTAGATGCACTCCGGGAGGCCGAGCGGACAGCGCTCCGGGGTAATTCCTGGCCTGACCTTCGTCGGATCGAGCCTTATCTTGATGTAGGCCTCGTACTCCTCGACTTTCTTCCACGGAAGTATCTTTGCCCCGTAGATGACGAGGTTGTCGTATATCTTAGCGTAGTCGCCGACGACCGCGTTCTCCTTGAGGATGACGTTCTTTCCAACGACGACACCCTCACCAAGGATCGTGTCTTTCAGCTCGGCACGCTCTTTGATTATGTCACTTCCCACGAGTATTGCCCGCTTTATGTACGCCCTGTCTCCTATCACGGTGTTCGGGCCGATGTAGGTGTACGCCTTTATCTTGACGCCGCGGCCTACCTTGACCCCCTCATCTATGTAAACCGGCCCCTGAATCTCAACGTCTTCCGGAACTTCGGCCGTCTCCTTGATGGTCATGTAGCCGTTCTCTCTAGCTATCTCATCGAGGGCTATCTGGTGGGCGTAGAAGAGGTCGTCCGGAGTTCCAAGGTCAACCCAGTAGTAGCCGCGCGGGATCTGGTGGGCGTACACCTCACCACTGGCGACGTACTTCGGAAGAACCTCACGCTCAAAGTACACCTCTTTTCCAGAGGGGATTTCTTCAAGCACCTTTTTGTTCACAACGTATATTCCCGCATCCACAAGGTTGGTCTTGGGCCGGTGGGGCTTCTCCTCGAAGTGGGTCACCTTGCCCTCTTCGTCGGTCTCCACCACACCGTAGCGCTCCGGGTCGTAGACTTTGGTAACGGCGACGGTTACCAGGCCACTGTTCTTCCTGTGGGCCTCAATCAGCTCCCTGAAGTCGAAGTTCGTGAAGACATCACCGTAGATTACGAGGAAGTCCTCGCTTACATAATCTTCAACGTTCTTGAGCGCTCCGCCGGTTTCGAGCGGCATAGGATCGTTGACGAAGCGTATGTCCTTGGGGTAGTCCGCCATCTTCTCATCTATGAACTCCCTTATCTCACCGCGCATGTAGTGAACCGAGAGGATAACCTCGTCTATTTCCGGTATCCTCTCCAGTCTTTCCAGTATGTACTGGAGGTTGGGCTTTCCGAGAACCGGGACCATGGGCTTCGGTCTGGTCGATGACAGCGGCCTCAACCTTGTTCCAAAACCGCCTGCAAGAATAACAGCTTTCATGTTATCACCATTTAACACTGCGGCGGGGAACTTATATATTTTACGGCCATTAAATATGTTCAGCAGTGGACTAGAAGTGCATTCTGCTCATTTTCGAGCATCCATTCCGAAATCGTGGATTAGGTACACTTTTCCCTTGAACCTAAAGCACGACCCAGGGCAAACGCTTTTCAGCGGACAGGAGCCGCAGAGGGGGCTTCCGCCCTCGACCTTTTCGACGTAGCCGAGGCTCTCCAGCACCTTTATTGCCCCCTCCACCTCCTCTCTGGGCATCGACAGCTCCCTTGCGATGTCCTCAATGCTCTTTCCCTCCCTGAGCAGGTCAAGAACCCTCTCAAGCATCGTCCCACCTCACAGCCCCAGCACACCACCCAGCCGCCAGAGGGCCATGCCCACGGCGCTGGCAAGGGCGATCATGTAGACCACAGTGAAAAGTGCCCACTTCCAGCTGCTCTCGGCCCTTATGGCCGCTATCGTAGCTATGCACGGCACGTAGAGCGTGGTGACCACGGCCAGGACATAGGCCTGCAGGGGGCTCATAACCCCGACTATCGCGTCAACGCTCCCGTAGATTATACCGTATGTCGAGATGACATTCTCCTTGGCGATTACCCCGAAGAGCAGGCTCACAGCGGCCTTCCAGTCAAGGCCCATAAGCTTCATGTATGGCTCGAAGAACATGCCGAGCCTCTCGGCGTAGCTCCCACCCGTGCCGATCGGGACGGGATAGCTGCTCAGGTACCATATGCCTACTGAACCTGCCAGTATTATCGTCCCTGCTTTCTTTACGAACTCCTTGCTCCTCTCCCACGAGTGCAGGAGGACGGTCTTCCACGACGGGATGAGGTATTCGGGGAGTTCTATTATGAACTGGGCCTCCTCCCCCTTCACGACAAACCTGCTGAGCACCCAGGCCACGGAGAGGGCCAGCAGCACTGCGGTCGCATAGATGCTCACCGCCACCAGCGCCCGGTTCTCTGAAAAGAACGCCCCCGCCAGGAAGCTTATGACGCTCAGCCTGGCGGAGCAGGGTATGAGAGGATTAACGAGCATGGTTACGAGCCTTTCCCTCTCGTCGTCCAGTGTTCTGGTTGACATCACCGCGGGGACGTTGCACCCGAGGGCCAGCACGAGAGGTATAAAGCTCTTTCCGGGAAGCCCGAACTTCCTCATTATCCTCTCCATGACCACTGCGGCCCGGGCCATATAGCCGATGTCCTCCAGTATAGAAAGCGCGAAGAACAGCAGAAACACCAGCGGAAAGAAGCTGAGCACGGAGCCCACGCCTGCTATGATACCGTCAACGAGAAGACCCCGAAGGGCCTCGTTCGCTATATGTGGTGCCAGCCACTCTCCGAAAGATGCAAAGGCTCCATCGAGCATCTCCTGAAGGGGGAGGCCAAAGGCAAAGACGAACTTGAAGACAAGGTAGAACACACCAAAGAGCGCGATGATCCCGTAGAGGGGGTGGGTGAGGATGCCGTCGAGCTGGTCGCTGAGGCTCCCACCTTCTTCCTTCGAGTACCGGACAAAGCGGTGCATCAGACCGTCGATGAACTCGTACTTCTGGCTTGCTATTATTAGATCCATCGCCCTCTTGTAGCGCTCCTCGACCTCGGCGATGTGCCTCATTATCTCGTCAAGCTTCTCGCTCCCAAGGTATCTAAGGACGAGCTTTATGACGCCGTCGTCGCGCTGGAGTAGCTTAACCGCGAGCCAACGGAGGCTGTATTCCCCTGCTAAGGGAGTATCCCTGAGAACCTGGGTTATGTGTCCTATCTCCCGCTCGACCTCCGGGTCGTAGCGGGGTGTAACCGGCCTCTCCTTCAGGACGCCGCTGGCCACCTGGTGTATTTTCTCCTTCAGCTCTTCGAGGCCAACCCCGTCCTTTGCGTTGACCGGGACGATAGGGACGCCGAGAGTTTCCTCCATCTTTCTAATGTTTATTTCGATGCCGTGCTTCTCTGCTAAATCCACCTTGCTGAGAGCTATCACGACGTTGTTCAGGCCCATCTCAAGTATTTCCATGGTGAGAAATAGGTTCCTCATCAAAGCGGTTGCATCGACGACGTTCACAACGACATCGGCACTGCCCTTTAGGAGAAAGTCCCTCGCGACGAGCTCATCAACGGAGTGTGCGGTGAGGGAGTACGTGCCGGGGAGATCCACTATAAGGAACCTCTGTCCCCTGTACTCAAGAATCCCCTCCTTCTTCTCGACCGTCACACCGGGCCAGTTGCCGACGTGCTGGCGCATTCCCGTCAGGGCATTGAAGAGGGTCGTCTTCCCGACGTTTGGGTTTCCAGCCAGGGCGATGACCTTCATAGCCATTCTACCACCTCAGAGCTTTCTGACAATCACCTTGTCGGCCATTCCCCGACCTATTGCAAACTTCACTCCCCCTGCGGAGATTATTATGGGGCCGTGGCTGTGGGCCTCAAGTATTTGAATGATCACACCCGGTGTGAGGCCCATCCCGACGAGCCTCTGCCTAGCCCTGGGGCCGCCCAGTATGTTTACGACGACCCCCCTATCACCGGGTCGGAGTGAGCTTAAGGGTACAGTCATGAGCATCACCGTTAGGCTTTCCTAATTCGATATCGAAATCTATAGAGTACCTTAAAAAGCTTTGGTGAGCCTAACAAAGCTCTGGGGTTCGAAATCTGAAAGGTCGGGGTTCAGATGGCTCCCATCCCCCTGGAATTTTGGAAAGATATTTAAGGAATTAAGTAAAATACGATTAATTGAACTCTGGAGGTGTGTCATATGGAGGAGACTCCACAGGGAGGGCCCGCAAAGACCTCACTGGGTATGGACGAAAACGTGGAGGGGCTTCTTGCCTATCTGCTGGGCCCGATAACCGGAATTATCTTCCTGCTGCTTGAGAAGGAGAGCGATTTCGTCCGTTTCCACGCGATGCAGTCTACAGTGACCTTTATTGCCATCTGGATTCTGCAGCTGGTTTTGAGGATTATACCAGTCTTCGGGATGCTCATTGGCATGCTCCTGTCCCTGGTTGCGCTGGCGTTCTGGGTGCTGGGCATGCTCAAGGCATACCAGGGCGAGCGCTACAAGTTCCCGATATTCGGCAACCTCGCCGAGCAGTGGGTCGGCAAGGTCAACGTCTGAGGCTCAAGTTTTTAAGTGCCTCCTTTTATTTTCTCCCATGCCCGCGGTTGGAGATGTTGTTGAGGAGATAAAGAGGTTTTCCAAGGAGAGCGGGCTTTCCGGGAAGAGGATACTCGTCCTGTTCTCCGGTGGAAAGGACAGTTCGCTCGCCTTATACCTGCTGAAAGAGGCCGGCCTGGACGTTTCAGCCCTCACATTCTTCCACCGCTGGAGCTGGAGGGAGACGCTGAACTGGGCGATGGGCTTCACCAAAAGGCTCGGCGTCGAGCACTTCCTGGTGGACGTAACCGACGGTCTTCTGCGCGAAGCAGTTGGGAGAAAGGGGCCGATATGCATCAACTGCAAGAAGGTAATGCTCTGGAACGCCAAGTGGTTCGCCCTCAACAACGGCTTTGACGTCCTTGCCAAGGGCGACAACGCGAACGACAAGATAATAGGGGCCCTCCTTGACCAGTGCAAAACCAACATACGGCTCTGCGAACTGCCGAAAATTGGAGTGCCGTTCTTCAGACCGCTGATAAAGTACACCGCTGAAGAGGTCGAAGCCCTGGCCGATGAAGCGGGAATAAAACCCTACCGCATGTACGAGCACGCCCGGAGGAGGCAGTGGCGCGAGGGCTGTCCGCTCCAGTACATAGATCGGGAGGAGACGGTAACCCCCGAGCTGATGGATTTGGCTTACAAGGCAAACTACGAGGTGAGCAAGATTGCGAGGAAGCGTAAAGTCCGCGTGAGCGTCAGGGTTCCTAGCTTTGAGATAATGTGCTGGGACTGTGACGGGGAAACCCTGAGAGAGGTTGAATCCGTTGTGAGAGAGTTTAAGGGCAAACGGTGATCGCTATGGATCAGCTTCCCCCGGGAAAACTCAGGAACAAGATATTGCGGGAGGTCGTCTTTCCAAACCTCGGTGTTGAAGACCCCAAAGTCATTTACGGGCCGAGAGAGGGCTTTGACTCAGCCGTTCTAGAATACGATGAAGAGCACTACCTTGTGGTTGCCACTGACCCAGTCATCGGCGTACCTAAGGAGGCCTTTGGGTTCTTCACCTATCACTTCGCGGCGAGCGATGTGGCTGTTTTTGGGGCAAGGCCGAGGTGGCTGGTCATTGACCTTCTGTTCCCTGAGGGAACGGAAAAGGGGTTCCTGGCGACTGTTATGGGGGAGCTGAACGCGGAGTGCAAATGGTACGGAAGTGCGATAATCGGCGGCCACACGGGCGTTTATCCGAGTGTGGCTGAGCCAACCGCTACCACCACCGCGATGGGGCTCGTTAGGAAGGACGAGCTGAAGCTCCCGCTGGCCAGGCCCGGTGATAAAATAGTCGTCACGGCCAAGGTGGGCCTTGAATTCGCCGTTTCGGCGGCGTATTTCCACGAGACAGAGCTTAGAAAGCTCCTGTCCTTCAGGGAGATCAGGGAACTGAAAAGGCTCTACCGCTTCGAGACCGTCCTCCCCGACGCGCTGGTGGCAAAGCCCTTTGTTAGAGGAATGCACGATGCAACAGAAGGCGGTTTAACGGCCCTCCACGAGATAGCGGACAACTCTGGGGTGGGCTTTAGAGCCTATGCTGAAAAACTCAGGCTCGACCCTCTCGTGGAGAGGGTTCTCGACTTCTACGGGCTGGAGCCATGGAGCGTCTCCTCAAGCGGGACGCTGATAGCGATAGTCCCACCAGAAAAATCCGATTCTCTAATTACAGAATTACAGAAAAATGGAATTATTGCATTTGAGCTCGGGGAGTTCACGGAAGAGAAAGGGAGGATTTTGGTAGAGCACGGTGAAGAGAGGCCGTTCCCGCGCTTTGAGGGTGACCCCTACGTGGGGCTGTATAGGAAGGAAGAAAAGAGCAGTTAACGGACTTTTCACTCTTCCCTCATCTCCATGAGGATACCCAATCCCAGCGAAAGGCCCGCCCAGAGAAGGAGGGAAGCCACGGCAAGAGTTCCGTATTCTCTGCCGCCAGACATCAGGTGGGAGGCACTCACCGTCGGCAGGAGGAGCGCTATGGGGCGCACCTTCTCCGGAAGGAGAGCCAGCGGGTAGTAAACCGGCGGAAAGATTGTGATGAGTGTGACGGTCACGTTTGAGAGCCTCATTACAGTGAGGGGCTCCTTAATCCTAGCCCCCATGAGCATCCCAACCGAGACGCTCCAGAGCCACAGGGTCAGCCCTCCCAGTAACAGGGGGGCCAGCAGGGAGGCCCCCGACTGCGCGAGGAGCAGAGCCGAGAGGACAACTAAGTATGGCAGGGCAGGGAGGCTCATACCAACGGAGATTCCGAGCATCTTCTCGAAAGTACTCCCGGGGAGGCCCATGATGATGTCGTAGAACTTCGAGCGGACTTTCATGCCGACGAGCTCTATGGGCAGGTCGGCCATCCCGACCCCGACTATAAAGCTCACCATCGCCCCGGCCATCGCAGAGGCGAGGAACCTGCCGCCGCTAATGACATAGACGATGAATATGAACGAGACTGGCTGGATTGCGAAGCTGAAGAGAGAGAACTTGCTCTTTGTAAGGGCGCTCTTATAGTACTCAACTATCGCCAGGAAGGTCATCCCAGCTCACCCACCAGGAAGACGTCTTCAATCGTCAGCTCCTCTTTTTTGAAGGGCAGTCCCGCTTCCTCAAGCTCCCCCATGACCTCACGCTCTTCAGCGGCGGATTTCAAGTAGACGACCGTGTTCCTCCCCGCCTTTCTGACCGTGTGCCCCTCCCCGGCAAAATCTCCAAAGACCACTATCTTCGAATGAAACGCGGACAGGTAGCGCTTCCCTATCCGCTCCGGGGTGTCGAAGGCGATTACCCTGCCCCTCTTCAGGAGAAGCACCCTGTCACAGACTGTGGAAATCTCGTTGAGGTAGTGGCTCGTCATCAGTATGCTGGCCTCCCTGGCCTTATCCCTCAGAATCTCCCAGAGTTTCAGCCTATTCTCAACGTCAAGCCCGACGGTCGGCTCGTCTAGGTAATAGACCTTTGCATCCGCCGAAAGGATCATCGCTAGAAGGGTTTTTCTGACCATGCCCCCAGAGAGCCCTGACATTATCCTGTCCGCGTATTCTATGCCAAACTCCTCGACCGCTTTTTCGGCCCTCAGCCTGGCCTCTTTCCTTGGTAGCCCCCTCATGCGGAGGTAGTGGTAGATGTAGTCGCGCGGTGTGAGTGTGTAGAAGTGCGCCCTGGCTTCCTGGGGAAGAAGGGCGAAAAGCTTTCTGACCTCGAAGGCCTCAGAGGCCAGTTCGTGCCCGTAAACTTTCACCTCCCCACCGTCCGGTTTGAGGAGGCCGCTGAGAATTCTCACCAGTGTGGTCTTCCCTGCGCCGTTGGGACCTATAATCCCGACGATCTCCCCCTCTTCAACCGAAAAGGTAACCGAGTCGAGGGCTTTAACTGGGCCGAAGCTTTTGGTTAGATCCTTGACCGTCACGGCCTCCATCCCAGTCCCCCGCCGGAGCAGACTTCATTTCACCCTGAACCTCAGTAGCGCCGCAAGGCCGCCCAAAGCTTTGAGCTTCTCCCCACCCTCGTGCTCCGAGCTGACGACTATGACTTCGCCCCTCGAATACCTCACCGCGTCCATGAGCTCCTCAATCTTCTCTCTCATCTCACCCTTGAGCAGTTCGTCGAGAACCAAAAGCGTCTCCACCGCACCGTAGTTCACCGCTTCCTCGACTTCCCTGAGGCCGTAGGCAACTAGGCCGTTGTTCTTCGCTATGTTCTCGAGCACCTTCTCGACGAGCTGGACTTCTTTCGCAACGCGGTTCTCGTGGTAGACCTTGTCAACTGTTCCGCGCTTGATGACCTCGTAGATGCCCGTTCTGCCGGTCACGCTCGTGTCCTCGATGACCACCTTTTTGGCCAGCTCTGGGTAGTTTTCGCGCAGGAACTTGTAGAAGTCCTCCTTGACGAAGCCCGGGCCGGCCACGATGGCCCTCTCTATGCCCTCACGGTTTATTATCTCCTCCATGCTCTTGGCGACATCGTGGAAGAATTTCTTTTCCTCGCTCTCGCGGTTGGTGTTGTAGCGCTTCCCCCCGAGGTTGTAGCGTATGCCCTTCAGTATCTCGACGCCGTACTCCCTGATTATCGCCATGTCAGCCTCGCCGTCGTCTATGACGATTATCATCACGCGCGCCCTCTTGGATGCCTCAACGGCCTCCTTAAGGCGCTCGATGTGGTGCTCCTTCCAGCGGGGCTTCTGGATCGTGACCACCGTGCCCTCCTCTATCGCTATGGTGTGGTACTTGCCGAGGGGGACGTCGTCCCTGCTGGCGTAGACTATTGGCCCGGTAACGCGTACCTGGTTGGCGAACTTGTGGAAGTTTATCTTCTCCGCCCTGACTCCAAGGAAGACTGGGATAACCTCGACCTTCTCCGCTCTCAGGGAGTCGCTCCTCTGGCTCTGCTTTCTGAGCGTTTTGGCGTAAACGGTATCTCCAGGGTCGATTATATGGTAGAGGTGCCAGAGATCGTCGAGAGTCTCTGCCTTGACCTTCACCTTGCCCTCCTTGGGATCCTCGTGGATTATCTGCACCTTCTCACCTCCCAAGAAGAGTTGGCGTTTAGGTTTAAAAAGTTGCCAAAGGGAGAGAAATCAGATAAGTTCCCTCTCGGTCTTTGTAAGCCTCCTGGCACCGTTCTCAGTTATGACGACGGTGTCCTCTATCCTTACTCCACCGAACTTGGGGATGTATATGCCCGGTTCGATCGTTATCACCATTCCGGGCTTGAGAACGGTCTCGTCCTGCTGGCTCACGCGCGGCCACTCATGGATCTGCAGTCCAACGCCGTGCCCGGTCGAGTGTATGAAGTTGTCCCCGTAGCCGTACTCCTTGATGACGTTCCTGACGATAGTGTCCAGTTCCTTGGCGGTTATGCTAGGCTTGGCCGCTTCAACGCCCTTCCTTTGCGCCTCAAGGACAGCATAGTATATGTCCCTCTGCTTCTCGTTGGGTGAGCCCACCACTATGGTTCTGGTGATGTCGGAGTGGTAGTGCCTGTAGAGGGCACCTTCGTCTATGACGACGAGGTCGCCCCTTCCGATGCGCTTGTCGCTGGCAACGCCGTGCGGTAAAGCGGATCTCCATCCGCTCGCTATTATCGTGTCGAAGGCTGTCTTTTCCGCCCCGTTCATCTTCATGACGTACTCCATCTTTGCCGCTATCTCCCTTTCGCGCTTGCCCTCGCTTATTTCCTCAAGGGCAGCCATCATGGCCATATCAGCTATCTTGCACGCCGTCTCGATGACCTCAATCTCCTCCGGGGTCTTGATTATCCTCAGCTCCTTGATTACCTCGTCTATCGCCGCGAACTCCTCAACGCCTACCTTTTCTCTGAGCGTCTGGACGGTGGAGAAGCTTGTCCCGCCCTCAATGCCGAGCTTTCTGAGCTTGAGGGAAGAAAGCCTCTCGTAGAGCTCCTTTCCTGTCTTGAACTTTTCCACAGGGACTTTTGAGGTCTCCCTTGCCTCCTCGTATTCGAGCTCTGGAACTATGAACATGGCTTCATCGAGGGTCACGACCAGATATCCCCCCAGGACGGGCGAGCTTCCTGTGAAGTAGAAGAGGTTTGGCTTTGAGGTGATAAGAACACCATCAAGTTCCTTTTCTTCTATGAACGCTTTAATCCTCTCGATCCTCATCGCATAATCACCGACCTCTGTAACCTCGCCGGCAATAAAACCCTTTCGGGAACGGTGTTCTCAGCACCGGCTCGGAAGGGATATAAACCCCCCGGAAAAATTCCTGTGGGGATCCAAAGTGACCGTGTACCTGTTTGATTTTGACGGCACCCTCGTGGACAGTACCGGGGCGGTCGAAAAGGCCCTCCGAATCGCGATCGAGAAGACAATCCCCGCAGTAATAGAGAGCGATCTGTACGAGGACTACTACAAGGCGCTTTTCCTCTTCATCAAGGGCAAGCTCACCTACCAGTACCTCGGAGTCATCCACGAGCTCGTTGCCCAGGGCACGATACACGAGTACTACAAGCTCATGCCCCGGTACATCAAGGACTTTCCATTCGCCAGGGAGGTCGTCAGGGAGCTCAGAAGACGGGGACGACGTGTGATAAGCTTTTCTGGGGAGCATACGTATCCCGGAGGGAAGGTCATCTTCATGAAAAAGACGAACTGGTACGACGAGTTCGATGAGGTCATAACATTTAAGGGCACGAGGGACATGCTCAAGAAGTTTGAGACACTGCGGGAGCTCTATCCGGAGGAGCCGTTTGTCTGGGTCGACGACAGTCCCAGCAGGTTCACGTATGTTCTGGACGAGAACACCCTCTTTGTCCAGAAGTTCTCCCCCTACAAGAGCGACGTTGCCCTACTGTTTGACAGGGAAAACTTCATCAAGATCAAGAGCATACGGGAGATCCTAAGCATAGACGACGGACTGGCGGGCTTTGAGGATAAACCTTAAAAATCTCCCACACAACCCCGAATCGGTAGGAGTCGGTGGAGGTGGGGACGATGGCCAGGGTTAAGGCGCTCGTCCTTGCCTACGCCGGTACGCATGAGCACCAGGACAACCACCACATGATTCTGAAGCCCCTCGGTATCGACGACAGGAACGAGGCGTCGAGGCTGATAGGCAGGAAGGTCGTCTGGAAGACCCCGACCGGCAGGAAGGTGTTCGGGAAGGTTCTCAAACCCCACGGCAACCGCGGCGAGGTCAAGGCCTACTTCAAGCCGGGCCTCCCTGGGCAGGCACTTGGAGACATCGTTGAAATTCTCTGAGCAAAAGCCTTTAAACGCCCCCGCCTTTTCTTTCCCCGGTGGGAGGATGGAACTCGTTGAAGTGAGCGAGGGACTCGTGAGAGTACTCGTCCCAAAGGCCGAGCGCATATACGACGCCCCCGTCTTTTACAATCCGGTCATGGCCTTAAACCGGGATATAAGCGTCCTAGCTGTTAAACTGCTCGAACCCAAAACCGCCCTTGACGCCCTCTCCGCCACCGGAATTAGGGGCATCCGCTACGCCCTCGAAACTCCGGCTGAGGAAGTCTGGCTCAACGACATAAACCCTGAAGCGTTCAACCTGATCCTGAAAAACGTCCGGCTGAACCTCGGCGTTGATGGGGAGCGGATAAGTGAGAAAAGGATCGCTTTTCGCGGGGAGAAAGAGGTGGTGGCCAACCTAGACGACGCGAACAGGTTAATGGCAGAGAAGTTCAGGTACTTTGACTTCCTGGACTTGGATCCCTTCGGCTCGCCGGTCGAGTTTCTCGATACGGCTCTGAGGAGCATTCGGAGAAGGGGTGTTCTTGCCGTCACCGCAACGGACACGGGCGTTTTATGTGGTGCTTACAGGCATGCCTGCCTGAGGAAGTACCTAGCGAACCCCATACGGGGTGAACTCTGCCACGAGGCTGGGCTGAGGATTCTCATCGGGACGGTGGTTAGATACGCGGCCAAGTACGACCTCGGTGTTGACGTTCTCCTCGCGTACTACCGCGACCACTACTTCCGTGCATTCCTGAGGCTGAAGAGCGGCGCGAGGAAGGCCGATGAGAGCCTTTCAAATCTCGGATACCTGCGGCAAGACGAGAGCGGAGGGTTTGAATACGAGAGGGGTTTTCTGCCAGAGAAGCCCAAAGCCCACGGCCCGCTCTGGCTCGGCCCCCTGAAGAGTCAGGGGTTCGTGGAAGACCTTTTGAAGGCCGCCAGGGAGCACCCGCTGGCCCATAAGAAGACGCTTCCCTTCCTTGAGCTACTGGCTGGGGAACTGGACGTGCCGTTTCACTATGACACCCACGCACTGGCCAGAAGGAACGGTCTGCAGGCGAGGAAGCTCGCGGAGATGATTGAAATCCTGCGCGGGAAGGGCTACAGTGCGACGAAGACGCACTTCTCGCCGGTGGCGCTGAAGACCGACGCACCCTTTGAGGAAGTTCTTGGGGTTCTGAAATCCCTCCAGTAAGTTACAGTTTCGAACTTTTCGATATGTATTTAACTTATCTCTGTGTGGTTTTATTGGGGGTGAGGAAATGGACGAGATGCTCAGGCTCGCGAGGGACTTTTATAAAGACGAATACGCCGACTCAGTCCTCTACGCCCAGCTCGCAAAGATAGAGAAGGACGATGAGATAAAGAACGAATTCCTCAGGCTTTCCAACATCGAATCAAAGCACGCCAAGTTCTGGCACGACTTTATAAAACGACACGGTGGGGAAGTTCCAAAGCCTTCCGTGAAGAGGCTCACAATCTTCAGCGTCAAGCTCCTCAGAAGAATTCTCGGGCCGGGCTCAGTCGCTTCTCTCCTGGAAATGGGTGAAAACAGCGCGATACAGAAGTACTTCAGGTACCTCACAACCTACGCCGACAGGTTCAGCGAGGAGGAGATGAGGGAGATAAAGGAGGTCATACTCGACGAGCTGGAGCATGAGAAGTTCTTCTACAAGAGCAAGGAGCGCTTCCACGTTGAGAACACGCGAGATCTCGTCCTCGGCATGAATGACGGACTGGTCGAAATCCTCGGTGCAGTGACGGGTCTCTCCGCAGTCTATCCCAACAACCCACAGCTCGTCGGAATAAGCGGCCTCATCGTTGGAGTTGCAGGGGCGCTTTCGATGGCAATAGGCACCTTCGTCTCCGTCCGCTCCCAGAGGCAGGTGAAGGAATCAATCCGCGACAGGATGGAGGTTCTCTTCCGGGTCTCTCCGGACAGGGCCGCGGAGGAGCTGATTGACAAGCTTGTTGAGGGAGGCATGCCGGAAGAAGTGGCAAGGGACGTGGCAAGAGAGCTTGCCGACAACAGCGATGCGATAATGGGGCTCCTCCTTCCTGAGGCGGAGGAGAACGAAATAAGGGCGGCGCTCTACACTGGTCTTTCGTACCTCGCTGGGGTCGCGTTCCCCGTTACGCCGTATTTCCTCGCTTCCAGCTCGCTGACTGCGCTCCCCTTCTCGATACTGCTGGCCGGTTCCGCTCTGGCTATAGTGGCAACGCTGATTTCACTCCTTTCCGGAATCTCGATCAGAAAGAAGGTTGCCGAGATGGTGACAACGGGCCTTGGCGCTGCATTCCTTAGCTATCTCTTCGGCCGGCTCATGGAGGCGCTCTTCAACGTCTCGGCGCTTTAGAGGTAGACGACCTCAACGCCGAGCCTTTTTGCTATTTCTCCCTGTTTCTCGTCGCTCGTTGCGAGCGTTCCATATTTGAGGGCCTGGGCGATGTAGAGGGCATCGTAAACAGTGATTTTATGTTCTAAGGCTATTTTCTCTCCTTCTGAAAGATATTGGAGCGGATTTTCGTACAGTATTATCCCCTTGGTGGCATGGAGATAATCGAGTATCCTCTGGGCGGTTTCAAGAGATATGTCCTTGTACAGATTGTATCTTTTCCACACGGCATTGGCACCCTCAACCAGTGCCATTTCCAGCGAGGCCAAGTCCCCGCTGTTTCTGAGGAATTCCGAAACCTCCCTCCACCCCCCTTCTTTGAGGAGGTACTTTATCAGAGCAGAGGTGTCAATTACTATCACGGGAATCCCTCACGAGCTTTGTGGCCTTTCCGCTCTCAAGCTCGGGGACGTTTTTGAGGAAGGAGTCAATCTCGTCGAGCAGCTTGGTCTTTTCTTCCTCCCGGATCTTCTGCTCTATAAAACGTCTTATCTCCTCGCTCCAGTTGATGTCAAGCTCTTTCATCTTCGCCTTGAGCTCGTCGGGAATGCGGACGCTTATGACTGCCATACGACCACCGTTTACAGAAACGCATTACAAAAATATAAACATTGCCGTCATACCTTCACGTACTTCCACTTTCCACGTTTGAACGCCCACCAGAAGAGCGCCGCTGTGGTGAAGGTTTCGAGGCTCATGGCTATCCAGGCCGCTATGATTCCAAGGCCTTCGAAAGTAAAGCCTGGGAAGGTTATACCGAGCACATCAAACGACGGAATAGAGAAGCCAAAGCCGAGTAAATACGCCGGAACTATGCGGAAGAGCAGCTTGCTGACAGCGGTTATGTACATCGGGGTCTTTGTGTCGCCGGCACCCCTCAAAGCACCGCCGAGGACGAAGAGCCAGCCGAGGGGGATTTCGCTGATTCCAACGATGATCAGGTATATGCTGGCAAGCCTCATAACTTCTGAGTAGTCCGGGTCGCTCGGGCTTATGAAGGGCATGACCAGATAGCGCGGGAAGACTATCAGTATGAACGCCATCACACTCATGAAGACGCCCACCATCTTGAGGGCCTCGTAGACGGTCTTTTCCGCCTTCTCGGGGTTTTCTTCACCGAGGCTCTGGCCGACTAAGGCGGAAGTTGCCACGTTGAAGCCGAAGGTGGGCATGTAGGCTATGCTCTCGACGCGCAGGCCCACCTGGTGTGCGGCCAGGGCTACCGTGCCGAAGCGAGTAACTATGCTCATATAGAGGAAGTTGTAGAAGCTGAATATTCCGCGCTCGATCATCGTGGGGATGCCTATGCGGAGTATCCTCCCGGCCATGTCAGGATGAAAGCTCCAGCTGGGCTTAAAGCGGAGTATAAGCTTCCCGCCCCAGAGGAGGTAGAGACCGATTAGGAAGGACGTGGTTATTCCAATCCCCGAGGCCCAGGCGGCACCAACGGCGCCCAGCTCCGGGAAACCCAACTTGCCGTATATCAAGAGGTAGTCCAGAATCGCGTTGATGACGTTCATAAGTATACCGAGCTTCATCGGCGTTTTAGTGTCTCCTGCGCCCCTCAGGGCGGAGAACGCTGTGAAGCCCGCGAAGCGTATCGGGTAGAAGGCGAAAAGAACCTTGATGTACTCGTAGCCGAGGGCAACCACGTCGGGCTTCGCGCCCATTACCCTGAGTATGTCATCGCCCAGAAACCAGCCGAAGAGCATCACAGGGATTCCAAGGAGAAAAGCAAGGTAGATGCTCTGCTCGAGGGCGAGGGTGGCGTTTTCACCCTCCTTCGCCCCAACGAACCTCGCAACGAGGGCGAGCGTTCCGGTCGCAACCGCCGCCATTATCGGCATCATGAACCAGCTGACCTGGCCGCCGAGGCCAACGGCCGCCAGAGCAAGGGCACCGAGCTGGCCGACCATCATCATGTCCACTAGATTGAGCAGCGTCTGGGATATGTTGCCCATTATCGCGGGCCAGGCGAGGTCCCAGAGACGGCGCTGGTTCTCATTAAGGTGTACCATTAAGACGTCCCTCTAAACGAACAGAACGGAGTTTAAGTTAATAAGGGTTGCGGTGACCGTTATTGGTATCCCAAGCTGCAGAACAGTCACTCAAAAGGAGAAAATAAAAGAGCTCAGTAGGCGAGGTTCCTCTTTTTCCTCCACTTGTGGGACCAGCTGTACTTCCTCATGCGCCTGCTCCTGCCGAAGCCGCAGGAAGCGCAGTAGCCCTTCTTGATGTTGTAGGCGCGCTTTCCACAGCGCCTGCACCTGATGTGAGTTGGAGTGTGGTTCCTCCTGCCCTTTGGCTCGGTTCCCGCTCCCATGGTATCACCCCGCTAAGGTCTCACTTCTTCACTCAATCTCGACAGGGGAAATCGCGAGAACGTTATCTCCCCTGATAACGATTTTACCGTACTTCTTAACGACCTCGCCGTCCTGGATGAGGGCCGCGTCGGCGAGGACGACGTTCAGGTGGATGTCGTAACCGATGAGCCTGCCCCTGAACTCCGAACCCCTCTTCAGGAGCACGAGGACGTCCTTGTCAAGCGACCTGTGGATAACATCGAGTGGTCTTTCCGCCATTTTCACGCACCTCCAAATAATCAAAGCTCATAGCCTTAACGAGGGAAACGGTTTATAACTCTTTCCTTTCTCTCTACCCGTTCCTCCAGAGGATGCCACAATTTCCCCCGCATTAGACACGGTGGGGACACGGCGGGGGCGATTCTACAGGGCCACACCAGAAAACCATATAACCATATATCACCTACGGTGACTACGGTGGTATCATGAAAAAGAGCGGTCTGCTGCTCTTGGTGCTGCTTCTGACTGCTATAGTGAGCGGGTGCATCTCGGGGGAAAGGCAGAGTCCAACGGGCACGACTTCAACGACGATGCCCACAACAGCCACGTCCCCAGCGTTTACTTCGACATCGACATATTCCCCGCCTGAGAGGGGGGAGCTCGAACTGCCGGAGGGCAACTACACAGCGATCTACACCGGCCTCGACAAGTCATGTCCAACCGGGAGGGTTCCCGTCAGGTTTACCTATTATCCGGGAAACGAGACGGTAAAGTTGGTCAGTCTGCGCGGGAGTTTCAACAACTGGGCTGAGTGGCCAATGAAAGAAGAGAACGGGACTTGGAGCACAACGGTCTGCCTCAGGCCCGGGAGGTACGAGTACAAGTACTTCATCAACGGCCAGTGGGTCAAGGACATGTCAGATGATGGCACCGGAAGACCTTACGATCCCGACGCCGATGGATATGCCGATGACGGCTACGGTGGGAAGAACGCGGTCAGGGTCGTTGAGGGGAAGGCGAGCTTTTACGTGGAGTTCGACCCTGGGGACCCGGCCTATCTGAGCGTTGCCGACAACCGGACGGTTGTGAGGGTCGAAGCAAAGAGGAAGGCCGTAAGCTCGGCCGTCCTTGTGACCGACAGAGGAAACTACACTATGAAGCTCCAGGTATGGTGGGACTCGGGGGAGGTGTGGCGCGCCGAGGTGCCATTCGTTGAACCTATGAGCTACTACATCGTTATAAACTCCGCCGACGGGGGGAGATTCGCCATCCTTAACACAAGCGAGAGCCCGTTCTTCAGCTTCGACGGCGTTGATAAGTTTCCTCAGCTGGAATGGGTGAGCAACGGGATAGCCTACCAGATATTCCCTGACAGGTTCAACAACGGGAACGAAAGCAACGACGCCCTGGCACTGAACCACGACGAGCTTCTCCTCAACCAGGTCAACCCGGGAAGGCCCCTACTCTCCAACTGGAGCGACCCGATAACTCCCCTCCACTGCTGCCATCAGTACTTCGGCGGGGACATAAAGGGAATAACCGAGAAGCTCGACTACCTTCAGGGCTTGGGCGTCACGATAATCTATCTCAATCCCATCTTTCTCTCCGGGAGCGCCCACGGCTATGACACCTACGACTACTACAGACTAGACCCGAAGTTTGGGACGGAGGAAGACCTCAGGGAGTTCCTCGATGAGGCCCACAAGCGCGGCATAAGGGTCATCTTCGACTTCGTGCCCAACCACTGCGGGATTGGCAACCCTGCATTCCTCGATGTCTGGAAGAACGGAAAGCAAAGTCCCTACTGGAACTGGTTCCTCATCAAGCGGTGGCCCTTCAAGCTGGGCGATGGGAAGGCATACGTCGGCTGGTGGGGAATTGGCAGTTTGCCAAAGCTCAACACAACAAATCCGGAGGTCAGGGAGTATCTCATTGGTGCCGCCCTCTACTGGCTCGACTTCGGCTTTGATGGGATAAGGGTGGACGTCCCCAACGAGGTTCTCGACCCGGCGACGTTCTTCTCCGAGCTGAGAGAGAGGGTAAAAGAGAAACATCCCGACGCCTACCTCATCGGCGAGATATGGACGCTCTCGCCGGAGTGGGTTAAGGGCGATCGCTTTGACTCGCTCATGAACTACGCCCTCGGGAGGGACATACTCCTAAACTACGCAAGGGGCTACCTAAGCGGTGAAGCCGCAATGAAGATGATGGGCAGGTACTACGCCTCTTACGGTGAGAACGTTGTTGCAATGGGCTTCAATCTCGTTGACTCCCACGACACATCGAGGGTTCTCACCGACCTCGGCGGCGGGAGCCTTGGAGATGAACCTACCAACGAATCTATCCAGCGGCTCAAACTGCTTTCAACCATCCTCTACTCGCTTCCTGGGACTCCAGTAACCTTCCAGGGCGACGAGAGGGGTCTGCTGGGCGACAAGAACCACTACGACGAGCAGCGCTACCCGATACAGTGGGATCACGTGAACGAGGACGTACTGAACCACTACAGGGCGTTGGCAAAGCTCAGGAAGAGCGTTCCCGCGCTGAGGAGCAGCGCCATAAGGTTCTACACCGCGAAGAACGGCATGATGGCCTTCTTCAGGGGACACAACGATGAAGTTCTCGTTGTGGCAAACAGCTGGAAGAAGCCTGCCGAGCTCCAGCTTCCGTCCGGGGAGTGGAGGATCGTCTGGCCTGAGAACTACACGGCATCCGGGCCAGTGTCAGGTGCCATTGAGGTGCCCCCAGTCAGTGTCCTCATACTGGAGAGGGGCTGACCCTCCCAGCAGTCTTTTTTTCTGTATTGCCACTCTGACGATTCCCGCCCCAAAAGCTTTTTATGAAATGTCCTTACTCCAGTTTCAGGTGGTGAGCGATGGGAGAAAAGCCCGACAGATACGAGATTCTGCAGGATTTGATGAGGAGGAGAGGATTTGCGTGGGGCAGCTTTGAAATCTACGGTGGTTCACGCGGATTCTATGACTACGGCCCGCTCGGAGCGGCCATAAAGCGTAAAATCGAGCGGAAGATTAGGGAGGCCTTCCAGAGGGAGGGCTTCTTCGAGCTTGAGACCCCCGATATAACCCCTGAGAAGGTCTTCATAGCGAGCGGCCACGTCGAGAAGTTCGTTGACCCACTCGTGGAGTGTAAAAAGTGCGGCGCGCGCTTCAGGGCCGACCACCTAGTTGAAGATGCTTTAGACATAGACACCGAGGGGATGAGTGCCGACCATTTGACCCAGCTTATAAGGAATCACGACATAAAATGCCCCGAGTGCGGCGGCGAGCTCAGCGACGTCTGGTACTTCAACCTCATGTTCGAGACCAAGATAGGCCCCTACGGCGACCAGAAGGGATACCTGAGGCCCGAGACGGCCCAGGGCATCTTCGTCAACTTCAGACGCTTAAACGCCTTTGCGAGGAACAAGCTCCCCTTCGGTGTGTTCCAGATAGGAAAGGCCTACCGCAACGAGATTTCCCCGAGGCAGGGGATGCTCCGCCTCAGGGAGTTCACGCAGGCTGAGGCCGAGATATTCTTCAACCCGAAGGAGACCGAACACCCCCACTTCGATGAGGTTAAGGACGAGGTTCTCCGCCTCTACCCGATAGAGCACCAGCTCAAAAACCTAGGAGAGATCGAAATTACCGCCGAAGAGGCTGTTAAGAAGGGCTACATCATGAACACCTTCTTCGCATACTACATGGTCATGGTGAAAAGGGTTCTCCTTGACATTGGCATCCCGGAGGACAAGATACGCTTCCGCCAGCAGCTTCCGGAGGAGAGGGCGCACTACTCGCGCGATACATGGGACGCGGAAATCCACAGCGAGCGCTTCGGCTGGGTGGAGTGCGTCGGAATAGCCAACCGCGGCGACTACGACCTCAGCAAGCACATGAAGATGAGCGGGGCTGACCTAACCGTCCTCATCCACTACGACGAGCCGAAGGTGGTGAAGCGCCTCAAGGTAAGCCTCAACATGAAGCGTGTCGGGCCAAAGCTCAAGAAAGATGCTAAGAGGATAAACGAACTGATTCAGGGCTGGGAAGAAGAAAAGAAGCGCGAGCTGGTTGAACTCCTCGAAAAGGATGGGAAGGTCACCATCGAGGGCTACGAGCTTGAGAGGGAGGACTTCATAATCAAAGAGGTTGAGGAGAAGATCACCGGAGAAAAGATAGTGCCTCACGTCCTTGAACCCAGTTTCGGTATTGACAGGCCCTTCTACCTGCTCCTTGAGAACAGTCTCGTCATAGAGGAGGACAGGGTTTACCTGAAGATCAAGAAAGATATGGCGCCGATAGAGGTAGCTGTTCTGCCCCTCGTCGCCAAGGAGCCGCTCAAGAGCATCGCCTACAGGGTTTTCAGGACGCTCCAGAAGGCGGGCTTCATAGCAGTCTACGACGAGAAGGACACTGTTGGGAGGCGCTACATGCGCTACGACGAGATTGGAACCCCCTACTGCGTCACAATAGACAACCAGACGCCCGAGGACAACACGGTGACGATTAGAGACCGCGATACAAGGGAGCAGGTGAGGGTGAAGATCGAGGAGCTGCCGGAGAAGCTGAAGGAGCTGATTTTCGGAGAGTAATCTCCCACCCAACTCTTTTTTGGTGTTCCCGATGAAAATCCACCTCATCTACCGTCGCATCCCCAATCGCGTCCTTGAGCGGTACGATGAGGTTATAGATGATTTAGGGGATGTCATAGTCGCCAAATCCCGTTTTTCCGGCATGCTTGCTCCCCTGAGGGTAAACGGCGTCGAGGTCATCAAAAACGGCTACACCATGATCTACTTTGCCTTCGTTGGGGAAAACTACGACATCCTAAAGATCTATGATGAGAAGAGAAACTTCAAAGGCCTCTACATCGACGTCCTGGCTTACACGAAGAGGGAAGGGAACACGCTTGAGATGCTAGACCTTTTCCTTGACATCTTCGTCTTCCCGAGCGGCGAGGCCTTCCTCCTCGATGAAGACGAGCTCGAGATGGCACTGAACTACGGAGTGATTGACAGAGAGACCTTTGATTTCGCCTACAGAGTGGCAAGGGAAATCCTTGGAGGTCTAAAAGAGGGCAGGTTCCCACCGGCCATAGTGTGGAAGTACAGCCTTCAGGGGACGCCGAGCGAGTCGAGGGTTATGTTCATGAAGGAAACGACGTGGGAAGCCAGGTAGCTCTTCGGCCCGACACTCACCCTCTCTGCGACACCGCTCAGAAAGGCTTCATCTTCCCTACCCAGCCCTTTGTGGTCGCCGAGGACGAAGGCGACATTTTTTCCGAAGTTCGCCTTTCCAATAGGCTTGCCCTCCTCGTGGAGGTAGTAGAGCTCAGAGCCCTTCAGTGTTCTTCTTATGACGTCCTCAAAAGTCAGGTTGCTGACGTAGATTCCCGGCAGAACCTCAAGCTCCTTCGAGGGTTCTCTAAGCCTTTCACCGGCCTTTAAGGCCTTCACTATGAGCTTCGCTGTGCTCAGCTCGTCGGGGTTGAGCCTGACCCTCAGCCCTGGCCCTTCGAAGCGTATCGCCTTCGGCGGTTTAGGCGGGCCGTAAAGGAGGAGCCAGACCCTCACGTTCTTCCTTATGCCGTGTGAGAGGAGGAAAGCGCTGTTGAGGAATCGGCAGAGCAGATCTATCCTCCCGCTTGTGCCGGGTAAATCCTTCAGACTGAAATCGTAGGCAGTGTGGGCCTCGTTTGCCTTGACTATGAAGGTTCTCATGTGACCGGCTAGGGGGTTAGGGTTTAAAAGTCTGCACCCTAATCCTCCCGGTGGTGATATGAAGTTCCTGAAGGAGACGAGGGACGGAACTATCATCCTCATCCATGTGCAGCCGAAGGCAAAGAAGAGTTCCATTGAGGGTGTCGATGAGTGGCGTGGACGGCTGAAGGTTAGGATAGCGGCGCCGCCCGTGGAGGGGAAGGCGAACAAGGAGGTCGTCAGGTTTTTCTCGAAGCTCTTCGGGGCCGAGGTCGCGATAGTCAAGGGAGACACCAGCAGGGAAAAGGACCTGCTCGTGAAGGGGCTCAGCGCGGAAGAGGTTCTGAAAAAACTTGAGCTCTGATGTTCACGGTTGTCCTGGGCTCTTTCCTTTGTTTCACCGAGGAACATCCTTTTTCAGGCAAAGCTTAAATCTATGAACCTTTCTTCAACCATCGGTGGTGGTCGTGAAAAAGCTCACCCTCGCCGAGGCAAGCGCAATATTGATAGGCACTCAAATTGGGGCGGGAGTTCTGGGTCTGCCCTATGCGTTCAGGGAGGCGGGCTTTGCAGGGATCGCTGTCATAATGGCTGTCGGGTTACTCACTCTGTTAACTGCCCTCTTCGTCCTCGAACTGGCCGTCCACAGGGGCGGTACGATGACCTCTCTGGCGAGGGAGACCCTTGGAAACGCCGGCGGCTGGCTCATGCTGGCGAGCATCTCCGTCCTCAGCTACGGTGCGCTCATAGCCTATATAGCCGGGAGCGGGGACATAATCTCGTCTCTCACAGGCATCAGCGGGACAGCGGCATCAATAATCTTCTGGCTCGTGATGAGTGGGATATTTCTCATGGGGCTCAAGGCCTCGGGCAAGGCGGAGCTGGTGCTCAACTTCCTCTTGCTCGGTGCGCTGGCGATTGCGGTTGCCCTGATGCTCCCGAAGGTCGAGCCGGCAAACATGTCCCTAACCAACACCGGTGCAGTGGTTTCAGGGATAGGTGTGGCGATATTCGCCTACGTCAGCCACATGGTTGTCCCCGAAATGTACAAGGGGCTCAGAAGCGTGGAGAAGACGAAAAAAGCCGTCCTGATAGGCTACCTTGTGCCGATGGGCTTCTACGCACTCTTTGTCCTTGCCTTCGTCGGCGCCCTTGGAGAGGACACACCGCAGCTGGCAACCTCGGCCCTCGAGAACTACTACGGCGGTATCGGAAAGATTCTCGGACTTGTCCTCCCGCTGGCGGCGATAAGCACGAGCTACATAGGGATAGGCTTTGCCCAGATGGACAACCTCAGGGAGGCCTTCAATCTGGACAAAAGGATTGCCTGGCTCCTCACCGTCCTGCCCCCTCTTGCGGTGTACTTTGCAGGGCTGAAGAGCTTCGTCAGCGCCCTATGGCTCGCCGGGACGTTCGGTGGACTGCTCTACGCCGGAATCCTGCCGGTGGCGATGTACCTCAGGACGAGGGACGTCCACCCGCCGGAGTGCGTGAAGGTTCCGCACGGCGTTGCCTACCTCGTCGGGGCGGTGTTTTTCCTCGTGTTCGTCTATTCAGTGGTCTCTTTGGTCTGATTCCCTTTTTCGTGGGGAAGCATAAAACGTTGCAAGAAATTGGGAGATAACAGGAAGACTATTTCAGAATCCCCAAACTCTCGTTCGTCTTCTTTATGCTCTCCCACTTGTTGGCGAGCTCGAACATCGCCCTTATCGCGTCTATGTTCTCCGGCACGACGTCACTCTCCTGGTGGACGGCCTGGATGTAGAAGAGCCTGTTTCCTCTCACGCTTATGCTCTCCTTCCAGACGGCTATCTCGTAGAGGTTGTTCCACTCGCGGTGCAGGTCGCGGGCGAACTCTATGAGCTGCGCGGTGCTCTCGAAGCCCTTCTCCTTCTCGAAGAGAAGGACGCGGGTTGTGTTCTCGAAGATGTCAACGACGTCCTTGGCTTCGAGCGGCTTCTTCAGCTCGACCATTATGCTGTGGACGTGCATGAGTGTTGTCGGCACAACGAAGGCTGAAGTTTCAATGTTTATCGGGATGACCGTTTGAACATCCGGCCCGTGGTGTGAAGGGACCGTCACGCTCGGCTTTATCGCGTTGACTGGACCGCGCTTGGAGTCGTTCGGGTCTGCCGCGCGGCGTATCATGACCGCGTAGACGTAGTCTATATAGTCCTGAATCGCTGAGAGCGTTCTCGTTAATCCGGTCGTGTTGCAGGAGACGACGCGGACGTAGTCTTTTCCGAGGGCCTTCTCGTAGTTGGCCTGGGCCACGAAGGAGACCTCAGCAGTTGACGCCTTCTCGCCGCCCTGGAAGATTGCTTTTACACCGGCCTTCTCGTAGAGGGCCCTGTTCTTTGCCCCCATCCCGCCGGGGGTGGCGTCGACTATGACGTCAACCTTTTCGAGCAAATCTCCGAGCGTCCCGGCAACCTCGAAGTTAGCTTTCTCGAACCTGGAGAGAAATTCCTCGCTCGCGGCATAGACCGGAATCCCCAGCTCTCTGGCGCGGTAGGCCTCGAAATCCGGCTTCGTCTTGGTGACGCCGATGAGCTCCATATCGTCCTGCTTTGAGACGGCGTAGGCGACGCGCTTGCCTATCGTCCCATAACCGTTAATGCCGACCTTCACCTTCATGTTACCACCAGGGAATTTTATAGCGATAAAATACTTAAGTCTTGTTTTCACTCGTGGTGAAAAGTGCACTCGACTGGGTCCTGTTTTTACATTTGTCTGCAAAACCGCTCCGCTTTTTGACCGGGGGAGTTATAAATTTCCCCGCCCAAAAACCTTCGGTGGTGGCGATGTTCGCAGAGATACTCACGGTAGGCGATGAACTGCTCACAGGGAATACCGTTGACAGCAACTCGGCGTTTATAGCCCGGAAGCTGACCGAAAGGGGCTACTGGGTGAGGAGAAAGACGACCGTTGGCGACGACGTCGGGGAGATAAAGGGAGTCGTGAGGGAGATACTCAAGAGGAAGCCCGAAGTCCTCATCATCAGCGGCGGCCTGGGGCCGACCCACGACGACGTCACCATGCTGGCTGTTGCCGAGGCACTTAACAGAGAACTCGTTCTCTGCGAAGAGTGCCTCGAACGAATCAGGGAGTTCTACCGGATGCTCTACGAGAAGGGCTACATAGACGACCCCGAGCTCAACGAGGGGAGGAAAAAGATGGCATACCTGCCCGAAGGCACTGAGCCGCTGGAGAACACAGAAGGCGCCGCCCCTGGGGCTTACATCGAGCAAGAGGGCGTTAAAATCTTCGTCCTCCCAGGGATGCCACGCGAGATGAAGGCGATGCTCGAAAAGGAAGTCCTCCCAAGGCTTGGAGAGAAGAAGTTCATCCAGAGAAAGCTCCTAGCGGAGATAACCGATGAGAGCAAGCTCGCCCCGGTGCTCATCGAGGCTCTCGAACGCTTTAATGTCCGGATCCACTCTTCCCCCAAGGGCTTTGGGAAGTACATTGGGATAATAATCTTCGGCGAGAGCGTGGAGGAGATAGAGAGGGCTAAGGCCTTCATGGAGTCTCGGGGGGTCCGCTTCGAGGAGGGCTGGTAGCGAAAGGGTGATAAAGGAGAAGCGACTCTGAATCTCCGGGCCTTAACTGAGACGCGGTGTTGACAATGCTCCCGCAGGAAGTTCGCTCGATACTTGAGGAGATGCGCGCCGAGCGCATAAGGGGTGCCAGCTGGCTCGCAATGAGGGGTGCGGAGGCATACATGATACTCGCGGGCCTGCTTGAGGGGGATGAGCTGAAAAATGCTCTCCGGGAGATGAGAACCGAAGTCCCCGCGGTAAACAGGACAATGGCGTCGCTCTACAACCTCTCACGCTTCATACCCATAACGGGCAACCCCGAAGTGGTGCGGACGAAGGCCGAGGAGTTCGTCCGCCTCGCAGGGGAGGCCAAGCGCGAGATAGGCAACATCGGCAGCGAGCTGATAGACGAGAACGAGGTAATAATCACCCACTCGTTTTCCTCGGCAGTTCTGGAGATATTCAAGGCGGCGGTAAGAAAGGGCAAGCGCTTCAGGGTCGTCCTCACGGAGAGCGCGCCTGACTACGAGGGGATAGTGCTTGCGAGGGAGCTTGAGAGGCTCGGGGTTCCCTTTGAGGTCATAACGGATGCCCAGATAGGTCTTTTTGCAGAAAAAGTCACACTGGCCCTGGTGGGTGCCGACAACGTTACCAGGGACGGCGCGGTTGTCAACAAGGCCGGGACTTACCTCCTCGCTCTCACCTGCCACGACAACGGCGTGCCCTTCTACGCCGCCGCGGAGAGCTTCAAGCTTCACCCCGAGCTGAGCTCCGAGGATGTCGAGATTGTGGAGAGGCCCTACGTGAGGCAGGGCTACCGCGTGAGAAACCTGCTCTTCGACGTTACCCCGTGGCGTTACGTCAGGGGCGTAATAACCGAGTTCGGAATCCTGGTGCCACCGAAGGAAATCTAAAAGAAAAGGGAGCGGCTCAGCTCTGGTGGGCGAGCCAGAGCAGGACGCCTTTGATAAAGGGCCAGTTGGTCTTTATGTAGTTGCCGTAGTATGTGTTGCTGAGCGCCCTGCTGGAGCCGTAGGCCACTATCCTTCCGCTTCCAACCTCCACAGCCGCGGCGACGATGGGCTTTGATCCTTTCTCATAGATGATGTTTCCGTCTATGTCCTCAGAGTAGGAGGTTTCGTATCCAGTGATGAGCCAGACGACGTTTCCTGTGATGGTCAGTGTGTCTCCATTGTAGTACATCTGGTGGTCCTCGGTGAGGAACTGCATCGCCGGATGGTCCAGGTTGTAGATGCCGACGAGCGGGAACCACTTCCTTCCGGTGTTTATATCGTCGTCCATGAGTTCGTCGTTGTTGAACTGGATTCCGTACTTGCCGACCACCCTGTTGAGGCTCCTGTAGTAGACGTGGCCGTAGTAGCTCTCACCGAGTATGAGCAGGCCTCCTCCGCTCTCCACGAACTGCTGTATGGCCTGGGCCTCATCGTCGGTTATGTCGCGGCTCGGGTTGGTGATTATGAAGACGTCGTACTCCTTGAGCTTTTCGTAAGTTACTGGTTCTGTGTTTATATCCACGACCCACCCCAGCTCGTTCTTTATGTTCTCTATGAGGGATGACATGCCGTTCTGGTCGGTCTTAGTCGGGTTGTAGTACTGGCCGTGGGATGCGTCTATGAGCACCTTTATCAGGCGAACTGTGGCGTTTTCCGGAGCCTGGGTCTCGTTGCCCGGTGTGCAATAGGCTTTCTGGGCCTCGCGGAGTATCGGCAGGACAAACTGGACTTCCCTAGTGACCTTCTGGGTCAGGGACAGCATGTGCCGGCTGTACATGAGGAGGAGAACCTTGTAGTAATAGTGTCCCCTGCTAACGACTCCACGATCTGTGCCAACAAGCGCCTTCATGTTTTTATACATCTCGTACTCACTCTGGATAAGGGCCATCTTGGCCTCTATATCCTTGACGTAGTCCTCAACGTCTCCCAGACCAACACCGCATCCTTCAAGCTCCTTTATCAGGGACGTAAGGTTGTCGTAGAGCGGAGCGAGGGAGTTCATATTCTCCAGGTACTTCTTCTCATAGTATGGAGCCAATCCGGTTGATATTTCATATATGTTCGCTGCCACGTTCACCTCGAGTATCTTCTCGCTGTCCTCCGCCCTGACTGTGAGAGTGTGCTTCCCGGTGGTGTTGGGGGTTATGTAGAACTCCACTCCCCTCTTTTCCCCGGGCAGGAGCTCAAAGGTGCCGGAGTACACCACTACATCGTCGAAGAGCGCAACGAACGTCACGTTGCTCGCGGTGGTTCCATTGTTGAGCACGGTGGCGGTGACTTTTGTCTGAATACCCTTCATGAAGGAAGAGTAGTCCACGTCCACGACCTTTACGGAGGGGTTGTAGAGAGCGTATTCGACCGGGAGAACCTCGTAGTCGTAATTGTACACGGAGACAACGCCGATAAAGTACTTGAACTTAGCGCCTGGTTCAAGCTCCTGGGGGAGGTTCTTGCTGGAGAAGATGTACGCCTCGCCGCTTCCGTCGTCTATCCACAGCTTGGTATACCAGCTGTCGTACCTCCCGGTGATCTTCGCATCAACGAACTTGACGAGAACGCTCTGGTATTCGGGCCTGTCGTAGTCCGCGGTTGGTATCACTGCGGGCTGGGGCACTTCTGCAGTTCCGACGACGGAATAGTACTCCCCGTAGCTTGGATTGACCGACAGCTCCCTGAGACCTTTGTAGTACTTGGGATACCCGTAGACCTCTACGACATCACCTGGCTGAACCGACGGGTACGACTTGTAACCCGTGTAAACGTATATGCCCGTATACGCCCCAGTGCCGTTCTGTATCGTAAAGCCGTTGCTGTCTACGTACGTTACGATTCCCTTCGTGAGAACGTCGCCTCCGTAGGCGTAGCTATCGAAGTTCTGGTTGAGTTCCACTAAAGGCACATAAGTGGCCGCCTGGACTGGTTTTACTGTCCATCCCGGAACAATTCCCAGGAACAGTATCAATATCAAGACCACTGCTGATTTCCTCATGGGTATCACCCAACCAAAAACGGCATCGGTGTATAAATAGGTTTTTCTAATCCCTGTCGGTGGCAGTTTATCACTCCTAGTGTCCATCCATGGCCCAAAGGCTAATAACCGGGGTCGCCCAAGGAGCGTCGGTGGTCCAAATGCCGATCACAACGAAGACCGGAGATAAGGGCCTGACCGGCCTCTTCACCGGCGACCGCGTTGCGAAGTTCTCCCCCATCATGGAGGCCAATGGCACAATAGACGAGCTCGACAGCTTTCTGGGAGAGGCAAAGCACTACGTCCCCGAAGAGATGGTTGAGATTCTCGAAAAAATCCAGGTTCAGCTCTACGACCTTATGGCGGAGCTGGCGAGCAAGGGGAAGTACGCAAAAGTCGATGAAGAGGACGTTAGGTGGCTCGAAGGGCTTATCCATAGATACGAAGAGGAAGTTCAGCTTAAGGTCTTCGTCCTTCCGGGTTCAACACTCGGGAGCGCTAAGCTCGACGTGTGCAGGGCAATAGCAAGGAGGGCCGAGAGGAAGGTCGCAAAGCTCGCCCTCGACTACGGCTTTGGAAAGAACGCCCTTGTCTACCTCAACAGGCTCAGCGACCTGCTCTTTATCATGGCGAGGGCGATAGAGAAGAGGGAGGGGAAGCTGAGGGAGGTCAAGTAGCCTTGGTTTCGCCCTTGGCCCCTCCAAACTCCCCATATTCCCGCTCCCTCAGGAGAACATCCCTGTACTTGACGTAGTAATAGGCTATCACCGCGCCCTGGATCAGCCATATCGCGAGGGAGACCGACCAGGCGGCGTAGCGGTCTAGGAGTGGGCCGACCGCAACGAGGCCCAGGGGTGTTGAGAGGTTGACGAGCAGTGCCAGAGCAGCGAAGACCCTGCCCCTCAGCTCCGTCGGTATGGCGCGCTGGATTTTAGCCTGGAGCGGGATGTTCACCACGGCGTTGCTGACGCCCCAGAGCAGTCCGATGCCGGCGAGGGTCATGAAGGCGGCGTCCCTTGAAATCCCTGCCCAGGGCGATATGACCCATACAAACGCCAGGATCATGACCCCGCTGAAGGCAAGGGCCTTGAAGAAGTAGCTCCCGGCTTTTCTCCCCAGCTTCACGGCTATTATGAGGTTTCCGAGGAGCATGCCGCCCATGAAGAAGCTCTCCAGCAGGCCGAACTGCTGGCTGCTGAACTTCAGAACCTCCCTAAAGGCGTAGGGCATTATGACCGAGCCGAACGGTGCACCTACCGCGTTCATGAACAGCGCGAAGCCCATCAGCACCATCAGGTAGCGGCTCGAGCGGAGGAAAGCGAGGCCGTCCTTGATGTCCTGGATGACCTCCCCCGCGCTCTCAATCTCACGCGTTTTCCATTCGTACCGTATGAGGGTCTCAAACAGGCCGGAGCCGAAGAAGCTGACCGCGTTGATGAGAATGGCTATCATTATCCCTCCGAACGCATAGATGACGCCGCCGAGGGCGGGTCCCACGAGGCGGGCTATTATCGAGAAGGAGCTGACGGTGGAGTTTGCCTTCTCCAGCTCCTCCGGTTCAACGAGGTCAGGGAACATTGCGCTCGTAGCAGCACCGAAGAACGTCCCCATGACCGCCATGACAACCTGGACGACGAGGAGCTGGTAGATCCCGAGGAAGTTGAACGCTATCACCCCAAAAAGCAGGACTCCACGGAGGACGTCAAACCAGACCATGAGCCTCTTCCGGTTGTATCTGTCGCCCACGACCCCGGCGAAGGGCATAATTATGAGGGAGGGGATTATGTCCGCCAGGACGAAGAGCGTCATCATTGAACCACTGTGGGTCTGGTCGAGGACGTAGAGGGGCAGCGCAACTTCCTGCACCGCCCATCCGAGCTGGCTGATAAAGCGTCCGACCGCGAAGAGCCAGAAGTTCCTGCCCAGGCTCCGGAAGCTTTCGAGCATGTCCGCTGACCCCCTCAGCTTCCACATAATTCTTTGATTCAGCAATTACTGAGTTGGCCAAAAACTGAAAGGCTCAGACGAGCTCAACCCTCACATCCCCGTTGACGGTGCTCACTTTGACTGTGAACTCTCCCGTGCCTATCACCGGGTCGTCCGGGTCTATCCCGACGAGCTTGACGTCCCCGTTCACCCGCTTGGCAATTATCCTGGCGTCGCAGAAGTCCGTGAGCCTGAGCGTTATGTTACCGTTGACGCAACCCACGTCTATGTCATCCTCCAGCTCCTCGATTGTCAGCTCTATCTCCCCGTTCACGGTTGATGCCTTCAGCGGGCCCGCAACGGCCAGATGGGCATTTATCTCCCCGTTCACGGTGCTCAGCTTCTTGGCCTCACAGTCCTTAAGGGATATCTCGCCGTTGACGGTTGTGGCCCCTTCAAAGCGCACGTTTCTCGCGTTAAGCTTGCCGTTCACGTTCTTGGCATTTACAATGGCTGATCTGGGAACCCTCACCTCTATTTCGGCCCATCCACTGTCCTCAAGTGGGTTGAAGAACTTCTTTTTCGGTTCTTCCTTTATGATGAGTTTGCTGCCCTTCTGCTCAACATTGACGCTGACCTCACCGTGCGGAACGTAGTTAACTTCCACGTAGTCGTTTTCCCAGCCCTCAATCTCCAGTCGGCCGCTCACGGCCTTTATCTTAACTTCCTTCACGTTTTCAAACATCATCCTCATCACCTTCACAGAAAGTTAATTCCACTATTCCACCAATATCCGCCCTGAGCGTTATGGTGTCCCTTCCATCGCCGAGAACGGGGTCTTTCGGATCAATCCCATCTAGCTTGACGACCCCGCCGTTGTTCTCGACGCTTATCGAGGCATCGCAGTCCAGAGGGAGGCATATTTTTAGTATCCCCATGTTGCTGACCGCCTTAATGCTGCCTCTAAGTTCCTCAACCTTGAGGGCAACGGTTCCGGCCATTGCCATTACGGACGCCTTTTCCTTCACCACAACTGATCCGCTGAGGGTGGAGACGGCAGAGATTAGGTCTCCAATGATGCATCCTTTTAGCGAGGTTTTGCACTCGCCAACCGAAAGGCTCTCAAAGTGCACACCCTCTGCCGTAACCTGCCCCCTCTTGATCCCCACCGAAACTGGAACCCCGAAGGGAACGTGGAGTTCCAGGGGTTCCAGGCTCCTGTCCCGCTTTATAGTCTTCCCGAGCTTCCATATGGCCTTGTAGTCCACCGAAAGCTTCCCATCTTTGACTCGGATTTTGATACCCTTCTCTGAGCGGGGGTTAAGCTCCACGTAGTCTCTGTCCCAGGCGGCTATTTTGAGGTCAACGTCGACGAGCTTCATCCAGACCCTCTCGATACCTTCAAACCTCACAGCCAGCCCCCCAATGGAATAAGGTCAAAAAGGGGCCGCTCGTGCCCCGTCTTCTCTTCACATTCACCGTTTCTGCGCTCGGTGGCCGAGATTTCTTGAGAGACTTCTGCTAATGCTGAGGTCTCCACGTTCTTCACCCCAGATACCTCATCAGCTCGTCGAGAAGCTCTTTGACGCGCCTGCCGAGGAGCATTCTGTCTATACCAAGGCCCTCTATCAGCTCGGCGCTCTGCTCTTCAACGATATCCTTGGCCTTCTTCACGACAAGTTTGTACGCGTCGGAGTCCTCTATAGTGTAGGCCTTCCCACCAGCCCTTATGCGTACCTTTCCATCCCTGGCAGAGATGACAACGTCTTCAATCTTTATTTTCGTCCTTCCCCGTCCAACGGTTATGGAAACGTCTCCTGAACGGAGAGACACGTGTTCCGTGCCCAGGCTCAGAACCTCGTTTCCGCTCCTATACACTACCCTGCCGTCCTCTACCTCGATGGAGTACTCCTCTGTCTGAACCTTCAGCCTGTTGCCCACCTTCGTGAGCTGGAAGCCGTTGGTTAGCTCTCTTATCGTGAGCATGTTCGCGGGGGGCGTCTCGGGGCTACCTTCGCGGAACCTCATGGGCCCTATCTTGACCTCCTCGCCGGTTGGGGTCTCAATGACCTCAATGAAGGGCAGCTTAACGTACTCAAAGTTCTCACCCTTGTAGACCTTGATGAAGCCCAGATCAACTACGCTGTCCCTCTTGCCTTTCCTGTAGAGCCTCTCCGGGTTCACCAGTTCGTTTACCTGGGAGACAAAGCCCGGATCGGGCGAGGTCTTCTTTCCGGCTATTTTCTCCTCCGTCCAGACGATGGCCGGCGAGAGGAGCTTCTTGCTAACCTTGCCGAGGGGCGTCTCTGCCTCGACAACCATCTCGCCGTTCAGAACCCACCCGACATTCTTCCTCCCGAACTTCACGGGGTAGGCCTTTCCATGGCCGACAATTTTGACCTCACCAAAATCGGCACCACTGAACTCGTAGGCCTTCTTCTCTACCTTCACATCGAACCTCTTCTCGTCGAACTTGGCCAGTAACAGGCCCGCTATGGTCAGGACAACCGCGTAGGCAAAGGCCGTCCCATCGTAGGCGTGTAGGTTTTCGCTCATGCCCAGCCAGCCCCCGAAAAACAGGAAAACGCTTGTCCAGAAGAACCCTTTAGCGAGGGCAAAGACTATCCCGCTGATCGTTACCCCAAACCACTTGCCGACGCTCAGCAGTTCAAAGGCGAAGATGAGCGCTATTATCGCGTAGACTATCTGGTCATTGTACGCCTCAAGTCGAAGCGGCCCCTTGAACAGCCAGGCTATGAGCAGTATGGCAGTGGCGGCTTTCAGGTATTCAGCCACCCTAAACCTCGGGCCCTCGTGTCTAGCGGTCCTGTACTTCCACACAAAACTCATTCTTCCACCTCCTCAAGGGCAGTGATTATCTCGAGCAAACGCAAAAACAAACGTCCGTTGGGCGAAATCTGATACCTGTCTCCCTTCCTCACCATCTCCGTCCTTGTAAGGAGCTTCAGGTGGTGGGAGACCGTGGGGCTCTCCACTCCGAGGGCTTCCTTTATCTCCTTGAAGCCCATCGGACTCTCCGATAGCATCTTGAGTATCCTTATCCTGTCAGGATTGGCAAGGGCTTTGAGGGTCTTCGCCGCCTTCTCCTCGTCGAGCTCTGGCAGCTTCCCACCCTCAAGCTTTCTCCTTAGACGGGCCTTTATGGAGAGCATGACCTCGTCCACGGGGTCGATGTTCTCCTCGAGCACCTCCAGCTTCTTTTTCAGCTCTTCGAGCTGAACCTTCAGGTCGTTCTCCATGGTACCACCTGGTACAGATTTATGTAGTACATTTTTCTGTACTAAATTAGCACGGTGGGTATATATAAGTTTATCGGTAGATGTGCAAAAACATCTATGCGGGACAAGGTTCCGGCAGCAGAAGGGGGCGGGAAAGGCCCTCCATCCCATAGGGAGAGCCGGTCAAAAGAAAACCCTCAGTCTCCCGTCAGCTCGGCCTCTATCGTTCTTATCTCCTCGTCGAGTATGTCGCGTATCCTCTTGAGGAGCTCCAGGTAGGTCCTGACGGTCTCCCTGTCCATCGGCCTCTTAAGCTCCATCTCCTCGAGCTTTTTCTTCAGTGCCTCATGGTAGTTCACAGAGGTGTACAGAACCCTCAAGGCGAGGTCGTTGGAGGTTTTGAGGTACTCCCAGCCCTTCTCGGTGAGGCTGTATTTGACCCTCCTCACCCTACCCCTGTACTCTTCCCTTGGCTCCAAAAGTCCCTCCTCGACCATCTTGTTGAGGAGAGTGTACAGGTTGCTGTGACTGGGCTTCCAGAGTCCGATGGCGAACTTTTCAAGCTCCTTTAGAATCTCGTAGCCGTGAGCTTCTCCCTTCAGGCCGACGATGACAAGTATGATGTTCTTCAGCGGAACTGTGAATAGGCCCTTGATTATCCTCCGCTCCACGTCTTCCCCCATCTCGACCACCCATGGTTGAAGGTTGAACCACAACCCTTATAAACGCTTCTCTCAACGACATGTCGAACTTCGACATGTTTGAATTCATCATGTTGATAAGTGACAATGGTGGTGGGGATGGCGTGGAATGACTGGATCGTTAAGCACGCAAAGGCCATTGTGGCCCTCTGGATAATAGCAGTTATAGCCGCGATGCCCCTGGCTGCAAAGCTAGCCGACGTGACCAACTACAGCATGGATCAGTTCCTCCCGAAGGACGTGGAGTCCGTCAAGGTTCAGGACACCCTGGCAAAGGAGTTCCCCGAGTTCTCGACCAGCGACAACCAGACCTACATGATAGTGAGTGGAGTGGACGTGAACGACCCCGCGACGAGAGAAGCCTACGAGCGCTTCAAGGCCGAGGCAAGGCCCTACGGGAGCAATTTCACCTCCTACTACGATGCAATTGATCTGCTCCACAACAGATCCTATGAGATAGCGCTCAACCTCACCAGGACGACCGCCAACCTGACCGGGATATTCTATGAGTCGGCGATAAACGCCAGCAACGCCTACGGGATGACGCTTACTCAGATCGAAAACCTTAGCGACCAGGTTAAGACCCTCAACGAAACCGTTCCCCAGCTGGCTAAGGCCTACCTCGCGCTTGATGCCAACCTCACCGCACTCTACAACCAGAGCCTCGCCCTCAGGGATGCCCTCAACGAGACGGACACCGCTTACGTCGCCCTTCACGAGAACCTCACCATGGCCAGCGAACAGCTGAAAGCGCTGAACTCCACGATAGCCGGGCTAAACGTCGGCCTCTACAACCTGAGCGATAACTACGCGAGAACTTACCTCGGAACGATAGGGGCCTACGACGCCCTCGTCCAGGCGGGGGCCTACGGGAGGGGCCTTGATCAGGCGACGGCTCAGGCGATAGCCGTCCAGCTCGGCGTTCCTGTTGAGTTCGTCTACGCGGTCTACAACGCGACTTACCCGGCCTACTCGACCTACGGCTCCGGTGCGATAACCGACGGCTTCCTGGCCAACGTCACGAAGGGAATGATTCTAAGTCAGATTAACGACCAGATGCAGAAGAGCCTCGCCGAGGCCTATTCCATTGCCTTTTATCAGGGCGTCGTGGCATTCGACGGCAAAGCTGGAAGCGATTATGCTCTAATCAACCTTGGCAAGAACGCGGCCAAGCCCGTCGAAGAAATAGCGGGTGAGGCCCTCAATAATCTTCCCGGCATCATCGGGAAGGCCGGCGGGAGCTTTGAGGTTCCGGGCTTCGGCGGGATTCCCGCCCAAACACTGGCCTACACTGTGAACGTCTCGATAAGTCTTGGAAGAAACCCAGCACCGCCAGCCATTGAGAACGCGACTATCGAGGTTGCCAAGGTCATTATGACTGGAAGCCCTCTCCTAGAAATGCCAAACCCTGACGAGGTACTCAGGACGCTCCTCGTTTACGGTCCGACGAAGGAGCTTGAGGAGAGCCTGCTCGTCGGTGCCCTGGAGGACAAGCTTCCGGCGGAGCAGAATGCACTCGCCGAGCCAATAGTCAGGACCGTTGTGAGCTTCGACGCCAACGCCACCGGCGTTCTGACCAAGAACCCTGCCCTGCTGAAGAAGGGCACAGTCTCCCTGCTCGCGGAGATTCTTAAGGAAAAGGGCGTCGAGCTTCCAGAGAGCGTTATTAGAGAGATCTACGACTCCAACGGGAACGTCGCCCCGATTGCGAGGGAGCTTTTAATCCAGGAGACCGCTGAGGAGGTTGGAAGCGAGAAGGTTGCTGAAACCATCGTTGATACCGTCCTCAAGAACCCCGAGGAGCTGGGGAAAGGCAGGGGCGTTAAAGAGACCGTCAAGGAGATAATCACGAGCCTGGCCGGAGACGTTCCGATAGACCTCGGCAAAGTTGTGGACGGGGTTTACGCCGGCAAGAGTCGGGAGGAGATAGCCTACACCCTGTTCGAACAGGGCGTTGATGAGAAGCTCGCCAGCGTCAGCGCACCCGAGGAAGTGAAGGAGACGCTGAGGGAGATAATGCTGACCGTTGCCAGGGACTACCCGATGAGCGACTCCCGGATTGAGGCCCTGGTCAGGGAGGAGGCCGTTAAGTTCGTCGAGAAACTCATCAGGGAGATTGACCTCGGAGTTCCGCTCCACATCAACGCGACCAGGCTTGTGGAGATCGCTTTCAAATTCAGGGACGATCCAGGAGCAATTACCAGGGAGGACGTCAAGCCCATTGAAGAGCAGGTCTACCCATCCATTTACAGCCTCGCAGAGAGTTACATCGGCATGCTCAAGAGCCCGGACAACAGGACGATGATGATACTCTTCGTCCCCAAGGGTCTCGAGGGAGTCAGCGACCTGGAGAAGCAGAGCAAAGCGCAGTACGAGAGCTCACTGAAGGTCAAGGAGGTCGCGCTGAGGGAGTTTGGGAAGGTCTCACCGGAGGTTAAGGCCTACGTCACCGGAACCCCCATCCAGACCTACGAGGCCATCAAGTACGGCAAGGAGGACAACGACAAGACCACCAAGTTCAGCATAGCGGGGGCACTGCTCGTGCTCCTGGTACTCATGGGTGCGGCTCTACTGGCGACGCTCCTCCCCTTCACCGGCGTGGCAACTGCAACCCTCACCGCGCTAGGGATACTATACCTGCTCGCGAAGGGAGACTACCTCGACGTCGGGAGCTGGGCCCAGATGCTGACCGTCACAACGGCGCTCGGACTGGGGATAGATTACTCTACATACTACCTGCACCGCTTTAGGGAGTACCTGGCTGAGGGCTACGACCACGAGAAAGCGGCGAGTGAGGCGTTGAAGAGGGCAAAGGACGCTGTTCTGGCCAGTGCTTCAACGGACATCATAGCCTTCGCAAGCTTTGTCCTTGCCTGGGAGTTCCCGATATTCAAGACAATGGGCATCATAGCACCCCTCGCCGTCGTCATAGTCCTCCTCGCCAGTCTGACCTTTATTCCGGCGATAACGGTTCTCATAGGGGACAAACCGGCCTTCTGGTGGCCAAAGCACATCGAGCACCACCTCAGCAACGTAAACCTTCACGAGAGGAGCAGAATAGCGGAGTGGGCCGTTAAGCACGCCAAGGCTGTTGTGCTCGTGGCGCTCCTCCTGGCCGTCCCAGCAGCTTACAATTTTGCCAACTTCAGCGGCACCCACGACATAAAGCTCTTCATCCCCAAGGACAGCGAGACCTACCGCTTCCTCCAGCTCAGCGAGAGCACTGTTGGCGCGGGCGTCACATCACCGACCTACGTGGTCATAGACCTCGGCCACCCGCTGAGTGATGGAGACCTCCAGACCATCAAATCCCTGGCCGAGAGTATTTCAAAGGTGGAAGGCGTCGAGTACGTCTACACCGTGACCCAGCCCTACGGGAGGCCCGTGAACGTCAGTGTGAAGGAGCTGAAGTCCATTGGCGGCGACCGCTATCTGTCCAGGGACGGCACCAAAGTGCTGATTCAAGTAACCGGGAAGTACGAGGCCACCGATGACCGCTCCAAGGACATGGTGAGGGAGATAAGGGTGATAGTGAAGGGCGAGGAAGAGTCAGGGGCAATAAAGTCCGGAATGGTCGGAGGCAATACCGCTTTAGCCCTCGACCTCAGTGACCTTATCAACGACGTCTTCTGGCACAGGATCTTCCCGGTGGCACTGCTGCTGATGTTCCTCTCGTTGATACCGACCCTCAAGGGACTGCCAGCGGTTATAACCACCATAGGCACCATAGCAGTCGGCGTGCTCCTCAGCATAACGGTCTCCAGCTGGCTCTTCGAGAGGGTCTTTGGCCAGCAGGTCATGTGGTTCCTGCCCATGATGGTCTTCGTGGTGCTCATGGGCGTTGGCATAGACTACAATAGCTTCTATCTCGTCAAAGCAAGGGACGAGTTCGAGCGCAGGAGCGCGAGGGACGCGCTGGTGGTCGCTGCTGGAACGATGGACACCCTCGTCGTCGGCCTCGCGGCGGTGCTGGCGGTGACCTACGGCTCGCTGATGACTGGGGCGACCTGGGGCATCAGGGAGATAGGCTTCGCCCTGGCCGTTGGAGTCCTGCTGACGGCCACTGCAGCCGTCTACTTCATAGGGCCGGCCACGATGGCGCTCTTCGGAGAAAAGGCCTGGTGGCCATTGCACAAAGGAAGGAAAGAGTAGTCCCGCTCTGTTTTTATTTTTGTTCGTTCCTTCGCCCCAACCCCTTCCATTTTTATGTTCGACATACTTTTAAACGCTAAGTCCGAGCTTTTAGTATGGATGTCTATCAGATGCTCGCCCTCATAGCCCTCGGATACGTCCTGAAGCGCTTAATTAAGGACGAGAGGCCATTCTATTGGCTCAACCTCTTCTCCACCCGCATTCTCCTGACGCTCTTCGTCTTCGGCAACGTCGCGAGCAAGGACCTGGGCTACCTCCTGAGCATAAAGCTAGTTTTCATCTATGTCCTCCTCATCATTGCCCTCAGTCTGGGCCTCTCGTACCTCTACACGCGGCATTTCGTTAAAGACGAGGACTGGCGCGGGGCGCTCATGATACTCTCGACCTACCCAAACACCGCGGCGATGGGCTTCCCCATAGCGAGCCTTTTTCTCGACGACATAACCCCTGCAATACTCTACTCGACCACCAACAGCCTCATCGTTCTCCCGCTGGTGACTTTTATAGCGGCCCACTACTCGAGCGGAAAGGCGTCAATCAAGGACAGCCTCGTCAAAGCCCTCAAGTTTCCTCCGACGGCGGCAAACCTTCTGGCCCTCTTCATAGTCCTGGCGAGAGTCAAACTGCCCTCCTGGCTCCTCGAACCGGCGAAATCAATAGGCTGGTGGAGTATACCTCTCCTGCTGGTCTACTTCGGCTCGATAATAAACCTCCGCGAGTTCAGACTGAGGCATCTGGCTGAAGTCGGTCTCTTCAGGAGCGTGATTCCCTTCCTCTTCGTCCTCCTGACGCTGAGGGGGGCCGGAGACATATACTACGCCGTCCTCGTCGAGGCCTCGATGCCCCCGGCCATAATGGCCAACGTAGTCTTGGCCCACTACAAGCTGAAGGCCGGGGAGGGAATAGGCGTCACGGTGGTACTGACGCTCATAACCCTTCTTTTCTTCATGGCCATCAAAGCCTTAGGGGCATGAAACCGATGCCCTTTTCAAACCTTCGAGCGATTTCTTAACGGTGATCCACATGGAGCGCATCGTTGAAATTCTGAGGAAAATCCTTGAGATTCCTTCCCCGACAGGATACACGAAGGAGGTTACAGCCTACATCGCCCAACTCCTAAACGAGAACGGAATTAAAACGTACTACACGAACAAAGGGGCGCTTGTGGCGGGCAACCACCCCAAGCCAAAGCTGGTAATAGCGGCTCACGTTGACACCCTCGGTGCAATGGTAAGGGGAATCCTGCCCGACGGGCACCTTACCTTCACGAGGATTGGCGGCCTCCACCTGCCTGCCTTCGAGGGCGAGTACTGCACGATAATCACCCGGTCGGGCAAGCGCTACCGCGGAACGCTCCTCCTCAAGAACCCGAGCGTCCACGTGAACAAGGAGGCCGGTAAGAAGGAGAGGAAAGAGGAGAATATGTACATCCGCCTGGACGAGCTCGTTGAGAAGAAAGAGGACACGGAGAAGCTCGGCATAAGGCCCGGGGACTTCATAGCCTTCGACCCGAAGTTTGAGTACGTTAACGGCTTTGTCAAGGCCCACTTCCTCGACGACAAGGCGAGCGTTGCAGTCCTCATTGACCTGATGCTCGACCTCGGTGCTGAAACTCTGGAAAAGCTCCCGGTGGCTTTCTTCTTCTCGCCCTACGAGGAGGTCGGACATGGAGGTTCGAGCGGCTATCCACCGAGCATGAGGGAGCTCCTCGTCGTTGACATGGGTGTCGTTGGCGATGGTGTCGCCGGCAAGGAGACAGCTGTATCGATAGCGGCCAAAGACTCGAGCGGCCCTTACGACTACGAGATGACGACGAAGCTCATTGAGCTTGCCGAAAAGAGGAATATCCCGCACGTGGTCGATGTCTTCCCTTATTACGGTTCCGACGGGAGTGCAGCTGTCAGGGCTGGCTGGGACGTCAGGGTAGCCCTCATCGGCCAGGGGGTCCATGCAAGCCACGGCATGGAGAGGACGCACATCAAGGGCATGTTCGCCACGAAGGAGCTGATAAGGGCCTACATTGAGGAGGGGTTTGGAGTTTAAGCCTTCTTTTCCTCTTAGTTTTGAATCTGAAAAAGATAGGAAAGTCAACTAGCTATGTTGCCTCTCAGGCTTCATCTTTTCCAGCCCATGAGGAGCACCAGCACCAGTATCAAAAGGCCCGCCAGGCCAATTGCATAGATGAGCGAGGTGTTGGTGGCCGTTTGGTGGTCATCCGACCCGTTAGTTGGTGGTGGGGACTCGCTTTGAGAGGATGAAGTCGAGACCTGGGACGTCGTGGGGGTCGAGTCTGAAGGAGTGACCGGCGATGCTCCCTGGAATGCCCTCAATTCCAAGAACAGGTTCTCCGGCTCGTATTTTTCAATGTAGAACGGCCCGTTGCTTATTACCGCATGGCCCTTGGCATCAATCCACTCGATTGCTCTGGTGTAGCCCTCTCTCGGATCGCCCACATCCTCAGTAATCGCGGCGGGAACGGCATTTTTATCCCTTAGAACCATCAGAACCTTTCTCAGATCAGCAACGTACTCCTTAGAAAGGAGGTTGAGGCACTCCACACCGCGACCGCTCTCGCTGAAGGAGTACTTCGTTTTGGTATCATAGGCGCTCGAATTGGTCACGAGCTCGCCCATGGCATAGTAGAGCTCCCACGGGAGGTCGGGATAGAATACGTAGGCCTTTGCGGTGACGTCGTCGGCGAACGGGTGGGCGTAGCTGCCATAGACTATGTAACTGTCGTTGGTGAACTGGAAGCCGAGGATATTCCTGAGCGATGCCGCGGTGTCTGAAAGGGCCCCGTCGTAGTACGGGTCGTCGGCACCGTCCTTGTAAGCCCAGGTGTAGAGGAACGCGATGTAATACTTGAGGTCTGCAGTTCTCATCTTGACGCCATCGTGCCACCGGCCAAAGTCGCAGGTGACCCTGACCTTGACCTTAGCACTTTCACCGGCGTGGGCCGCTATCCAGCCCTGGGTCTGGTTGTAGATAACCGCATCGCCCGGAACTGTGAACTCACCCCTCTCAATCTCCCACCTGCACCTGTACGGGGTGTAGAGGCCGTCGGGGCCGACGAACCCTCCTGGGTCGTGAACGAGGCCCCACAGGTTGGCTGGGAAGACGTGAGTATCAAAACCACTAACCGGATTGAATGGAAGACAAAACCCCCCGCAGGTCGGGATGAAGTAGGCCACCTTGAGCACTCCGTCAGGTGTCTTTGCGTTCAGGACGCTCCAGCGGTTGAGGATTCCGGTGGCCGGATCAGAGACTATGTCGGTAACTCTCTCCCTGTTCACAGGCGAGAGCTCCCACTCCTCGACAAGGAAGACCCTGGCACTCTCCATTATTCCGATGCCCATAGCTATTTTCTGGAGATCCCAGTACTGGTCAGCGTTGTTGATGGTGTAGCTCCTGCCGTTGACCTCAAGGCTGAGGTTGGTGAGAAGTTTTGTCAGCTCTTCTTCCGTCCAGTTGAGCATCTCCCCGAGTTCCGAGGTGTTCTGGTAGTAAGCCGCACCGATGGCGCGGAGACCGGCGTTGGCGTTGCCGTTGCCGACTTCATTGAGGAATTCCAAGACAGTTACAGTGTTCCTGTGCTTAGGCTCTATCGCTCCCGGGAGGTAACCGTACCAGGCCGAGTAAAACCAGGCGGCGTAGTCGTCGATCCAGAGACTGGGACTCCCTCTAATGAGCCAGCCGCCAGTGTAGATATTCCACTCGTAGTTGCTCGGCGGCTTGGCGAAGACGACCTGACCGGCCTTTTGCCTGTCCCAGAAAAGCTCCTCAACGGCGAAGCCGGCCTTCTGGAGCTGCTTTGAGACATACATTCCTATCTCTTTCCTCTCGTCCTCGATACGGATGACGAACTTGATAGTGACCGGTCTGCCGTCGAAGTACCAGAAGCCGTCGGCTCTCCTCTCCAGAACGTGACCGTACTTGGCAACCTGCTCGGCGGCTTCGCCCATGGCCTCGTCTATCATCTTGAGGGCCAGCCCCTCATTTCCGCCCCCTGTGAGGTTTAAAGCAGTATAAACCGCTTCGAAGTACTTGCTGGCCGGGTGACTGGGCCTGATGCAGCCGAACATCGGGGCGCCGCCATTTTGGTATACATTCTGCACGACGTAATCCCTGCTTATGAGGTAGTTCATTGCAAACCTAACTTCCATGATGGCGAAGGGATTGAAGTAGGTCTCGTTCCCCAGGGTGACGATAGGGGCATCCTTGTCCGGGTCATGGTAGGTGTTGAAGGTCAGCTCGTTGTAGGAGACGACGGTCTTGTAGAGTTCGAGGTTTTTGAGGAGGTCTTTATCCAGACGCCGGTATTCATCGGCCGGAAGGGAGAAGAGCCCGATATCGTATTCACCCTTGGCTATCCGGCGGAGAACCAGTTCGGGGTTCTGAACTCCCTGGAACTTGATGACGTCTATTGGAGACCATTCCTCGGCTCCCGCTAATGGTGCCAGAAGAACGAGCAGGAGCAGAGAAAGGGCAATTACCGACCTCATAAACCATCACCGCGATGTTACTCAGTGAGGTAAAGCCGACGGAATAATATACCCTTCGGGACTATATAAGCCTTACCACTGCAGGGAAAAAGGGAAGAAAACTCACTCCAGCTTGGCACCGCAGGCCGGGGGATATTCGGGAACGAGAACGTTGACAAGTCTCTCAACTGGCTGGATGGCCTTGAGGTCGGCATAGACGTCTTTGAGAAAGAGTTCTACGGGGAGTGAACTCCCATCTTTTTTACCAGCTCCACAAGCTCCCAGAGATCCTTCACGTAGTAGTCAGCACCCTCGATTTTTCCGAAGCGCGTCACATTAACGACCTTCATTCCAGCGCGCTTTCCTGCGAGTACGTCGTGATAACTGTCGCCTACCATCATCGCCTCTTCGGGTTTCAGACCGAGCGCGTTTAGGGCTTTCTCAACAAGATATGGACTGGGCTTGACGCCATCCAGATTAGAGTAGTCCTTCCCATAGACAACCTCAAAGTATTTCCTCAAGCCAAAAAGGCCAAGAACGAACTCTGTGCACTCCTGGGAAGCGTTGCTCACGGCTGCGAGCTTCATGCCCATCTTTTTCAGTTTTCCCAGAGCACCAACATCGGGGAACGGCTTTATCCTGCCGAGCCGCGCCATTTCCCTCCGATAGCGGAGGTTCACCTCATCCACGATTTTCCAGAACTCCACGTGGTCTATCCCAAAGCGCTCCACGTAACTCCTGGGCAGGTCTCCCCTCACAGTTCTCCGGTAGGTCTCGTAGTCGAGGTCAATACCATGCCTCCTCAGCTCGGGCAGAACCCAGCCCTCGTACCATTCCCTGTGGTCGTAGCCCTCGTAGTAGACGAGGGTCTCGTCAACGTCGAATATCAATCCCTTAAGCATGCCTCAGCCTCCTGGACTGTTCATCACGGCGCCGCGTGAAGCGCGGTCTCAGCCGGTTGATCCTTCTTCATCGGCGGAGAAAGTAGGAAAGAGGGGGTTAAAAACCTTCAGAACAGCTCCTCGAGCTTGACGTCTATCTTGTCCGGGTTGAAGGGCAGGACGTGCCTGGTGGTCTTCGGGGAGTAGACCTCGCCGCGCTTGACGAGCTCCATGACCTCTTCCTTGCTTGGGGCCTTCCTGATGAAGACGTAGTCAATCTCACCCTTGGCCATATCTTCCCTGGCATCCTCCTTGAGGCCGTAGTAGATGAGCTCTATCCTGCCCTCAACGCTCATCTCGTCGAGAACCTTGCTGACCTTCTTCTGCTCCTCAAGGCCGCCGGGGATGGCAAAGCTCTTCTCGCCGACGAGGGCGAATGCTATCTCGCCCTTCTCGGCCTTCTCCTCGGCCTCTGGATCCTCGATGACCTCGAGACCCTCAGCCTTGAGCCTCTCAAGAACCTCCTCAAGGCTGCCCTTGAAGGCCGGGTACCAGGTGTAGACCTTCACGTCGTCGCTGAAGTAGTCGAGTATAACCGATGGAGCTCTCTTGGCGCCGAGCTTCTGAAGGCCGGCCCAGCGGTGGTGGCCGTCAACGATGAGGTACATGTCCTCACCCGGGACCTTCGCGAGGAGCATTGGCTTCCAGAAGAGGCCGGAGCCGGTAACGCTCTCGATGAATGCCTCGAGCTCCTTCTGGACGAGCTGCTCGTGGGGCTTCATCTTGTCGAGCTCAATAAAAACGTAATCGACCTTAATCGTGGGGATGTCGTACTTCGGAACCTTTTCAACTCCCATTACCGCGACCTCCTTCAGTATTAAACCTGCAGACGAAAATCGAGGTAGAGGATAAAAAGGCTTTCCTTGTTTTACTGCCAGGTTAAACCGATGATTATGCATCTCACCTGGCCCTCACATGAGGATTTTCCGGAACAAGGGTTAAAACCTTGAGTGACGATATAACCCTGATGAGGAACGTCGCTGATTTACCCCTCCACGGTGGCCACGTTCCGCCATGGCTCGCCCAGAGGATGAGGAAGCTGACGCGCTTAGTCCTGATTCTCGCCATCGAGGAGTACGGGACTAAAGGTCTCTTAGAGAGGCTCTCAGACCCGGTGTGGTTTCAGGCCTTTAACAACGTCATCGGCATGGACTGGGACTCATCTGGGAGTACGACGGTAACGGCCGGGATGATAAAGGACGCCCTCTGGCGGGAGGAGCTGGGCGTTAAGGCCGCTGGCGGAAAGGGCAAGAAGAGCAGGGCAACACCGGAGGAACTGAAAACCATAGCCGAGATCTACGACCTCGACCCGACTCCATACGTCAGAACGTCCAGGCTCGTGGCAAAGGTCGATACCGTTGCCCTCCAGACGGGCTACCAGCTGTACCACCACGTCTTCTTCCTAGACGAAGAAGGCAACTGGGCAGTGATACAGCAGGGTATGAACGAGGCCGAGAGGATGGCGAGGCGCTTCCACTGGTTTGATGCAGAGGTTTTCACACTCGACCCTCACAAGGGGATTGCAGGTTTAAAGAGGGAGTTCGCGCTGAACACTGTCTCGAACGAGGCCAGGGAATACCAGAAGACGCTCCTCGATATCATCCAGGAAAAGCCCGCGAAGATAGAGCGCGAGCTTGAGAGCCTCAAGGCCATAGCGAGGGGCTACCGACCGCTGGTTTATTACAAGCCCCGCGATGTGGATGAGAAGACCCTTATTCAGAAGTACGAAAGCCTAGGCAAGCTGGAGCTTAACAAGAGAGCCCTTGAGTTCGCCCGCGAGCTGAGTGTGAATAACTACGAAGAGCTTCTCCTCCTGAAGGGCCTCGGTCCAAGCACGCTGAGGGCTCTATCGCTCGTTCTGGAGCTTGTTTACGATGTCCATCCGTCGTGGAAGGACCCGGTAACGCATCCACCAGATCCCTTCAAGTTCACCTACGCGGTTGGTGGCAAAGACAGGGTGCCCTTCCCGATCGAGAGGAAGACCTACGACGAGCTGATAAGCTTCCTCGAAAAGCTCGTCGAGAAGAACCCAGGGGAGAAGGCCCTCGTCCGGAACGTGACGAAGATAACGAAGAACTGGAAGTTCCCTAAGGGGGAGAAAAGACTCACTTAGAGTGAATTGTTGCACCATAATTAGTCTAATCGTGTTGCAACTACTAAGCCTTTCTACGAGATTGTGCAGTACAGTGCACAAAATTCAGGATTTTTGTGCAGTATATTGTCCTAACTGCACAAACCGGAGAAATGTAAAAGTTTAGAGGCCTTCAAGAAGTTTCCTCGTCTTTCCAAGGCCTATCAACGTTACCCTTCTTGGTCTTAGCGAGGGCATTGAAGCAAGCGTCCTCACAAGGCTGTCGTGCAGGCCTTCATAGCTTCCCCCTTTGAGGGCCTCCATGAGGTGGCCCTCTATTGTGAGATAGCGGGCGGCCCTCGCATGGGCGTAGGCGAAGAGGAAATCCTCCGCCGTTTCGTAGGTCTCTAAGAGAGCCTTTGCGGTGAAGGGAAGGGTTATGACCTCGATTAGTTCCGCGATTTCCTCCTCGCTCAGGTATTCTCTGAGGTAGTCCCTCAGCTCCTCCGCCTTCTCCTCGGCCTCTTCTCCCGTGAGCTTTCCTGACATCAGGACTGCTACGAAGTCCTCGACCTTCCTCCTCGGCGAATCCCTCCTGAAAAGGCCCACCTTCCTCGTCTCCGGAATCTTCTCGATTATTGGGGCTATATTCTCCTCAAGCCTCTCGATGTAAGATTCGTCCTTCATCAGGGCTAGAACTGTGGCGAGCTCCCTGAGTTCCTCCTCAAGCTCCTCGGTAACTTCAGCATCGAAGGGCAGGAAGTCAGGGGTCTTCTTCAGCACCCCGAGGAGAAGCTTCTCTATCTCCTCGGCCTCTGTGGGCAGGCCTCTTATTGCCACGGACTCAAGGGCGGAAAAGGTCATTCTCCCGACGGTTGCGAGGTTGAGAGCACTCCTCAGGTCTTTCTCGGTGATGGAATTCGCTTTCAGCTTCTCAAGGAAGGGAACCCACTCGGCTGGAACCTCCGGTGAAGCTAGTCCGCTCTTCTCTGCCCCCTCAACTGCCGTGAGGAGAGCACTCCGAAGTTTCTCGTTCTTCAGGAGTTCTCTGAAATCAATGCCCCAGAGCTGTGAGAGGTCTTTGGGTGAGATCAATCCAGAAACGAGGAGGTTGAGCTCTTTTACCGCCGTCTTCCGCTTCATGACCCGCCAGAGAGCCTCCGCGAGCTTGGTGTTCTCTCGTTTTGTCTCCTGCCTTAACTCTTCCAGCGCAGAAACGATCCTGCCCACCGGTTCAACGTGTTCTAATCCTACTCCTTCCTCCGCTGCCCACTTCAGTATTGCCCCTGCTGCCTTCCCGTGCTTCGCAATCAACTGATGCATTTTCTTCGTCGGAACGATCCTTACCTTCTCCTCTTCCTGCTCCACATGTATTAACCCGTTCTGCACCATCCACGCGTATATCTTCGCCTTCCTCTCCGCCACGTTTCCCGTCTCTAACTTCAGATCTACTCCCATGCCCTTCAACGTCTTGAACGCTTCCTCCACCTCGGAGGGAATCTTCTGCGTGATAGTTTTGGTAGGCACTGTAGTTGGTGTGGGCTGCTGTGCTGCTTCTCTTCTCATTATTTCGGCGATGTTTTTGCTGTGCTTCTTTAGTACGTCCTCAAGAACAACTTCGTACCAGTAATCACCGAGACCTTTATCTTTTACTCCCCAGCTTTCATCCCTTCTGATTTGCTTTTTTATCCTCTCTCTGTGTTCTAGAACCGATTCCTTATTTGGGAATGCTTCGTAAACGATCTGGGAGAGCTCCTTTGCCAGATCGATAACATCCTCCTTTGCTCTTTCGGGGAGCATCCCTTCCCGAACGAGTTTGTTTATGGTTTTTTCGACCTCTTGTATTTCCTCAGGTTTTGGGACCCTGTGCCCTAATCTCTTTGGAAGCTCGACCGATAATGCTCTGTACGCGTTTTCTATGTCGAGATTGTGCTTCATTGCTGTTAGTGCGGTCAGTAGACGGTAAAACAGCGAGAGTTTTGGATATTCCCATGCTGGCACCTCTTCGGCATGTTTTCCATATCCTTCTATCCAGATCCCAAACCCCTTGCCGCGCCTTCCATCTGAAGAGATTATGACGCCGTATTTTTGAATGTCCGTCTCTTTGGCTTCGGGGTATATTGCTTTAACGATCTTTCGAAACAACGCATAGTCGTCGTGAAAGTGTGGGAGATGCTCATCAAGCGCGTCGTGATACTTTTTTTCTTCTTTTGTCTTTCTCCGTATATGGCCTCTTTCTACCCCGCCAATTTCCTTTTCATATGGCCCATACATTTGCATGTCACCTTATTTTACCCCACATTAATTGACGTTCCGCTTATTGAGATCGTGGCGCTTGACGTTATATTTTGAATATCCACTGTGAGTGTGGATTGAGACATTCCTGCCAGCAAGGAGTATGCCGAGAGCGTGCCTGTGACTGCTCCTACTGCGCTGCAACCGAGATCCACTCCCACGGTTTTCACTGCTGATCTCCCCTTAGGAAATTCAATTATCCACATCCTCCATCCACCCCATCTGATACGGTTCGTTGAAAATGCTCGCCATTCCTACATTTTCACCCTTGTAGGTCAGTTTTCTGTACTTTCCAGTTAAAGTATGTGCACAACACCCTAAAATGGTTTTCTGTAGGGATTGGACCATCACATGTATTCCCCAACTTCATTAAAGTCCCCCAAGTCACAGGCGAGCCATCCCCCACTGCGGAGCTCCTTTTTACCCTTCAGGCCTTTTGCAACTATCCCGTACCATTTCTCCCATCCTTCAAGCCCTACAAGCTCCGCCTTCCTCTCCAAGTCCCTCAAAACTCCCCTCGCTTCCCTCTCACTCAGCTCCTTCCACTTCACCTCAATGAAAAGGGCCTTTTTCTCCCGCTCGTTAATGGCGAGAAGGTCGATCTCCTCGTTTTTCTTCCACCAGCCGCCAATTTTCGTGAACCTAAACGGGAGTTTCCCGGCACGGTTCAATTCCTTGAGAAAATCACCCGCCACCTTTTCAAAGACAAAGCCGAGGTAGTGGTTGTACTCCTCTTCAAAGTTTTCGATGTAGCCGAAGTCTAGGAGCTGGGAGCGGTTCGGGTAGACAAAGCGGAACCAGAAGTTGAAGTATAGGTCGCTCAGGTAGTAGCGGGCGTTTCTCCTCCGCTCTGGCTCTCCAATAGGGTGCCTCTCCTCAACGATGTGGAGCGTCTGGAGGTTGCTCAAGTACTGGGAAACCGTCGAGCTTGGAAGGCCCGTAAAGTTCACTATCTCGCCGAACTTCGTCTTTCCAAAGGCTATCGCCTTCAGTATCGCGAAGTAGCGGGCAGGCTCCCTAAGCTCGCTCCGGAGAAGGAACTCCGCCTCATCGAACAGCGGTTTGTTTGGCTGAAAAACCTCTTCAAGCCCTTCGCCGGCCCTCAGCCTGAACTGGACTTCTTTAATGTATGCCGGTATGCCATCAGTTATCCCGTATATCCTGACAAGATCTTCCCAGCTTTTCTCGGGGAAGAACTCCTTCAGATGGAGGAAGCTCAGCGGTTCGAGTTTTATCGAGAGGGTCCTCCTCCCGTAGAGGGGACTTTTGTAACCCAAAACATGACTTTCCATCACGCTTATGGCAGAGCCAGTTAGGACGAGCTTGAGTTTTCTTGAAGAGTCCCATATCTTCTGGAACTTTGAGAGGAGTCCTTTGTTTGCTCTCAGAAGGTTCGGGAACTCGTCTATTATGACCACAACTCCCGAGTCTTCGAGTAGCTCGAAGACTTCCTCCCAGGACAGTTCTGCCTTTGCTATCAGAGGATTCTTAAGGGCTTTGGCGACGAGGGACTGAAACATCCTGAGGTTTTCCTTCTCAAGAGTTTCCTCAGCAAAAAAGTATATGTGGGGAATACCCTTCACCGACTTCTTAACGAGGGCAGTCTTACCAACTCTTCTTCTCCCATAAACGATTATGAGCTCTTTCCTGCTACTCTGGTAAGCTTCCCTTAATGCCTGCAGTTCCCTCTTCCTGTTTACAAATTGTTCACACATGATTATGATAATCCAGATTGAACTATTTAAACCTTTCCTTCCCCTGTGAAAGCCCTTCGCAAATCCGGGTGATCCCTCCCCTGCAACCCTTTAACTACCGGGGTGATAGTATACTATCGGGGTGCTAGTTATACCCTCAGACACACCATACTCCCCTGCGGAACTCCCAGCTCTCTCGCTATCGGCCGGCACTTCGCCTTGAGCAGGTAGAACACCCTTCCATCCTTTATCTCGCTCAGCGTCTCGAAGTTGCCCTGTCCCTTGGCAATTATAATATCCGCTCTTTCAAAGACCTCCCTGAACTCCTCCGAGACTCTATCAAAAGGAACGCCGACTATCCTCGTGCCAGTCGAGATGACCTTAGCGAACTCCTCAAAGCCTGTCCTTTTGAGGTCTCCTACGGTCGCGTCGTTTATAATCGGTCCTTCTTTGCCTGCCACGTAAATTTTAAGGTGGGAGAAGGACTTTTTGAGCGCCTTGATGAAGAGCCTGTCGAAGTAAATCTCGCCGCAGTTGTCAGTGATGTAGAGGAGGGTTTTCGCTTTCCCCAGCCTCTCAAACAGCTCATCGGAATGGTCAACGTAGAGCTCCTCGTTGAGCATCGCTTTGACGTCTTCCTCAATTCTCTCCGGCGAGTAGCCGACGGCGAAGTCTATCACGTTGCCGATTATGGCGAGCTTTAGGGCCGTCTTCAGGTCTATATCCTCCCCCTCAAGGTCGGAAACTATCCTTTCGGCGAGCCTGTTCGAGAGCTCTTTGTACTCCCTGAACGGGTCGTCGTTGCCTATAACTTTGTAAACGCCGAGAAAGACCTCGCTCCCAAAAATCGCGGGGATTGAGTCCTCGTTTATCCTCGCCATCAGCCTCGCCGCCTCGATGACGCCCCTCTTTCTGAGCTCCAGGTCGTTCGTGCCCATCTCGACTATCTTCTGGCACTGATTCGCGGCGCAGGCAAAGCACTCGTAGTGGATTTTCACGCTCACCACCGGGAGATGAAAGGTTCCGGGCTTTTTAACCCCATCGGCAGAACTTTGTGGGGCAAAGTTTGACCAAAGAGTAAACTTCCACCAAAACTGGCCAGAAAGAGCCCGCATGTCCCTCTGAAACTGAAAGTTTACAGCGGGTTTAACTCAAAAACCGGGGGTTAAAACCGGTTTCGCTTTCATTTTAACGCCCGAAGGGCGTTGTATTAATTGCGAAACCATACAGAACTGGCAAGTGAAAGATTAAACCCCTCTTAAAACTGAGAATTTCCAAGAGTGACATGCAAACCTTGATCAAACTTCGCGCAGGCGAAGTTTGTACTGGTGGGCCCGCGGGGATTCGAACCCCGGACCTCCACCTTGTAAGGGTGGCGTCATGACCATCTAGACCACGGGCCCGCCCGAAATAGGAGAAGGGAGGGGAGTTATAAAATTTTCTACTTCTCAACGCCCCTGCGAACCTTCACGGCTAGACCGCTCCGGAAGACCTTCAGCTCCTCGCCGTTTAAAAGTGTCTGTCCTGTGGCCAAAAGCTCGTCCCTCTCGTTCACCACCAGAACCTCGTCGTAGGGCCTTATCTTTGGGTCTGCATCGACCACGAACTTTGCGAAGACGTTCTTCCCGCGCCTCGCGAAGGGTTCTGCATCATCGTTAACAACGACCCTCATCCTCGGGAACGGCAGTATCTCGTGGAGCCTTTTCGCCCCCTCGATGCCGAGGGTTAAGAGGCCGTCTTCAGCCCTGAATGTCGCGAGGTGTTTGCCCTTGGCCTTTATCTGCCTCGGCATTCCTGTCTTCCGGGAAAGCTCGACGAAGGCATCCTTGAAGGCTTCCCCAGCGCCTTCTCCGAACTGATACTCCGCTATAGCCATTATGTACTCTCTAGCCTCGCCCTTCGAGGGCTTCCTTATGCTGAAGTCCTCCTCGCCCTCGCTCTGCGCAAAAGGGTAGGTCAAGCCGAGGTACCTGGGTATCTCTCCGAATATCGGGTGTTCTATCGTCTCAGGGAACTTGCTCTTAACGCGCTCTGCCCTCTCCTTAGCCCTCACAGCAGTCGGCCACCTCAAAGATTCCTCGCTCACCTTGAAGAAAGCGGAGGCCTTGGTTATCGGCTCGTTCTTCTCGAGGTAGTCCCTGTACTCCAACAGCCTCTTGTAGGCGGCGAACATCTTCGGGTGGCTCCTAGCCCTCTCGTCCACGAGCTCCCAGAGGGTACCCTCCTTAACCGCCTGCTTAACCCTGTTGAGCTCTTCGCGAATGACCCAGAGATTGTGAAGCGCCAAAAGTCTCGTGCGCTCTTCCTTCGGCATCTCCCTAAGCTCCTGGGGAGTGTGGCGGGAGCAGACGGGGCAGGAGCACGGGAAGTACTCAAGCTCCTCAAGCCTCTTCGTCCCCTCTGGCGTCATGTAGCGGTCGTCCTTTGCGTAGAGGGCATAGCTCGCGGAATCGAAGAGGTCTATCCCCATCGCCACCGCGAGGGCAAATATCATCGGATGGCCGGCACCGAAGAGATGGACGGGCCTGTCGGGCCTGAGCCCTTGTTTTGAAGCGATAACGACATCAACTAGGTCTCTGTAGCGGTAGCTCTCCATGAGCGGGACGACTGCCCCAACGGGGTGAATCTCAAAGTTCATCTCGCTTAGCTTTCTCGCGGCGTGGGTTCTCAGATCCGGATAGGTCGAGCCCTGGACGGCCGCGTTCATGGCTATCTCCTTTATTTCCTCAGCCTCCTTTGCCCTCTCCAGAGTTATTCGGAGATCTTCCTCCGCCTTCTCCCTGGGAGTGTCCGGTGGCGTCGGTATGTCGAGGAAAGTGCCGATATCAACGCCTATGTCGTGCTGGAACTTCACTATCTCGCTGTTGGTGACCTCTACACCGCCGTAGCGCATAAGCTGGAATGAACCAGAATCGACCTCTATTATGCCGTCGTAGTCAAGGAGCCTGTGGATTCCGACTTCAAGAGCCTTCTCCCTAAGCTCCGGCGTCTTGTAGATGATGTAAGAGTTGGTGATTACCATCCCGAAGCCCATTTCCTTCAGCTCTTTTGGGGTTACTATAAGTTGCTTCGGGTTGATGACCGGCATTATGGCCGGCGTTTCTATCGTCTTCCCGTTTACAGTGAGCCTGCCTATCCTCCCAGCGGCGTCTCGCGCTTTAACCTCGAACCTGAACTCGACCATCTCGCAACACCTCCCCGAGAGTAGGGCGGCCGGTTTAAAAGTCTAAGCCAGAAGGGTAATCATTAAGTATGAGAGTGCCCCGGCGGCGATTGGGGCGATAATCCAGCCGCGCACTATCCCCACGAGCAACTTCAGATTGACAGTCTCCCCTTTGTAGAGTCCAAGGCCGCTTATCGCGCCGACTATTGCCTGGCCAGAACTGACGGGGAGGCCGAGCAGGTTGGCCGCGCTCACGGCAAGTGAAGCCCCAAACTGGGACGAGAAAGCTGAAGTCGGCCCGAGGGGCGATATGTCCCTCCCAACAGTCATCATGACGTTGTAGCTGAACGTCAGTGCTCCTATTGCAAGTGTCGTGGCCAGAACCAGCTTGAAGGGCCCGTCGATCCCGAGGCTCTGAAGCAGGCCCGCCACGTTGGATAGCTCGTTGGCCCCGAGGTTGAAGGAGGAATACGCAGCGGCCGTGAAGACGAGCCACTTCTGGGCCAGCTCAAGGTTGCGCAGGCACTTTATCCTCTTCGTCAGGGGGTTGTAAATTCTATAAACTGCCACTGCAAAGAGTGCCGCAACTAGGGGCGAGAGAACCCAGGCGGACGCTATCTTCACAACCGTCCACCAGTCAACGGGGAGTCCCAGCGCGAGGGAGGCCCCGACGAGGCCGCCGATTATTGACTGCGTAGTTGAAATTGGCCTTCCCCACAGACTGGCGAGTGTCACCGCTGTGGCGGCGCTGAAGAGGACGAGACCTACCTGGGCCGGGCTCATGCCCTCGGCCATCCCTGAAACCGTGCCTGAGACACCTGAACCGCCAAGGAACACACCGAGAATCACAAAAACACCGATTAGCAGGACGGCACGCCTGAACCCTATAACGCCCGCACCAACTGCAGTGCCGACTGCCTTAGCACTGTCGTTGGCCCCTATCGCCCACGCCATGAATACAGCCGGGAGCACTAAAATGATCATCGCCCATCACTATAGTCTATTTGTTTCTACATAATCTATATAGTGTATGTAGTACTGAGACAGGCACTTAAAAAGGTTTCGAATGAAGTATGCCGGAACAGGGGACGGGGAACACTACAGCCTACCCGCGAGAAGCTTTCCGTAGCCGTACAAGTGCAGGGTGAGATAGAAAACCGCCCAGAACCAGACGATTATTGGGAATAGGAGCGCGTTTACGAGCCTCCCCCCCTCGAAGAACGTTGGGAGGAGCATAGTAAGGGTCTCAAAGAGCCACCAGAGGACGAAGATGGAGAAGTTCCCAGTTGCAAGAAGGGCTATTGGGACGACCACGTCAAAAAACGCCACAACATCCCCGAGAATCAAAAAGGCCCAGTCCTTGGTGAAGCCACCGCCGAGGTTCTTCAGGTCGCCGAGGAACCAGCGCTTCCTCTGGCGCCAGAGCACACTAATGCTCTTCGGCATCTCTGTCCAGACCCTTGCCCCTGGGGCATAGACGACCTCTCCAAACGCCTTTAGCGCCTTTGTAGTGGCGTAGTCCTCGACGATGTCCTCAACGAAGCCGCCGATCCTCTCAAGGGCTTCCCTCCTGAAGGCGGAAACCGGCCCGGGTGCGACGCTCAGGTCATCGAGCTCCTTTGCCCGGCGGAACATGGCTATTCTGAGGTGCTCCGCGTCCTGCGCCATCTCTAAGAAGGAACTCCCAGCGACACGAACCTGTCCGCCGACACCGAAAATTTCGTTGGAGTAAAAGCGTCTCACCAGCTCCTTAACGGCATCTCGTTCGAGATAACTGTCGGCGTCGGTTGTGACTACAATCTCCCCACTGGCCTTTGAGAGTCCGAAGTTCAAGGCTTTGGCCTTCCCGCCGTGCTCCTTACTGTAAACCTTTAGGCGGGGATCTTTTACCGACGATGCAAGCTCGAAGGTGTCGTCCTCGCTCCCATCGTCGATTACTATGACCTCGAAGTCCGGATAATCCTGTGCAAGGGCTGAGTTGATCGCCTTGAGGACCCTCTCGCCCTCGTTGTAGGCAGGGATTATTACGGAAACCCTCGGCTCCCACTCTCGAATTCTGTAATTACGGAAAAGGCTAATTATGTAATTGAAGAAAAAGTAGCCGTCCCAGAGGAAGATGACGACAAGACCGAGGAGGAGCGGGTTCATGTTGGGGATTCCGATGGGAAGCTTTTAATCTTTATCCGGAAGTTCAAGGGAGAGGGATTTTCCGATCCTGTACCTCACAACGTACCTGCCATGCTCGAACTCATCTTCCTCAGCCTCTAAGACCTCCACAGGCTCAATTTCTAGACCGAAGTCCATCGCCTCCCATTTAATGTCGTCGAAGTAGTCGTACAGACCGCAAGTGGCACAGAAGGAGCCGGAAAACTCTATTACAACTTCATCTCCCCGAACTTTCAATATCCTCGCCGTGGCCTCGCTCCCGTGAAGTCTGTTGAACTCCTCTATGACACGCCTCAGGGATTCCATTGTCCCACCGATTCTAGTTCTTAATTGACACTTAAAAAGTTTGTTAAGGTAACCGAATAGCTTAAAAATCGAAAAACCGAACCAACTTCGATGAGCGAGGAAAGGATACGCCACGCCGAGAGGGAATACACCGATGAGGAGATATTCGAGATACTGAGCGAGCCGGTTAGGGAGTGGTTTAGGCGGAAGTTTGGTACCTTCACCCCTCCCCAGCGCTACGCGGTGATTGAAATCCACAAGGGCGAGAACGTGCTTATCTCATCGCCAACCGGTTCCGGAAAGACCCTTTCGGCTTTTCTCGCCGCCATAAACGAGCTCATTCTCCTCGGGAAGGCTGGAAAGCTTGAGGATAAAATCTACGTGCTCTACGTCTCCCCGCTGAGGGCTTTGAACAACGACATCAAGAGGAACCTTGAGGGGCCTTTAGCCGAGATAAAGGAAGTTGCCAAAGAACTCGGCTACGAGCTGCCCGAGATAAGGGTTGGCATAAGGACGAGCGATACTTCAAGCTACGAGAAGAGCAAGATGGTGAAGAGGCCGCCGCACATCCTGATCACAACTCCCGAGAGCCTCGCCATAGCCCTGAACGCCCCCAAGTTCCGCGAGAGGCTTAAGACGGTCAAATACCTCATCATAGACGAGGTTCACGCCTTAGCCGAGAACAAGAGGGGAAGTCACCTTGCCCTGAGCGTCGAGAGGCTCGCCCACTGGTCGGAGAACGAGTTCGTGAGGATAGGACTGAGCGCAACGATTCATCCGCTTGAGGAGGTCGCCAAGTTCGTCTTCGGCTTTGATGACGATGGAAAGCCGAGGCCGGGCCTGATAGTTGACGTCAGCTTCGCCAAGCAGACGGAGATATGGGTAGAGAGCGTTGTAGATGACCTCGTTTACACGGACGCTGGGACACTGAGCAACGCCCTGTACCGCCGTCTGGCAGAGCTTATCAGGGAGCACAGGACAACGCTCATCTTCACCAACACGAGGAGCGGTGCTGAGAGGGTGGCCTACAACCTGAAAAAGCGCTATCCGGAGTTTGAGGGGCTGATCGAAGCTCATCACTCAAGTCTTTCGCGAGAGGTTCGTCTGGACGTCGAGGAGAAGCTCAAGAGGGGAGAGCTTAAGGCAGTTGTTTGCGTCCCAGGACACTCGAGGATTCTAACTCCAGATGGAATGCAGAGGATCGATGACCTCAGAAATGCGAGAGCCATAGTGGGTGTTAACGGTACCGAAGGCAGCTTTGTGGGATTCGGTGGAGTTCACAGGATCAAATACAACTCTAGGGGCGTTAAGCTGAGGACAAGGCTGGGTTTCGAAGTCGAGGCAACGCCTGGACACAAGTTCCTGACTGTTAGGAGGGGAAGGTTGACCTGGGTGGAGGCGAGAGAGCTTAAACCCGGGGACTACGTGGGGGTTCTCAGGAGACTGCCGAGTCCTGAAGAGGAAGTGCCCATCTTCGATTTTCTCCCCGATTCAGCCTACCTTCACCTCAAAGTCGGATTTCTAAGGGAGCTCAAGAAGAACGTACAGGCTAAATTTGGTTCCATCAAATCCCTCGCCAGGAAACTGGGAGTGGATGAGAGCTATTTAGCCAGGCAACTCAGAGGGGAGTACCCGTTCAGCTGGGGAAGGTTAAAGTTAATCCTCCGTGAAGTCGATATGTCCATCGAAGAAGACGATCTAAGCAGGATAACCTCCGACAAGGACTCCTACGAGCTACCGAAGAGGTTCACGCCCGAGCTGGCAAGGCTTCTCGGATTCTGGCTCGCCGACGGTTCATGGAAGGAAGGAACCCTAACCCTGTTCTCCAGCGATCTGGGCATGCTCAAACGATACGCCCAGCTTGCAAAGGAAGAACTGGGAATCGGGGGGAACATTAGGAGACAGAACGAAAGCACCTATTCCCTTGAACTGTCTTTCAGCGTCCTACTCCGCATGTTTAGAGAGCTTGTCGGGGGAGAAGGTAAGAAATCCACCAACGGCAGGTTTCCGGAGGTGCTCTATCGCCTTCCCGGGGAGCACAAGATCCAGTTTCTCTCGGGATACTTCGATGGGGACGGCTACCTTGATGTGAAGGACGGCAACCGCGTGTACTCTGCCGGGTTCGCGACGTTCAACCATGAGTTCGCGGAGGGCATACGAAACCTTCTCCTTCAGCTTGGGATTGTTGCTTCCATAAGGAGGAGATATTACAACGAACGGGGGTTCTTCAGGGGAAGGGAGATAAGGAAAGAAGGAACTTCGTACACGGTTGCAATCCTGGGCGGGGAATATCTGCGGAGGTTTGGAAAGCTCCTCGATCCCTGGAGGGAGGAGCTAAAAAGGCTGGAAACGCTCGATGAGGGTGGCTACTCAAACTCCGACGTGATCCCTGGGATTGGCGAACGCCTCAGGAATATCCGGGAGGCTCTTGGAATAAGCTCGTATCGGCTTCAAAAGATGGGGATGTACAACCCCATTAAGGCCGAGCTGGGGACGAGGGAGATCAGCAGAAGGAACCTGGTGAGACTTCTCGACTTCTACGAGAAAACCGCTCAGGAAAGAGGCCTGTCCGAGCTTATCATCGAAATCAGAAAACTCCGGGTGCTAGCCGAGGGTGATGTTTTCTTTGACAGAATAGTCTCGATTGAGGAGGTCTATATCGGCGACGCCTATGGGATACTCGATTCTGAAACCGGGAGCTATGTGGTCAACGGTTTTGTCTCAAAAAACAGCTCAACAAGCTTAGAGCTCGGCATTGACATCGGTACAATAGATTTGGTTGTCCTCATCGGTTCGCCAAAGAGCGTCAACAGGGCTTTGCAGCGCATAGGGAGGGCCGGCCACAGGCTCCACGACGTCAGCAAAGGAGTAATCCTCGCCCTCGACCGCGACGACCTCGTCGAGGTTACCGTTTTGGCTCACAATGCGAGGAACAGGAGGCTCGACCGGATAAGGATACCGAAGAACCCCCTCGATGTCCTCGTCCAGCATCTTTTGGGAATGGCGCTCAACCAGGTGTGGGACGTGGAGGAGGCATATAGGCTTGTGAGGCGGGCGTATCCGTACCGGGATTTGTCCTTCGATGACTTCATGAGCGTGCTGAGGTATTTGGCGGGAGAATACGCCGGCCTCGAAGAGAGGAAGGTCTACGCGAAGATATGGCTTGAGGACGGAAAATTCGGCAGGCGCGGCAAGATGACAAGGGCGATCTACTACATGAACGTCGGCACGATACCGGACGAGGCAAAGATTCGGGTCTACACCATGGACAAGCAGATGATCGGAACGGTCGAGGAAGAGTTTGCCGAAAGGTTGATGCCCGGCGACATCTTCGTTTTGGCGGGGAGAACCTACGAGTTCGTCAAGAGCAGGGGCAACAAGATTTATGTAATTCCGCGCGAGGGTGCGAAGCCCACTATTCCAGCCTGGTTCTCGGAGATGCTCCCCCTGAGCTTCGACCTGGCCCTCGACATCCAGCGCTTCAGGAAGGAGGTCTCCTCCCTTGTGGACAGCAAACGCGCCAGGAGCTTCCTGATGAAAAAGTACGGGATAGACGAGAGGGCCGCGAAGGCTATTCTCGCCTACTTCCGCGAGCAGGCGAAGTACTCAACGGTGCCCGACGACGAGACGGTTCTGGTCGAAATCGTCAAAGGCGAAAGGAGGAACGAGTACTTCTTTCATACGCTCATCGGAAGGAGGGCGAACGATGCCCTGAGCAGGGCCTTTGCATACCAGGTCAGCAAATGGAAGAAGTGCAATGTCGGGGTGGCCATAAACGACAACGGCTTTGCCCTCCTCCTTCCTCCAGAAGCCGAGCTGAGCGAGGACGAGATAAGGGCGCTCTTCCAGATCGAAGACCTGAGGGAGACGCTCAAGAGGGCCCTCGACAACACGGAGCTTCTGAAGAGGCGCTTCCGCCACGTCGCCAACCGTGGGTTGCTGATTCTCAGGCGGTACATAGGCCGGAGCAAGCGCCTCGGGAGGCAGCAGGTCATGGCAGTGGCACTGCTGAGGGTTCTCAAGGAAAACCATCCGGACTTTCCGCTGCTCAAGGAGGTCTACCGTGAGATAATGGAGGACAAGATGGATGTTGAGGCCGCCGAACTCTTCCTGGGCTGGATTAAAGAGGGCAGGATAAGGGTGGTCATCGAGCACAACGAGCTTCCCAGTCCCTTTGCATTCAACCTTGAGGTGATAGGCTCAAGCGATGTGGTTCTCATGGAGGACAGGCGCGAGCTGATAAAACAGCTGCACAGAAAGATAATGGCGATGATCGAGGCGTCAGGGTAGAGAGATCGTGCGGTCGGGGTATACAACAATGCCGCTGGAGGTTATCTCGTAGGGCCGGGTGGCGCTGTCAAACCCGCTGCCCCTGAACTTTGTTATCCGCACTCCCCTCGAAAGCCTTCCCCCGAGTTCAAAGGTCTTAAGCTCTATCACACCGCTGACCAAGTACTCCTCTATGCCTGTCTTTTCGAGTTCGGAAGTCAGCAAGACCGTGGTTCTCAGCCGCATCATCGTCTTTATGAAGGACAGAAACGCCCTCCTGTAGTCTATTTCCCTGGCGGCGGTCAGTTTGAGCATCGTTATTGGGTCGATGACTATCCTGGAGTAGCGCTTCTCCTGGAACTGCTTTTTAATTGCGTCGGTCATTTTTTCTATGTTTTCCGCGAACGTTTCAAAAAAGTCGCTTATCAGCACGTAGCGCTCAACCGTGGGTGTCGCGTCTATGAGCGTGAAGTGGGGATCCCTGAGGTTGAAGCCCATCCTCGTCATGTCCACCCTGATGTTGTCGGCGGGCTCTTCGAGTGTAACGTACAGCACGTCCTCCCCGTTGGCCACACCGGCCATGGCAAAGTGCATGGCCAGAGTGGTCTTCCCTGTGCCAGGGGCCCCCTTGACCAAGTAGACCCTTCCCGCTATGAGGCCGCCGTGCAGCATCCTGTCCAGTCCCGAGATGCCCGTGGATATTCTCTGGACATCCATGGCTCCGCCCCAGATACTAATTCCCACCCGCCATATAAGAATCTTTCGCGACAAAAAAGGGGATCAGGGCCACAGAACCCTCACAACAAAAGCCACCAGATCGGCCAATTCCCTCGCTCTCGTTTTCGGTGACGCACCCATATGGCCGCTCTTTGTCTCAACGCGAAGATATACCGGTGCGTCGACTTCCTTCATCCTGGCAAAGAACTTTAGGGCGTGAGCCGGGTGGACACGGTCATCGTGAAGACCGGTGTAAATGAGCGTCGGTGGGTAGCTCTTGTCTGGGTCAATGTTGTGGTAGGGGCTGTACTTGAGGAGGAACTCCCTGTCCTTCGGGTCGTCGGGGTTGCCGTATTCGGGAACCCACACGCTGCCGATGTAGAGTTTATGGAAGCGCATCATATCGATGACCGGATAGCCTATAATGGCCGCGTCCATGACGTCGGGCCTCTGGGTGAGCGTCGCCGAGACGAGAAGGCCGCCGTTGCTCCTTCCCCACGCGGCAACCCGGTAGCCCTCGGCCTTGAGCTTGCCGAGAACCGCTATGAAATCGTCGAAGACATTCTGCTTGTTCTCCCGCATGCCGGCGCGGTGCCACTCCTCACCGTACTCCGAACCACCGCGCAGGTTGGCCATTGCGAAGGTTCCGCCACGCTTGAGGAACGGTATCACCTGCGGGAAGAACCTGGGGGTGAGCGAGATGTTGAAACCGCCGTAGCCGAAGACCCAGACCCTTTTCTTATCCTCCTTGCCCCTCACGTGGAAGTAGTGGATTCTCGTGCCGTCCCCGCTCACCGCGAAGTCCTCCTCTACGGTGAACCCTCCCTCGATCTCCTGCTTTTCAATGATCCTCAGCTCCCCGTCGAACTCGTAGAGCCTGTAGGGCACGGTGAAGCTCTCGTACTTCAGGAGGGCCTTCTTCCCGTCGGTGTGGAGGGGGTAGACGCTCCCCGGGAGGTCAAATGTCATCCCGTCAAGCTTCTCCCCATCGAGGGAGTAAACCTCAAGCCTGTGGCTCGCGTGGACGAGCCTTCCGGCGAGTATTTTGCCGTCCACCACAACCGCCCACTCGAGCGGGAACTCTCCCTCCGGTACAACCTCAGTAACGTTTTCTCCCTCAATAGCAATGACCTTCCCGAGGCCCTTTCCTTCCCTTGTAAGGACGTAGAGCTTCCCGTTAACGACGTCTATCGGCCCTGCAGGGACTTCAGCGGAGTAAACCTTTCTCCATAGCTCTGGCTTCTCGACAGGCCCGATGTAGATGTCTGCCCTGTTCCAGCCGAAGGTTACCGTCAGCATGGCCCACCTGCCGTCTGTACTCTTTCTCAACGAAATGAAGTATCCGGAGCCGAGGCCCTCCCCGAAGACCATCCTTTCACCGCTCTCGTCCTTCCAAAAGAGCCTCACCGCGGGAGCCTTAACCCCGTCCGGAGTCTCGCCGTGGCGGTAGAAGCGGCTGAAGTAGTAGCCGTTTTCGAGGAAGGTGATGTTCCACACAGAGGGTTTTATCTCGTCGATGATTTCACCTGTCTCAATGTCAACTATCCTCGTTATCCCCTCGTCGGCGCCTCCAATCGAGAAGCTGTAGGCGAGGTATTTTCCTTCTTTGTCAGCGGTAAACCCCTGGAGGAGAACCTCGTCGCCGAGTTCCCTTTCAAGGGCCTTGGAATCAACGATGACCTCCCCACCGAGCCACCTAATAATCTGCCTGTCCTTCTCTTTAAACATGGCTATGACGCCTTTATCTGTGAGCCTCGCTCCGGTGAGGGTCGGCATCGAGTAGTACTTCCAGACCTCGGGGAAGAGCTCGTCGCTCAGCTTTCCTATGAACTCCCTGAAGCGCTTGTTCTCCTCCTCGACGAGCTTAAGAACGCGCTCATCTTCAAGGTTCTCCATCCAGACGTACGGGTCTTCCATCATAACCACCGTTATGATAAAGGCTTTAACGCTAATAAAACTGTCGGCAGGAGGATCCCGCCTTCAGGACGTGCGGGGCGGCTCTAGGTCACGCGGTGTTCACGGCGCGAGCCAGGTTAACGTTTTAACCTCCAGTGCCCTATCATCCCCGGTGGTTCTTAATGATCATGCGGGGAAGGGTCGCGGAGAGCGAAATCCCCCGGTTCAGGCACCGCTGGTTTGGCATACTCGAAGTTGAAGCCGGGGGTGAGAAGTACCGCCTCCACATGACGGGCAACGTCGCCCAGTGGTTCTTGACGGGGGACGAGGTTGAGCTCGAAGTTCTTGAAGAACCTAGGGAGCTGGAGGGTGTCAAGGTTCTCGACTTCGATGATTACAGGCTCTGGAGGTTCTACAACGGCGATAAAGTCTTGGTCTGGCCCCTCTGGGAGAAGGACGTCGAGGCAGAACGCTACTCTCCCCTCACCGGCGAACTGCTCTATACCTACAAGATTCGCGCGAGAGAGGCAAAGTACGAGTCAGACTTTGAGGCCATAGCGGAGCTTGAACAGTACCACTACGCCTCCCAGAAGGAGAAGGTGGCCCTGTGGTGCTGTGAGAAAGGCCACATCTTTGAGGCCAACACCAAGGGGGCCTGTCCAGTCTGCGGAACTGAGGATGTCCATATTCTTGAAATCAAGGGCTCAACGCCTGCCTCACGCTTCCTCATCCTCGAGCTGGTCGAGAGGGAGGAGTACGAGCCGAGGATCTTGAGCTACGTCCGTGTGGATCCTCCGATTCCGCTCATGCACCGCAGACTGCCGAACGGCGAGGTCGAAAAGAACATCCGCGAAAAGGTCTTTCCTGAGGAGTGGTTCCACCCATCCTTTTGGCCAGAGCGCATAATGAAGGAACTTTATGAAGAGTTAAAGAAGAAGTACAGGAGAAGGGTCGCCCGCTCCTATCTCTGGGAAAAGGCCAAATGGAAGGCCCTGTCCGAAACCAGCACGGCGGGAGCGAGAATTGCCCGTGTTGTCGTTCACCCCGACTACCGCTCGGATGGGTTGGGACAGCTGAGCGTAAGGGCGGCGCTTGAGTGGATAGCGGAGAGAAGGATACCTGAGATGAGAAAGAGGAAGCATCTCGTCGAGACCATAGCCCAGATGGCGAGGTACAACCCCTTCTTCGAGAAGGTCGGCTTCAGGTTCCTCTGGGAGACCGCCAGCGGGAGGCCGGTGCTGTTCTATCCGCTAACTGAAAAGGCTGTGGATTACATTGAGAGGTTTCTGAAGGAAGATCCCTATGCCCCGAAGGACGGAAGGCTCTGGCGTCCGAGCTACGGTAGGGTCGAACCTCTTGCAGGCCCCATAGTGTTCAAAAACGTCTCCAAGGTCTTCGAGAGCGAGCTCGACATAAATGGTCTTCCGGAGGAGATCCAGGGTTTGCTTATGGCCTTCGGGGTAAAACACCGCGTCATTCAGAGACCAGTCTTGAGAAACCTCAACTTCGAGATAAAACCTGGCGAGCTGATAGCGGTCGTCGGTGCCAGCGGGGCCGGAAAGACAACGCTGTTGAGGCTCATACTCGGGGCGGCAAACCGCTGGTGGGAGGAAAAGTACAGACCGACGAGCGGGGAAATAGCAGTTCCTGACAACGTCAGGGCGGCCGTGATGATACCAGGCGAGTTCGAGCCCTCTTTCGGCTCAGAGAGTATTCTCGAACACGTTTACAGGAAGCTCAAAGACCTCAACGCTGCCGTCGAAGTTCTAAACCGGACCGGCCTTAGCGATGCGGTTCTCTACCGTGCCAGGTATTCAGAGCTGAGCACCGGGCAGAAGGAGAGGGCGAGGATTGCATCCCTCCTGGCAGAGAAGCCGAACCTCCTGCTCATAGACGAGTTTGCGGCGCACCTAGACACGCTGACTGCAATGAGGGTTGCCAAGAAAGTTGCCCAGATGATCCGCGAGGCCGGAATCACCGCCCTAATAATAACCCACAGGCCGGAAGTGCTCAAGGCCCTTGACCCCGACAGGGTGCTCTTCGTCGGCTACGGAACGGCCAGGGTTCAGTCTAAATCGGAAGGCCCGGAAGCGGGCCGTGGATGAGCCTCAGCAGGCCGACGAGGATGGGCTGATGAATGATGTAAATCAGGAGGGTGTGCCTCCCCGCGAAGACGAGGAAGTGAATCAAGAGGCTTGGGGGAAGGCCCATCTCGATTTTTCTGCTTCCGCCGGGGTAAAAGATGCTCCCGACTGCCAAGCCGAGGAGGTAGACGCCGAACCAGGGGAATATCGGGAAGTAGTCGGGGGTGAAGTAGTCCTCCGGCATTATTCCAATGGGAAGGAGAAGCAAACCGTCGTGGAGGTTCCTCACGAAGAGTGAGCCGAGGATGAACAGAGCCGCCCACAGGAAGTTCCACTTCTCGAAGCGGTGGAAGGGGATCGCGAGGAGAGTCGCTACTCCAAGGAGGTGGAGCACGCCAAAGTGTATGGTCATGCCCTCGAGGAAGATGTAGGTCACGGCCGTTATGAGCATTCCGAGGCCGAAGAGCTTTAAGAAGCGTATGAAGTACTTCCGATACGGCCTGGAGGTCTTCATGACGGTCCGCGAGTAGCTTATCCAGAAAGAGAGCCCGGAGATAAAGACAAAGATGAATGCCGTTGTCCTGGCAAAGAGCAGCCAGAAAGTCTGGTGCCCTGAATAACTCAGAAACAGCTGTAAATCAGTGACGAAGTTCGAAACGACCATCATGAGTATGCCGATGCCGCGCAGGAAGTCAATTTCCCAGTAGCGGCCTCCCGTGTAAACCTCAGAGCCGAACATACCTCTCATTTGGCCTCAACACTAATAGAGGTTTCGGTTAGAGCAGAACGCACAGAACGTCAAAGAGCACTGAGCCGAGCCAGTGAAGGAGGAAGCTCGGAAGAAAGCTCCCGCTCTTCAGATCCATTTTAGCGAAGATTATCCCCGCTACGAACGAATAGGGGATTTCTATCGGGGGTTTTCCTATGTGGGCGAGCGCGTAGGGGATATCCTGCGCGATTATGGTCAGCCACTCGTTCTTTTTAGAGAGTGGGAAGAACAGTATGCCCCTGAAAAAGGCCTCGTGGGCAAACATTATGGCCCCAACGGCGAGTTCTTTGACGAAAAAGTCGCCCCAGCTGGAGTACTCGAATATGGGGTAGTAGTCCTTCATCTCGGGTACGGTCGTGCCGTAGAGACTCAGCGGAATGGTCAGCAGAAATAGTATGAGCGCCCACTTATAGCCCTCCCCCCAGCCCAGCCGGACGCCCACCTCCTCCCGTCCAAACCCCATTAAAACCGCGAGAGCAAGTGGAACTGCGAAGTAGAGGAGCATGTTGTAAAACGCCCAGCGGAAGATTCCGCCGTCGCTGTACCGTACCGCGAGGATGAGCGGCAGGGAGACGACGTAAAGGAGGTAGGGGTTTTGTCTGAACTCCATGGAGAAAAGTTGGGGGAGAGAGATAAAAGCTTTTCACTCCTCCCCGGACTCTTCCTTCTTCTCCTCGGCGGCCTTGACCTTCTTCTTGCTGGTGGTCTTCTTGGTGGTCGTCCTGCGGGTCTTCCTGCCCTTGGTGCTCTTCCTCTTGGGCTTCTCTTCATTCTTCTCGGTCTTCTCCCCGGCGACTTCCTCAGTCGTTACCTCTTCCTTGGTTTCTTCAGCGGTCTCCCCGGTGGGCTCTTCCTTCATCTCTTCGGCAGGCTTTTCCTCGGTCTCTGTTTCCGCTGGCTCAGCAGCAGCCTCAGCCTTCTCGACGAGGGGCTCGCTGACCTCCTCTTCAAGCTCTACTGCCTCTTCACCCTTCTCCCCGGGCGGCTTGAGGAGCTCCTCAACGTTCGGCTTGAAGCTGACCTCCTCGTAGCCTATGAACTTGAGGTCGCTCTCCAGGAGTATCTCACCGAGGACGAGGGTGTTCCTGTCGACCTCCTCAACGAGCTGGCCGAAGTCGACGGTAACGTCCTTCTCACCGACCTCTATGATGACCTTCTCCGTGTCAACCATCGGCATGCGGAGCTCGATGAGGGCCTTGACCTTCTCTATCGGGTCTTCAATCTTCTCGATGACCTCAACCTCATAGATGAGGTGCTTGCCCGCGTAGGGGTGGTTGAAGTCAACCCTGACCCTGCCTCCGCTGACGGTGAGAACCCTGCCCTTGAGCTTCCTACCGCTCTCGGTCTCTATCTCGACGGGCATGCCCGGGAACGGGAAGATGCCCTGCCTCCTGAACTGGCCGAGGGTGAAGGTCTTTATGAGCTTGGGGTCGCGCTTCCCGAAGCCCTTTTCGGGCGGGACGATTATCTCGTACTTCTTTCCGACCTCAAGGCCCTCAAGCTGCTCGTCGAGCCCGCTGAGGACGTGGCCAGCGCCAACGGCTATCGGGACGGGACCGTAGATGCCCTTCTCAGAGTATATTCCGGCCTTTTTGGCAACCTCCTCGTAGGTGGTGTCGAAAACCTCGCTGGTCTCCTTGACCTTTCCGGTGTAGTGAAGCCTTATGACGTCTCCCTTCTGAACCTTCATCACCGTAACCTCCTTCTACTGCTCTAACCCCGATTGAGGGAGTTGGTTTTTAAGCTTTTGTTTGTGCCAGGGCCAGGAGATACTCTTACGGATCATTGGGGTGTCACCTCCTGGGACTGTTCAGTGACACCGCACCATCAAGCGAAGCATTACACTGAGAATGAAACCGCGCAGATTAAGAGGGGAGTGCGTATCAGAAGAGTGTGGAGATTGGGAATGGAAGCAATGGCTGGTTGCAAGCCAGCCAAGCTCCTGCCTTTTTTATTATTTCCCGTTGAATTTTTGATTGGGCATACTCCTGAAACCATCCATAACAAGCAAACCCACTGCAAAATTCTCACTCTCTCTACTCAAATCTGACCAAAACGACGGCGATAACCTAATAAAAGAACCCCCCAAAGTTCTCACGGTGGTGAGAAGATGGCCATAAGAGTGTACAACACCCTGACCAGGCAGAAGGAGGAGTTCAGACCCATCAATGAAGGCGAGGTCAGGATGTACGTCTGTGGGCCAACCGTTTACGATTATACTCACCTCGGCCACGCCAGAACCTACATAGCCTTCGACGTTATTAGGAGATACCTTGAGCACCGCGGTTACACGGTCCTGATGGTTATGAACTTCACGGACATAGACGACAAGATCATCAGGCGCGCCAACGAGACCGGGGAAGACCCAAAGGAGCTGGCTGAGAAGTTCCTGAAGTACTTCCTTGAGGATATGAAGGCCCTCAAGGTCAAGCCGGCGGACATTTATCCCAGAGTCACCGAACACATTGAGGACATCATTGACTTCGTGAGGAAGCTCCAGGAAAAGGGCTACGCCTACGAGGGGAGCGACGGCGTTTACTTCGAGGTAAGGAAGTTCAAGGACTACGGCAAGCTGAGCAAGATAAAGCTCGACGACCTCGTCAAAGGCGCCCGCGTCGAGCCTGGTGAGGGCAAGAAGAAGCCCGAGGACTTCGCTCTCTGGAAGAAGGCCAAGCCCGGAGAGCCTAAGTGGTCTTCACCGTGGGGTGAAGGGAGGCCCGGCTGGCACATAGAGTGCTCCACGATGAGCACCAAGTACCTCGGCGAGAGCTTCGACATCCACGGCGGTGGAAACGACCTCATCTTCCCGCACCACGAGAACGAGATAGCCCAGACGGAGGCCTGCACCGGCCACGAGTGGGTCAAGTACTGGATGCACACCGGCTTTCTCATGGTGAACGGCGAGAAGATGAGCAAGAGCCTCGGCAACTTCGTGACGATTAGGGAGATGCTCCAGCGCTATGACCCTGAAGTAATCCGTCTCTTCGTCCTCCAGAGGCACTACCGCTCACCCCTCGACTACACGGAGGAGGGCATGGAGCACGCCAGGAACAACCTGGAGAGGCTCTACAACACCCTCGAGAACATCCGCGTGGCCATGGAGAGGGCGGAGATATCCTTCAGGTGGGGAAGCGAGGAGTTCGAGACCTACGAGGCCATCAGGGACGCGAGGAAGAAGTTCTACGAGGCCATGGACGACGACTTCAACACGGCAGAGGCGCTCAAGGCCGTCTTCGAGGTGAGCGGCGCGGTAAACAGGTACCTCAGCAGGGTCGAAAGGCCAAAGGAGAGCATCCTCAGGAAGGCGTGGGAGTTCTTCAGGATCGTCAGCGAGGTCTTCGGTCTCTTTGAGGACTACTTCAAAGAACAGAAGGCGGGCGAGGAGGAGGCTCTCATAGAGCTCCTCATAGAGGTGCGCGCCCAGCTCAGGAAGGAGAGGAACTTTGCCCTGGCAGACAAGATAAGGGCAGAGCTGAGGGAGCTCGGCATACAGCTTGAGGACACACCGCAGGGGACCATATGGAAGCGGGTGAAGGTCTGAACTTCCCCATCCGTTTCTCCTCTTCTTAAACCGGTTACACAGGTTCCAGCAACCCTTAAATATCATTTCGATGGAAATCTTAACGGTGTATGCCGATGGACGTGCTGGAGCTCCTCGCGGAACTCGTTAGTTTTGACACGACCAACGATCCGGGAAAGGGAATAAAGCCCCCAAAGGAGTGCCCCGAGTTCATCAGAGATACCCTGCAGTCATGGGGCATCGAGAGTGAGCTGATCGAAAAAAACGGCTACTACGCACTCTACGGCGAAATCGGTGAAGGGGAACCGAGGCTTCTCTTCATGGCCCACTTCGACGTTGTCCCTGTCAGCAGGGAAGAGTGGGACACAGACCCCTTTGAGCTGACCGTCAAAGGGGACAGGGCATACGGCAGGGGAAGCGCCGACGACAAGGGTAACGTTGCCTCAATAATGCTCGCCCTGAGGGAACTCTCAAAGACGAAGCTCGGTGGAAAAATCCTCTTCACCTTCACAGGGGACGAGGAAATTGGTGGAGCAATGGCAATGCACATAGCGGAGCGGCTTAAGGAGGAGGGGAAGCTCCCGGAGTATATGATAAACGCCGACGGCATCGGCATGAGGCCCATAATCAGAAGGAGGAAAGGATTCGGCATCAGGATTTCAGTTCCGGCCGAAAAAATCCTCATCAGGGGAGTTCTGAAAGAAAAAACCTTCAGGATAAACACCCCAGTCGTCGAGACGAGGCACGCGGCCTATTTCCTGCCGGGGGTGGACACGCACCCAATGATAGCCCTCTCGCACTTCCTGAGGAACAGCGGGGCTTTTGCCCTCTCACTCGAAGGTAAGTTCCTGAAAGGGAACGTGGTTCCCAGCGAGGTGACGCTCAGGTACCTCGAACCCGGCGAGGGGGAGGAGGTCAAAGCCGACCTGGGACTCACGAGGCTCCTGAAGGCAGTAGTCCCGCTCGTGAGGGCACCGGTAAAGCCGGAGAATTACAGCGACTACGGGGTTTCTATAACCCCCAACATGTACTCCTTCGAAAACGGAAGACACGTTCTGAGGCTCGACGTGAGGGCGATGAGCCGCTCGGAGGAGGAGATAGAAAGCACCATCAGAGAGGTCATCGAGTTCAACGTCCCGGGGGCAGAACTAGAGGTTCGCTCAAACGAGAGGGCGGGCTACCTCTTCACGCACCCCAGGGAGGGTATAGTTAGGGCAATGCTTGATGCTCTGGAGATGTTCGGGGTACGGGCCGAGCCGGTTGAAGGACCGGGGGCGGCAGATTCAAGGTTCTTCACGCCATATGGGGTAAAGGCAATCGACTTCGGCCCGAGGGGCGGAAACGTCCACGGTCCCAACGAATATGTGGAAGTAAGCTCCCTCAGAGTCCTGCCGGCGGTCTACAGGGAGGTCGCTTTAAGGCTCGTCCGAAAAGTTTAAGCATCCGCCAGATTACCGTTTTCATATTTTGCCATCTCCCTGTCAAAGCCGGAAGCAAAACGCTTAAATATAACCTCCCGTCCGCTCAATTAAGGGAAATCCAATGAAGAAGTTTCCGGCTTATCTTGCTTCTTGGGACGACATAGAGAAGTGGGCGAAGGAAGGGGCTTGGAAGATACTCGAAAACGGCTGGAGGCCCGACGTCATAGTTGGCCTCGCAAGGGGCGGCTGGGTTGCAGCGAGGCTCTACTGCGACTACCTCGGCGTCAAGGACCTCGTCAGCCTCAAGGTCGAGCACTGGGGCGTTACCGCCACCCCGGACGGAAAGGCCAAGCTCAAGTACGGCAGCAACTACAGCCTCGAGGGCAAGAAGGTTCTCATCGTCGACGACATCAGCGACACCGGCGAGAGCCTCACCCTCGCGAAGAACTACGTTGAGGACCAGAACCCGGCGGAGATAAAAGTTGCCACGCTTCTAACCATCAGGGGCTCGCGCTTTAAGCCCGACTACTATGGTGAGGAAATCGACTGGGCCTGGATAGTCTTCCCGTGGAACTTCGTCGAGGACATGATAAACCTCGTCAACAACCTCTTCGAAGAGAGAGAGGCCCTAACAACCGACGAGATAGTTGAGCTGTTCAAGGAGCTCCATAACCTTGAGGTTCCCAAGGGCAAGCTTGAGGAAGCACTCCGCATGGCAGAGCGCAGGAAGGTTTTTAAGTTCCGCGAGGGAGCCTGGCGCAAAGCCTGAGGGAGTGGTAGCTTGGACAGGGAAAAGAAAGTTCAGGAGATCAAAAACCACAGTGTCTATGCGAACGAGATCTACGAGATGCACAGCGAGAGCATAAACGAGGTTCTCGACAACTACGAGGGTCTCAAGCAGGACTACCTGAACGACCACTCACGCGCCAGGATCGTGAGGATAGTCTTTAATGAAGACAACGGCCTTCCCCTAGCGATAGAGTTCAACAGGAAGGACGACAGCTTCAAGGGCTTCACCATAGCGATAGGCAAGCCCCACATAAAGAGCGGTGGGGACGGAAAGGAAAAGAAAAAGGAAGAAAAGGGCTCCCCTCAAGAAGAGGAAAGCGGCTGAACATAGAAGCCCATCTCTATTCCCTTTTCACTCCATATCTCGTAGCTGCTGAGGTAGTAGGTCGGGTTCTGGAAGAGGGAGGTTAGTTTCCTGTTTTCTCCGGCTATCCAGACAATGTAGTTCTCGGGGTTGCTGGGGTTTCTGATGGCCATGATCACGGAAGCCCCGGCGATGTTTCCAAGCTCTCCCATAACTACCGGGTCAGTTTTATTGTCCGTGAGCACAAAGGAAACTATTTGCCAGTCACTGTCTTTTTCCAGAATCCAGTGGCCGTTTTCCGACTTCACAAAACGGAGCGGAAATTCATCCTGTATGCTCACGGCGATTGAATTGGCCACTGGACCGCCGACCAAAACGAGGTTGGAATTTAGGTCTTCGGGGGTAACGTCCACGTCGGCTTTAACTACAACCTCAACCCTCCCGCCCCACTGGGAGTAGAACGTTCTCAGGTTGTCGGCGATTATCTCCGCGGTTTCCATGTCCCTCTCGGTACCGGACGGGTCGGGGTTCAGGGTTCCATAAACCACCACGACTTTGCCGGTTACAGCACCCCTGTCGAATGCCCTTAAGGGTGTCACCGGAACGCGCTCATGATACATGTCCTCCGCCACTTCAGGAGGGACGCTTTCCCTGAGCTCAGCCAACATATCATCCACGTATTCCTCGATTGAGACACCGTTCTTCTGGCTCAGAACCGCATACTTGTCGTATATCCTGAGCATGTCGTCGATCCAGAACTCCCCCCAGCCCTTCTGCATCCACATAGCCAGGGCAGAGTAGTCGGGGTCAACGTTGAGAAGGGCAAAGTCCATCCAGCCGTCCGCGAAACCCTCGTATATCATCATAGTATCCCACCAAAAATGTATGTCGTAGGTGGCTAGGTAGGGCATGTCCCCCTCTATCGTGTCCTCCAGGTAGTGCAGGCTGTAGGTGTCCTCGTAGTACCTGTTCAGTCCCGGAATCGTTGTATCGTGGCCGAGTTCATGGTAAACAAAACTAAGATAGATGAGCTGATCCAATCCGGTGTTGTTTATGTAGTCTTTGTTGAGCGGCAAACCAAACATGGTATCCCTCGCGGTCTTGTAACTCCAGAGAGTTCTCTGTGGATCCCGTCTTACCAGCGGTACCATCCCGCCGGCACCGTATATCTGGGTTCCATTCCCCACCGGGCTAAAGCTGTGTCCGTGTATCGCTACAAGGAAGGGATGCTGAAACTCGAAGCGTACGTTGGAAACGTCAATATAGTTTCTCATAAAGTCATCAGGAGGGAGTTGCTCAAGGGCACCTTTGTAGACATTTATATCCTCCGCATAGTAATCCTCATGCTGCCTATAGAACTCCATAAAGTTGCTTTTCTTTGCGAAATCCCTGAGAACCCCAAGGTACTCCGAAGTCCAGGGGTCGTAGAACCCTGCCCACTGCTGAAGCTCCGGAGGCCCAGTACACTGGAGCAGATCCGCCTCAAGATAGTAAAGCATACGATCCCGGTCGGAGATGCTGGTGGCGTTCTGAAGATGCTCCCTCAGCATTGTAACGGCCCGGTGGTTTCGGTAGGGCCCAAACCATACATCAACTTCGTCCAGATAATCTCCCCGATGGATGACGAAGGGATCGTCCCTGCCGAAGGCCAGGTAATATACAACGCTCAGTAGTTCTGAGTTCGGGCTAATTCCCACAGACACGCCCGGTGTTATTTCATATGCTGAGGAAGGTACGGCCGATGCTGCCACAACAAGAGCAATTATTAACATAACCAGTCGCTTCATGACGACATCCCGTGGTATTTAATGAACACATCTTTTAAGTGTTTTGGTGCCAGCAGGTTTAAAACCCGTGAGGGGGAACAGAATTCGGGTGACCGAAAATGAAGGCGAGGGTATTTATCCCCCTCATGCTGTTCCTTGGAGCGCTCATGCCGCTGATGGGGGCCTCGGGGGAAAAGCCTCTGGTGGTGACAACGATAGCACCGCTGGAGGGAATAGTGAGCGACGCCTTCGGGGATTCGGTTGAGGTGGTCTACCTGATACCCCCGGGTGCAGACCCTCACGAGTACCAGCTCACAGCGAGCCAGATAGAGCTCCTCCGGAGGGCGGACGTGATAGTAACAACGGGCGGCCACCTGCCGGTTGAGAAAAGGATAGCGGAGCTGAAGAAAGAAGGCACGATAACAGGGGAGGTTCTCTTCCTCGAAGACTACCGGGAAAACGGCTTCCGCTACCTTGGGGAGCACTGGTACAACGATAAGGACAACCCCCACGGGATATGGCTCGACCCCAAGAATGCGCTGGCGATGGCAAAGGCAACTGAAAAGGCGCTTGAAAGGGAGGATCCATTAAGGGCCGAGCTCTACGCGATGGAGTACAGGAGCTTCGAGGAGAGGGTGAAGGCGATAGTTGACTCCTACCGGGCCCTTATGGAGGAGAACAGGAGCGCCGTGATTCAGACCCCTGCGAACCAGTACGCGGTCGAGTGGCTCGGGATAAGGGCGGTAGCGTCTATAAAACCCGAGGAAGAGGTGCCGGCGATAGGGATCGACGACCTCGTCTCAACTGCGGAAAATGCGGACATGATCGTTTACGCCACCGACAGCCCAGGCCAGCTAAAGGATGCCGCGAGAGAGCTGGCGTTGAAGAGCGGAAAACCCCTGGCGGAGATAACAGTCTTCTGGGGCGGCAGGCCGTACACAGAGATCCTCATTGAGAACAGCGCGGCCGTTGTAAAAGCCCTAAGCGGAAAAACCCCTACTGAAAAGCCCGGAGCCACAACGGACGCGACAAGGTATGCCCTGGTATCCCTTGTGGTGGGGGTTGTCCTCGGGACAGCTTTGGGCGTGGTACTGAAGAAGTGAACTTTTTCCTCTTCACTCCGACCTGACAAAAACAGAATGGAGAAGAGGGAGTCACTCCCTCTTGTAGGGCCTTCCGTCCCACTTCGGCGGCCTAGCCTTGCCAATGATTCCTGCCACGATGATAAGGGTCATTATGTAGGGCAGCATCAGGATGAACTGCCCGGGTATTATGTGGAGCGGTGCGAGCCACGCCGCCAGTGCGTCGAAGAAGCCGAAGAGCCAGCCGCCGAGGAGGGCAACAAGGGGGTTCCAGCCGCTGAAGACCATGTTGGCGAGTGCTATGAATCCCCTGCCGGCGGACATCGTTTTCTGAACAACTCCGAGCCAGGCGACGCTCATGTACGCCCCTCCGAGGCCCGCCAGCGCGTGGCCGTAGACCGCTGACCAGAACCTGTACTTCTCGACGTTTATACCGAGGGCGTCAGCCGCCTCAGGGTTCTCACCGACCGACCTAACGCGCAGTCCAAGGGGTGTCTTGAAGAGCACCCACCACGTGATGATCGCTATCGCTATGGTCACGAACACCATGGGGCTTATCTTGCCGTACTTGGTGTTCCAGCTCCAGAGCGTAACGGCGACCTGGTGCTGGCCGGCGGTTCCCCAGTAGGCGAGGATACCGAAGGGGACGACACCCATAGCCAGCAGGTTGATGCCTATACCCGGTATGATGTGGTCGCCCTTGAGGTACACCGTGAGGACTCCATGGAGGATTCCGAAGATGATGCCCGTGGCTATGCCGCCAACAAGCCCCATGATGCCGCTGCCGGTCACTTCCGCGGCTATTGCGCCAAAGAACGCACTCATGAGGAGGACTCCCTCATAGCCAATGCTGACCACACCTGCCCTCTCACTCCAGACGGCACCGACGCTCGTGAGCACTATGGGCACCATGGCCATGAGGGAGGTTATGAGTATGGATATAACCGACCCAAGGTCCATCAGGCCTCCCCCCTCGCGAGAGCCTTCTTAATCATGTCGTAGAGTCCAGGAATGGCAACGGTTATGACAATGATACCCTGTATGACCTTGATAATCTCAAGGGGTACCTGCGCGCCGATCTGCATCAGCGGGGTACCTGCGCGGAGCATTCCGAAGAATATCGCGGCGAAGATTATGCCCAGCGGGTGGTTCCTGCCGACGAGGGCGACGCCTATTCCATCGAAACCCAGGCCGTAGACGTTGGCCATTCCCTGGCTTATGGCGTATGTTGGCGGCTCACCCATGATCTTCATGGCGCCACCAAGGCCGCTCATGATTCCGCCTATAACAAAGGACCATATTATTGCCTTGTTCGGGTTAACACCGCCGTACCTGGCGGCCCTCGGGTTGATGCCGCTTGCCCTCATGCCAAACCCGAAGACCGTGTGCCAGAGGAGGTAGTACGTGAGGATTGAGGCAATGACCGCAATTATGAAGGCTATTGAGAGGTCAGTGTTCCCTATCAGGGGGAGCCTGGCACTTTCGGGGATCCTTATGGTCTTGTTGGGGTCGTTGGGGTTGGCGTACGGGCCGACGACGAGCCAGAGGACAAAGAACCACGCTATCCAGTTGAGCATGATGGTGGATATAACCTCGTGGACACCGCGGTAGACCTTAAGGAAGGCCGCAGGGAGGCTCCAGAGCGCACCGAGGAGCATGCCCATGGCGAGACCGAACCACATGTTGCCCCATATGTTGGTGAAGATGACGGCCGCTATCGCACCGAAGTAGAAGGAACCCTCCGCACCGATGTTGAAGATTCCAGTCCTGGCGCTTATGGCAAACGTGAGTGCCGTGAGCATTATCGGGGTGGAGTACGCGAGGGTGCTGGCTATACCGTTGGTTGAGCCGAGAGCGCCCTTGAAGAGCCAGTAGTACGTCTCTACAGGACTGTATCCGAAGGCCAGGAGCACTATGGCCCCCAGGAGGAAGCCGACGAAGATGGCTATGAGACTCTCGATGAGAGCTTTGAAGTTGAAGAACTTAAGGGCATCACTTTTTGAGCTCTTCATAGCGTATTCCCCCCATCATCATTCCTATCTCCTCTGTGGTGACCTCCTCGGGCTTGACAACTCCCATGAACTCGCCCTCGTAGATTATTCCCATCCTGTCGCTGAGCTGGATGACCTCATCAAGGTCTGCCGAGACAAGGAGAACGGCCTTGCCCTCGTTCCTGAGCTTCACGAGGTAGTTGCGGATGTACTCGGTGGAGGCCACGTCAACACCACGCGTCGGCTGGGATGCTATTATAAGGACAGGCTGTTTGCTGACCTCTCTGGCAACGATGAGCTTCTGCTGGTTTCCACCGCTGAGGCTCTTGACCGGGGCGTCCACTCCGGGAGCGGATATCTCGAACTGCTCGATGAGCTTCATCGTGTGCTTCTTGGCCTTGCCCCAGTCTATGGCACCCTTCCAGCGCTGGAACTCCTTCCTCCACTGCAGGCCGAGGATCGCGTTCTCGGTAACGGTCATGTCGAGCACAAGTCCCATGTGGGTCCTGTCCTCCGGGATGTGGGCCATTCCAGCATCATAAAGTTTCTTGGGAGATCTGCCGGTAATATCCTGCCCGTTGAGGAGAACACTTCCCTTTTCGGGCTTTCTAAGGCCGGTTATGGCCTCGATAAGCTCCGTCTGGCCGTTGCCCTCGACCCCGGCTATTCCAAATATTTCGCCGGCCCTCACCTCAAAGGACAGGCCTTTAACAGCATCCTCTCCCCTGTCGCCCTTGACCCAGAGGTTCTTGATCTCAAGTATCGGCTTTCCGGGTTCTTTCGGCGGCTTCTGGATCCTGAGAACGACGTCCCTGCCGACCATCATCCTCGCGAGGAGCTGGGGAGTGGCCTCGCTGGTCTTGACGGTTCCTATCACCTCACCCTTCCGGATAACGGTAACCCTGTCCGTCAGCTCCATGACCTCGTTGAGTTTGTGGCTGATGAAGATTATAGTTTTACCTTCAGCCTTGAGCTTTTTGAGGACGGCAAACAGCTCTTCGACTTCTATCGGGGTGAGAACCGCCGTCGGCTCGTCGAGGATCAGCACGTCAACGTCCCTAAAGAGCATCTTGAGTATCTCGATCCTCTGCTGGACACCAACGGGGAGCTCCTCAACGGGCACGTCGAGGGGCACCTTAAAGTTAAGGTCCTCCATAAGCTCCTGGAGCTTCTTTCTCGCCCTACCAACATCTATCTTCGAAAACAGCCCGTGCCCCTCCATACCGAGGATTATGTTGTGGAGAGCGTCAAAAACCTCAACGAGAGTAAAGTGCTGGTGAACCATACCGATGCCGTTTGCGAGAGCATCGGCCGGGCTCTTAAAGCGGGTCTCCTTACCGCGGATGTAGATTTTACCCGCGGTTGGGTGGAGCATCCCAAAGAGAATCTTCATGAGGGTCGTCTTGCCCGCGCCGTTCTCACCGAGGAGGCCGAGAATCTCACCCTTATATACCGTGAGGTCAACACCCTTCAGGGCCCTTGTGCCGTCTGGATAGACCTTCACGATGCCTTTCATTTCCAGTATTGGAGTCTCTTCCATGCAAGCACCCCCGATGATGAGATTCAAGAACCGCACAAAATTATAATAAAAGGGACGGAGAAGATCACTCGGCGAGCTGCATCATTTCCTGCCAGGTCTTGGCGCTCCTGATGGCCTCAATCTCGTCCTTGTTGAAGGCCTTCGGAACCTTGATCTCGCCGCTGGTTATCTTCTGCTTGAGCTCGTCGACGGCCTGCCAGATCCAGTCCGGAACCTGCTTCCTGGTGTCCTCAAGGTACTTCCTGAGCTCGTCCTTGCTGGTGAATCCGAGCTCCTTAAGCTTCTGCTGCTGGGTGTCCTCGGGGAGGGAGTCAAACATGGCCATGACGTCGTCAACGGTGCTGACGCCGACACCGTTCTCCTTGAGGCCGAGCTCGACAACACCTCCCTTGAAGTTGCCCTCGACGGCGTCCTTGACGGCGGTGTAGACACCAACGTCAACGCGCTTCATCATGCTAGCGATGATCGCTCCAGGCTTGATCCAGTCCTGGGCGGAGTCAACACCGACGGCGAAAGGCGGGCCCATCTTCTGGTTGTGGGCCTGGAGGTACTCGCTGATGGCGTTGAAGACACCGACACCGGTTCCGCCGGCGACCTGGTAGATGACCCAGGCGCCCTGGTCAAGCTGGGCCTTGGCGGCCTGGTAGCCCTTGGCCGGATCGGTGAAGGTTCCAGTGTACTGGTAGAGGACGTCTATGTTAACGTCCTTTCCGGTCTTCTGCTTGTAGTAGTCCTCGGCCCAGGCGACACCAAAGCGGTAGCCGCCCTCGAACTTGTAGAGAACCGGTATCTCCATTCCAAGGACGATTCCAACCTTGTCCTTGCCGCTGTCAGCGGCAATGAGGGCCGCAAGAGCGCCTATGAGCGCGGAACCCTCGTTCTCCTTGAAGAGTATCATCATGACGTTGTCCGGCATGTCCGGGTCAAAGCCGTCAATGATCGCGAAGTGCTGGTTCGGGTACTCCGAGGCGACCTTCTTGACGGCATCGGTCATCATGAAACCGACCGCGATTATAACGAGGTAGTCGCCCTGCTGGGCGAGGGTCTCAAGGTTCTTGACGTAGTCATCCTCGGTGTTGCTCTGGAGCTCAACGAGCTCGAGGTTGAAGTCCTCAGCGGCCTTTTTGGCACCTATGTAAGCCATGTCGTTGAAGCTCAGGTCACCCCTACCACCAACATCGTAGACGATGGCAATCTTGCCCTTGGTCTGGGTGGTGGTCTCCCCACCGTTGCTTATACAGCCGCTGGCCACGACGCTTATGGCTAGGAGGCCGATTAAAAACAGGCTTAACCACTTCCTCATCTGAAACCCTCCGCGAGTTTTGCAGATGTATATGGGAGGTGGAAATATATACTTTGCGGTGTTCCCAGAACCGAAAATATGGGAAAGAATTTTAACCTGCGAGTAAAAGTTCTTTGTGATGAGCATGTTAAAGGAAATCGCCAAACTGCACTCAGGAGCAGTTTTAATAACCGGAGACGGGAAGAGGATTGCCAGAATATACCTCAATGCATGGGGAAAGGCGGGCAGGAGCATACTTGCGGAGTACCTGCCGTTTCAGGTTAACGGCGACGTTTACATAGGGGCCCCCTTCGAAAGCGATGACTTCGATGTCTACCTGATAGTCAACCCGCTCTCTCGGCCGAAGCCCGAGAGGGTGATGCTCCGCCGCTGGCTGGGGGAACACAAGGACAAGCTCATCCTTCTCTACGAGCACAAGTACGTTAAGGACTCAATAACCCGCTATAAGATCAGAGAATTCATTGATTACCTAATCGCGTACAAGAGGGAGACCGTGGGCTTCGAGAGGGTTGACGTGATGCGCCTTGAGAGCGGGAAGGTGGTGGAGAGCAGGACTTATGTCAGGAGGTACTAAAAGGACTTATAAATCTCCACGATGATTCAGTCCGCCCGATGACGAACGGTTTCGGGTCTGAGCTGTGATGACACCAGCTATCGCCGAGGGCGTTCATAACTATTATATAGGAAGTAGCCTCCCGCTAATCAGGTGGTGGAGATGTTTGGAAAACTCAGGGAAAAGCTCAAAAAGTTCACAAAGACCGTTGAGGAGAAGATAGAGGAAGAGGAAAAGGTCCTCGAAAAGAAAGCTCCCGAAGAAAAGAAAGGATTCATTGAAAAGCTTCTCCAGGTGGAGATAAAGGATAAGGACGTTGAGGATGCCCTTGATGAGCTGGAGCTGGAACTGCTTGAGGCCGATGTGGCACTGGAGACCGTTGAAGCCCTCAGAGAGAAAATAAAAGAGAAGCTCGTTGGCAGGAAAGTCCGCATAGGCACAAACAAGGAGAAGATCATTGAAGATGCCCTCCGCGAGGCAATACTCGAAATTCTAACACCCGAAAGGAGGATAGACCTCATAGAGACCATAAAGTCCAAGGAGGAGAAGCCCTTCATAATAGTCTTCGTCGGTTTCAACGGCTCCGGAAAGACGACCACTATAGCCAAGCTCGCCCACTGGCTCAAGAAGAACGGGCTTTCAGTTGTCATAGCAGCGAGCGATACCTTCAGAGCCGGGGCGATTGAGCAGGTTGAGGAGCACGCAAGGCGCGTCGGTGTTAAGGTGATAAAGCACTCCTACGGTGCCGACCCCGCGGCTGTCGCCTACGACGCGATCCAGCACGCGAAGGCGAGGGGAATAGACGTCGTCCTCATCGACACCGCCGGAAGGAACGAACTGAACAGAAACCTCATGGACGAGATGAGGAAGATAGTCCGTGTCACCGAGCCGGATTTGGTGATCTTCGTCGGTGACAGTCTTGCCGGAAACTCGGTTGTCGAGCAGGCCAAGCAGTTCAACGGGGCTGTAAAGATAGACGGCGTGGTACTCACCAAGCTCGATGCCGACGCACGCGGCGGTGCAGCTCTGAGCATAAGCCACGCGATAGGCGCGCCGATACTCTTCGTTGGTGTCGGTCAGGGCTACGACGATCTCAAGCCCTTTGACGAGAGGTGGTTCGTGGAGAGGATTTTCGGGGAGGCTTAGTCCCCACTTATTAACACCCTTTTTATTTCCTCGAAGTCAACCCCTGCTGTCATATCTATGTTTATCGGCGTCACGCTGACCTTTCTCTCGACTTTGAGTGCATAAGCGTCCGTCCCGGGCTCGAACTCGGTCGTCTTCCTTCCAACTATCCAGTAGTACGAGTGCCCTCTGGGGTCAACGCGCTCCTCGATGGTGGGGTTGTAGCGTTTCCTGGCAAGCCTGGTTACTGCAATCTCGGTTTCAGGCGTCGCGCTTCCTGGCACGTTCACGTTCAGCATATCCACCCCATCGGGAAGGCCTCTTATCAGGACGCTCCCGGCGATTTTCCTGAGAAAATGCACAGAGGCAGAGAAGTCTACTCCCTCACCCTCGCTGAGGGTCTTCTTCCAGTCCACCTCCTGGCTTATCGCTATGGCGGGAATCCTATGGGTCGCGGCTTCAATGGCGGCCGATGCGGTTCCAGAAACTGTTATCTCGGTGCTGAGGTTCTCACCGAGGTTTATTCCGCTGACTGCCAGGTCGAACTTCTCGAAGCGCGCGAGGGCGAAGATGACGCAGTCTGTCGGCGTTCCATCAATCCCATAAGCTACCTTTGCCCCTGGAACGTTTACAAGCTTCGCCCTTATCGGCCTGTGGAGCGTCATAGCACGGCCACTAGCGCTCCTCTGGAAGAGCGGCGCGACAACGTAGACCTCGCCGAGCTCGCTGAGGGCTTTCACAGCGGCCCTTATCCCATTGGAGTAGATGCCATCGTCGTTGGTGAGGAGTATCTTTGGCATGTAAAAAACTCGACCTCACCTTTAAAAACCCTAACCACCAGCGGGGTTCAGGTGAGAAATTATGAGCTACTGGACGAGCGAGGACAACGTGGCCGGAAAACCTGGAACGGCCCTTTTCATCATCCTGCCTACGGTGGGCTGCTACCGCTTTAGAATAGAGCAGGCGTGCTACATGTGCGCCTACCCCACGGCGGCCCCGAAGGTAAAATGGAGCCAGGAGGCAATAGTGGACTATGTGAGAGAGGCTCTCAGGAAGATTGAGGGTAAAAAAGGGCCCTTTGCGGTCAGGATGTTCACTTCAGGCTCATTCCTTGACAACGGTGAGCTTAAGCCCGAGACGAGGAAGAAAATCTTTGAAATCCTCGCGGGGATCGATGAGGTCGAGGAGATAGTCATCGAGAGCAGGAGCGAGCTCGTTCGCTACGACGCGGTTAAGGAGTTGGCCGAAATAGTCCCTGGCAAGCACTTCGAGGTGGCGATAGGGCTGGAAACAGCGAACGACGACGTTGCCGATGTTTCGATAAACAAAGGGAACACCTTCGCCGATTTCGTGAAGGCCGCAGAGGCGACCCACGAGGCAGGGGCAAAGGTGAAGACCTACCTCCTCCTCAAGCCGATCTTTCTGAGCGAGCGTGATGGGATGGAGGACGCCAAGGAGAGTGTAATTAAGGCCGAACCCTACACGGACACCTTCTCCATCAACATAACCGATATTCAAAAGGGCACGCTCTATGAGCGCCTGTGGGAGAAGAAGGAGTACCGCCCACCGTGGCTCTGGAGCGCGGTGGAACTGCTTATCTGGGCCAAAAGAAAGTTCCCGAACAAGAGGATCCTCAGCGACCCGGTTGGCGCTGGATCCAAGCGCGGCCCCCACAACTGCCTGACCGACTACGACAGAACCATAGGCAGGGCGATAAAGAAGTTCTCGGCCACCCAGGAGCTGAGCCACATCGAGAACCTTAAACCGGAGTGCCGCGAGAGGTGGGAGTATATTGTCGAGAACAACCTGCTCGACTGGCAGCTGATCACATGGTGAAGTTATTTCGTTTTTGTTCGCTTCACGGCCCTTTATTTTCTGCAGTACCTTCCTGAATCCGGAGTTCTTTGATGTCCACCAATGGGCATCCACGAAACCTTTAAATGTTGACAAACGTAAACGGGGTTAGCAAATCGCGGGTGATGATTATGGCAGATGTCGAAGGGAAGACCGTCATCGTGAAGGGGGGCTACCTCGTAAGTGGCAAAGCCGAGGGCGTTGTTGAAATCGATGTTGACACTTTTCTCTGCAAGGGCTGTGGAATCTGCCTTGAGATGTGTCCCAGAAAGGTGTTTGAGTGGAGCAAAGAGCTGAGCGAGAAGGGCGTTCATTATCCGGTTCCGGTTCACGCGGATAAATGCGTTAAGTGCAAGCTGTGTGAGCTGCTCTGTCCGGACTTTGCTATTGCAGTTAGGTGGTGATTATGATAATCCGGGGAGACGAGCCTGAACAGGTCAGGCTCATTAGAAAGCTCTACAAACCGGGCAACTACTTCATGCAGGGCAACGAGGCAGTCGCCTACGGGGCTATCTTTGCGGGATGCAGGTTTTACGCCGGCTACCCGATAACCCCGTCGAGCGAGATAGCCGAAACGATGGCTAGGGAGCTTCCAAAGCTCGGCGGCTACTATCTGCAGATGGAGGACGAGATTGGGAGCATAGCGGCAATGGTCGGCGCCTCCTGGACGGGCTTCAAGGTGATGACGGCAACTGCCGGCCCAGGTTTCAGCCTCATGCAGGAGAACCTCGGCTACGCTGTGATGACCGAGACTCCCCTCGTCCTTGTCGATGTCCAGAGGAGCGGGCCGAGCACGGGGCAGGCGACGAAGGGGGCGCAGGGCGACTTCTTTCAGGCAAGATGGGGGACGCACGGAGACCACCCGATAATAGCGGTTTCTCCGACGAGCGGGCAAGATGCATTCTGGGAGACGATTAGGGCGTTCAACATAGCTGAGAAGCTGAGAACACCGGTCGTGGTTCTCTTCGACGGTGTTCTGGCCCACACGAGGGAGCAGATAAGGATCCCGGACATCGAGGAGGTAGAGATAGCCTACCGCAAGCTTCCCCAGAACGAGGAAGAGGCAAAGCTTCCCTTTGGAGACCCACACGGCGACGGCGTTCCGCCGATGCCGCTCTTCGGCCATGGTTACTTCACCCACGTTACCGGTTCAACACACAAGGAGAACGGGCTTAGAGACGTCTATACCCCCGAGGTTCACGACAGGCTCGTGAGAAGGATTCACCGGAAGATTGAGCAAAACCGTGAGGTTTACGAAAAGTACGAGGAGCACTTCACTGAAGATGCTGAAATCCTCGTTGTCAGCTGGGGCGTAACGGCAAGACCTGCCCTCGGAGCGGTTCTCAAGGCCAGGAAAGAGGGAATAAACGTCGGCCTCTTCGTACCAAAGACCGTTCACCCGTTCCCCTCAGAGAGGATGCGCGAGCTGGCGAAAAAGGCAAGGGCAATACTCGTCGCCGAGATGAACCTCGGCCAGATGATAATAGAGGTCGAGCGCTACGTTAACGACGACGTTCTTCTCAGGGGGGTGAACAGGATAGGCGGCGTGCCTCTAACGGTTGAGGAAATCCTGCGCGAGATAAGGGGTGTTGCATGATGGCCAAGAAGATTTACTCCACCTACCCGATGGTCAAATACCTCCGCAAGGAGGCTCTGCCAACCGCCCTCTGCCCCGGTTGCGGTGGGGGTACCGTTCTCAACGCCTTTGCAAATGCAGTTGACCAGCTTAAGATAGACCCGAAGGATTTGGTCGTCGTGAGCGGAATAGGCTGCTCCGCCTGGATAGCCTCACCCTACTTCTTAGCGGACACGCTCCACACGACCCACGGAAGGGCGATAGCCTTCGCCACCGGTGTCAAGGTCGGCCTTCCGGACAAGAAGGTCGTCGTCATAAGCGGCGACGGCGACCTGGCGAGCATAGGCGGCAACCACCTGCTCCACGCTGCGAGGAGGAACATCGACATAACGGTCATCCTCGTTAACAACTTCATCTACGGAATGACGGGTGGACAGGTGGCTCCCACAACGCCCTTCGGGGCGAAGACCACCACCAGCCCCTACAGAAACATCGAACACCCGCTCCAGATAAGCGAGACGGTCGCCGCCGCTGGAGCCAGCTACGTGGCGCGCTGGACAACTGCCCACGTCTACCAGCTCATCGAGAGCATCAAGAAGGCTCTTCAGGTGAAGGGCTTCTCGCTCGTCGAGGTAATCTCTCAGTGTCCCGTCCAGTTCGGAAGGAGGAACCGGATGAAGGAGCCGGCAGAGATGCTCCGCTGGTTCCTCAAGAACAGCGTCCCCGTGAGCAAAGCTAAGAAGATGTCCCCGGAAGAACTTGAGGGCAAGTTCATCATCGGCGAGATAATCAACAGACAGAGGCCCGAGTTCACCGAAGAGCTGAACAAGCTTATTGATGAAGTCCAGGAGCACTTCGGCCTTAAGGGGGAGTGATGGTTATGCAGATAAGGTTTGCAGGCATAGGCGGCCAGGGTGTTGTCCTGGCCGGTGTCATCCTCGGGGAGGCGGCCGCAATAGAGGGGCTGAACGTCCTCCAGACCCAGGACTACAGCTCAGCCAGCAGGGGCGGCCACTCGATAGCGGATGTCATAATCTCGAAGGAGCCGATTTACGATGTGATAGTCACCAAAGCCGACGTCCTGGTTGCCCTCGCCCAGCTCGGATACAACACCGTCAAGAATGAGCTGAAAAAGAACGGCCTGCTCATCATAGACACAGACCTTGTCAAGCCCGATGGGGATTACATCGGTGCACCCTTTACTCGGCTCGCCGAGGAGAGCACGGGGCTTGCCCTGACCGTTAACATGGTGGCCCTCGGCTACCTCGTGGCCAGGACTGGAGTGGTTAAGAAAGAGAGCGTTGAGGAGGCAATCAGGAGGCGCGTTCCGAAGGGAACCGAGGAGATAAACATCAAGGCGTTCACCGTTGGGTATGAGGAGGGGTTGAAATGAGATACCCGTTTCCTGTTGGAAAGTCAGACTTCATTCAGGGTGACGAAGCGATAGCGAGGGCGGCGATTCTGGCCGGCTGCAGGTTTTACGCTGGCTACCCGATAACCCCTGCGAGCGAGATATTCGAGGCGATGGCGCTCTACATGCCACTCGTTGATGGGGTAAGCATACAGATGGAGGATGAATTGGCGAGCATGGCGGCCATTATAGGCGCCTCCTGGGCCGGTGCAAAGGCCATGACGGCTACCTCCGGCCCGGGTTTCAGCCTCATGATGGAGAACCTTGGCTACGCGATAATGACCGAGACGCCGGTTGTTGTCGTTGACGTTCAGAGGAGCGGTCCATCAACCGGCCAGCCGACCCTCGCCGCCCAGGGCGACATAATGCAGGCCATCTGGGGCACCCACGGAGATCACAGTCTTATCGTCCTGAGCCCATCCACCGTCCAGGAGGCCTTCGACTTCACGATCAAGGCATTCAACCTGGCCGAGAAGTACAGAACCCCCGTGATCCTTCTCACCGACGCGGAGATAGCCCACATGCGCGAGCGCGTTTACATTCCAAAGCCGGATGAAATAGAGCTGGTCGAGAGGAAGCTCCCGGCCAATGAGGAAGAGGCCAAGCTCCCCTTCGGCGACCCGCACGGCGATGGAGTGCCGCCGATGCCGATATTCGGGAAGGGCTACCGCACCTACGTCACCGGCCTCACCCACGACGAGCGTGGAAGGCCGAAGACCGTTGATGCCGAGGTTCACGAGAAGCTGATAAAGAGGATAATTGGAAAGATAGAGAACAACAAGCACGACATCATAACCTACGACGCCTTCGAGCTGGAAGATGCAGAGATAGCGGTAATAAGCACCGGCATCGTTTCCCGCTCCGCGGTAAGGGCCGTCAAGATTCTCCGCGAGAAGGGCGTTAAAGCCGGCCTGCTGAAGCTCAACACCATCTGGCCCTTCGACTTCGATATGATTGAAGAGCTTGCGGAGCAAGTGAAGAAGATATACGTCCCGGAGATGAACCTCGGACAGCTCTACCATCTCGTCAAGGAAGGAGCGAACGGAAAGGCAGAGGTTGAACTCATACCCAAGATAGGCGGCGAGGTTCACACTCCGATGGAGATAGTCGAGAGGGTGGTGGGCTGAATGTACCTGAAGTCAGCTTACGATATTCGCGATAAGTACCTGAGAAAGGACATGCTGCCGACGATATTCTGCCCCGGCTGTGGGATAGGCTCCGCTCTGCAGTACACGCTCCGCGCGATAGACGACCTCGGCCTCAACCCTGACGAGATAGTCTGGGTCAGCGGTATAGGATGTTCCTCCCGCGTTCCGGGATTCGTCAACTTCGATGGCCTACACACGACCCACGGAAGGGCACTTGCCTTCGCAACCGGCATAAAGCTCGCAAACCCAAACCTCAAGATAATCGCATTCATGGGCGACGGCGACGCTGCTGCAATAGGCGGGAACCACTTCATCCACGCCATCAGGAGAAATCTCGACGTTACGGTGATACTCATCAACAATTTCACCTACGGAATGACCGGCGGGCAGGTCGCACCGACCGCGCTGAAGGGGCTGAAAGGCACCACCGCGCCTTACGGCCAGTTCGAGAACCCCTTTGACATAGCGGATCTCGCCGTCTCTGCTGGAGCCAATTACGTCGCCCGCTGGAGCGTCTTCAACTACCTCCAGGGAATCAACAGCATCAAAAAGGCACTCCAGAAAGAAGGCTTCACCCTCGTCGAGTTCCTGAGCCCGTGCCCAATAAGCTTCGGAAGGAGGAACAGGATGAAGACTGCCCCCGAGCTTCTCCGCTGGTATCAGAAGATAACCGTTCCCCTCTCCAAGGCCAAGAAGATGTCTCCAGAGGAGCTTGAGGGCAAGATAGTCATCGGCGAGTTCGCCGACAGGGACAGGCCGGGTCTCGTTAGGGAGTACGAGGAATACAAGAAGAGGGCCAAGAGGATGATGGGGTGGGAAGAATGAGGAAGGAAATCCTCTTCAGCGGTTTCGGCGGCCAGGGAGTTATCCTGGCGAGTGTTATCCTTGGAAGGGCGGCTGCCGTCTACGAAAACCTCTACGCCGTGCAGACTCAGGCCTATGGCCCGGAGTCGAGGGGCGGTGCCAGCAAGGCCGAGGTGGTCATCAGCGACGAGCCGATAGACTACCCCAAGACCCTCCAGCCGGACTGTGCGGTCTTCTTCTCCCAGGAGGCGTACAACAAGTACCTCCACACCGTGAAGGAGGGCGCCAAGATAATCGTCGAGGAGGAGCTCGTGCCCCACCGCGACATTGAGTTTGAGAAAAAGCTCGAAGTCATCTCTCTACCGCTCACGGAGATAGCGGAGGAGACCACCGGCCTGAGCCTCACCATGAACATCCTGACCCTCGGGATACTTACCGCATGGACCGGGGTAGTGGGAAGGGAGGCCATAGAGAAGGCCGTCCTCGACGCGGTTCCGAAAGGCACGGAGGAGATAAACCTCAGGGCGCTCCACAAAGGCTTTGAGCTCGGCGAGAAAGCCAAAAAAGGCGAGCTCTGAGTTCGTCTATTTTTCTCCCATTTCCCAAAAACTTATCAACCCGGGGATGGAGTTGGTTCTATGCTCGTAAACGAGACCAAGGGCAGGATATGGCACGGAAAGGTAAGGCTCGCGGACACGTTCTTCAAGCGGTTTAGAGGCCTAATGCTGGTTAGAGACATCAACTACGCCCTTGTTTTTGTATTGCCAGCCGAAACGAAGGCTAACGCTTCAATTCACATGTTCTTCATGCTGAGCGACATCGACGTAATCTGGCTCGACTCTTCTCGTCGGGTGGTGGATTTCAAGACCGCCAAGAAGTGGCGAGTCTATGCTCCCAAAAAGGCCGCCAAGTACATAATCGAGGGCCCAGTGGGGATGATAAATGTCCTCAAGGTTGAGGAAGGGGATTTAATAAGCTGGTCACCAACCGAGGAGAAAAGCAAGGCCGTTCCGGTGAAGATTTCGCTGCCGGAGAAGATTTCCTTTGAAGGTTCGAACGGCATAGCGATGGCCGAGAGCGTTAAGGAAATAAGGGCGGAGAAAGCTTAAAACTCAAACTCCACCCCGTTCTCATCCCCTTCCCAGAGGACTATCCTCTGAAGCCTTATGCCATCGGGAAGCCTCTTCTCAATCTCTCCCGCTATCCAGAGGGCGACGTTCTCGGTCGTCGGGTTCTCAAAGAGGGCGTTGAGGTTCCTGTGATCGAGCCTCTCGATGATTTCATTGACTATTCTTCTCAGCTCAAGGAAGTCCATAACGTAGCCGTTCCTCAGCGGGCCCTCAAGGGCAACCTCAAGCCAGAAAGTGTGGCCGTGAAGCTCCTCGGGCTTTCCATCTATGACCACGGCGTGAGCCGCCTCGAATTTGAAACGCTCGACGATGCGGGACTTCATAGGTATTCCTCCAAGTCTTTGGCGGAAGAAACCAGAACTACCCCCTCCTTTTCACATGCATCTGCGAAATCAGAGTCAAGGGACACCAGTGCTCCAATCCCGTAGTATTCCACAGTGGCAAGCAGGAGGGCGTCGTTTGGAAGAAGGCCATAGTCCCGGGACAATCTAACGGCCAGCGTGGACACGTCATAGTTTATTTCGAGAAAATCCGGTATTGCCAGAAGTGGCAGAACGATCTTTTCAAAATCCTCCACTGCAGATTTCACGATATCTGGGTTCTTCTTGGCTCTCCAGTAGGGGCCGGCTTTTAGGCGGAGGTAGTGATAGAAGACCTCGCTAAAGACCACGTCGTTTATAAAAACTCTCGCACTGGAATGGAGCAGTCCTGAAAGAAGACTCTCCGCCTCCGGATTGCCCTTTAGAGCCTCCACGAACACGTTACTATCCACGAGAAAGCTCATCATAAAGATCAGCCTCCAGCTCGCGCCAGGACTTCTCGGACTTTATCGACCCGAAGGCGCGCTTGAGAACCTCATCGACGTTTTCCCGGGCTTTTGCCCTCAGCTCATCCATCTTGGCCCGCCACTCCCGGTTTACCGTAACTCCCCTGGAGGCCTCCATTTTCCACACCATAGAGAGTTGGCGTGGCATTTAATAAACCTTCCCACCGAAAACCAAATCAGTCTCAACGTCTTAAACCTTTAGGATGGTGCCATGGGCTATGGAATGGCCGTTCGATGCCAACCGCGTTATAGCAGGTGGTGTTTTCGTCTTCGTCGAGTCAGAAGTCTTCAAGGGGCTTCTTGAGCTGAAGGAGAAGCCCTTCGTGATAGTCGGAGAAACCGGCGGCTTCAAGAAGACGAGGCTGACTATGACAACCTACGACAGGGCGCTGATAATAACGCGCGGCAAGGTCAAGTTGCCCGAGGGCGCGGTGGTTGTTAGGGCAAAGGAGCTTTCGCTGGGGAAGTGAAGGTTCCATGTGATGGTCCAATCCCTACAGAAAACCATTTTAAGATGCTGGACGTATTTCTCTCTAATGTTGTCCGTTGATGTCACGCCGGAGGCATGTGTGACAGGGGTCGTTGGAATCATTGCTGGCCCAGGCGATAGTATAAAGTCTAACAGTAGGATGTGCCAGCGCTTCGTGAAGGAGAATGAGGATAGCTGGACGGAGGAGGCAGCGAACATCATAAAGGGAATCCTGTCATTTGGCACGGAGGCAACCATCGAGACGGTGGGCATAGATGGTGCCGTGTACGTGGTGGCCACCGGTGAGGGGAAGGGCGAGGATACGTACACCGTTTACATCGCGCCGGAGGCCACAACCACGGTCAACCTGGCGGTGGCCGAGGGCACCCTGATAGTGAGTGGGGAGTACAAGGTAAACCTCACGCTCTCCGGATCCGGTGATTGTAAACCCACGCTCAAACTTGAAGGGACACCCCTCGAGGAAGGGAAAAACGATAATGTAAAGCTTAACCCCACCGACGGAAAGCTCACGCTGGTGATAGACAATACTGAGGAGTGCAACCCGGGATTCGCGGCGATCCTGGACGTACAGCCAACGTACGATGGGGGCAAACCGGTGCAGTACACGATCGTCGGAATCCCACTCTCCGTCAAGTTCGACCGCCTCGTTGCTGCACTGACCTGCCCGGACTTCGACTTGGACCACCTGGACGTGGAAGTGAAGAAATCTGTGTTCGCTGCGGTTCTTGGTTCAAACGACCCCTGTACCGAGCGCAAGCAGATCTTTGGAGATACAGCCGGACAGCCAGCAGCGACACAGGCCAGCGGATACTACTGGGCGATTTACAACCAGGCAGTATACGCAAAGGCAGACAAGCAGCCAACCCAGAACGACTATGACTTTGCAATCATCTTCGACGGAACGGAGCCGAGGGTGTGGGTGAAGGATGCAGATAACTACAAAGACAAGGACAAGATCAAGGACATCGCAGACAGCATTATCCAGAACAGACAGTACCAGAAGTACTGCATCAACTTCAACGGGACAGATTACTATGCGAACTGCAAGCAGTACCACGACAAAATACTGGGAGATTTCACAACAGGATTCCCAGCATACGTTGGCGGATGCACCTTCGGAACGCTCGCCTGTGAAGGGATCTGGCTGGCGGTAAGCGGAGGATTCTCTTGGGCCACCGTGATAAAAGATATCCCAAGAGCCGCAATTACATGTTCAGTACAACCAGCAATAGCATACCTCTTTGCGCGCTTCAGCAGTACAAGCACAGCATACCACGTTGGCGAAGGTATCGGATTCCTCGCGCAAGTCGGAGTTGGGGGCTACTTTACCGCAAGAAAGGTTGGAGCAGTCACGTCAGGTGTGAAATACAACCAGCTGATGAATTTTGTAAAGCAGTACGGCCTGTTTAAGAGCACTCTACTAGGGGAAGGGACTGGGCGAATAACAAGAGAAACTATTGCATCAGTCGGCAACGATATATTTAGAATGAACCAAGAGGCAGCAAAAATCGCAGGGACGGACTTCAAAGACATACCTGTATGGAAAGCCCTTGGATTCGATAACGAAAAAACGGCAGAAGCGATGCTTGAAGGATACGTTGATAACGAAAGGCAGCTAGTAAAGTTTTTGCAAAAAACCCTCGGTGAATTCGGAGAACAAGAAGGATCTACAAAATTCGGTGAGGAACTCAAGAATCTTGTAGGGACAAAAAGAGGTAACGTCAGCGGCTTTTACACCGTTATATCCAATCAGAAGGACCAGATATTCCAGAAAATCAAAGAAATGATGGCGCCAAAACTCTCAAAGAAGGGCATGTTTGTGTGTGGCACGGTAGGGGCAGTAATGGGAACAGTCGGATACTACGCGGCAACATCAACAGGCATAGTATATAACAAACTAACCATAACCGCAGATAGTCCCGCAAAAGTAGTTACAATAAATGCAAGTACAACGTATACAAATAATGGGAAGATTGAACTTATACCTGGAGGCGAGTAGCGGTGGTCATCCCTAAAACGTTGCCCAAAAAGAAAGGAAAAATAAAAGAAAAGGGGTTACTGCGAGAGAAAGAGGTGCCAGTAGATTACTACCACGTATACGGAGACACAAACGCTGTGATCTCTTCAATACTTGGCGGAGAAAACCCTCCAACAAACACACACACACCAATACTCCATGACGACAAATTTGCAATATTCTCGGAACATCATGCAGACAGCATAGCATACGAAACGCTCATCGGTGGGGTGCACCAGATCTTCGAAGCCCATTCAAAGAAAACCTATCCAGGTGATAAGACAAAAAAAATACTCGAGTACATTGTAGACACTTTCGGCAAGAAAAACGGAGAGGAATTCGTATATCTGTCAGACAGCGAACCCAAGCGCTTGGAGCAATACCATAAAAGACCAGTCATAATATTGCAGCCTTTCGACTCTGCAGCAGACGCTCTTGAAAAAGAACTTGCACAAAAAATGATAGACGAAATAGAGTTTCAGGAGCGAGTGCTGACAAAAAATGAGAAGGAAAAAATACAGAAAGCCGCAAAACTAATAATACGTGCTGCAAAGAAAATGAAGAAACTAATGGAAGATAGGCCAGTATGGGACTACAAAGCTCTCGCAGATGCACGGGCACGACTGTATAAACAGCCACACTTGCTTGCAAGAGAGGCGGCAGAAATCCTGGGCATCGATCCGCTTGAGCATTTCCAGGAAGAGATAATGGAGCTCGCAAAGATGTTTCCCAAAACTATAAAGCCGGAAAAAACATATGGCGACCGCTGGTACGAATTCCTCAAGAAGAAGGGAATTGATCCGAAGACACTAGAGCTGATTGGGAAGAAACCACCAGCACCGAAGTTCGGGGAAGCAAGGAAAAGGGAAGAGGAGGAACTGCGAGCGAGGGGAGTGCCGGAGGAAGAGATCTACAAGGAGCTGGAGAGGAAAGGGATACCGAAGGAACTTGCGAAGGTTATACTGGACGTGAAAGCAGCGGAGACGACACCGACGAGCCAGATACAGAGGATGCTTGAACAGCACGTGGACAGGGATCCGAGGAAGGCAAAAGCAGTTCTTGATGTTATGGAGAGGACTGGGAAACTGGTCCCCGTGCCCAAGTACTGGGCGAACATCGTTTCGAAGATGGCAACGGGGGAGATTAAAGAAGAAGAGATGCTCGAGGCGCTCGCAATATCCAAACACTTCCAGACGGCCTACGCAAAGGCTGTGGCTAAGGCATCAGAGATGGACGAGCCGGAGAGCGTTATGCAGAAGATGATGGCCATAAAGAGGATACTTGACGCTGCACACAGGGAAACACTGGGGGCGCTGAAGGAACACCCCGTCTATGGAGAACACATAAAGAGGAACGAGCGTGCAATAACCGAAGAAGTGAAGTCCGTGGCCGAGGCCCTGAGCAAGACGTTCTACGCCAAGAGCAGGAGCGACCCCTCACTCTCCGTGAGCAGGTTCATGTGGCTTGAGTTCGGTCCTTCTATCGGGGCATTTGCGGGGATCGTTTCAATCCTCGGAATGGCATTGGAGGACTTTTCCGTTATAGGGGAGCTCAACGAGGCAACGGTTAGGGTGGTGTATCCGAAACTTATCAAAAACGTCCTAACGCTCTCGTGGAAAGCCGAGGACAGGGGATACATCGGCATTACGGTTCTCCATGAGCTCGTGAGGAGCTCGCTGGTGGGATAGTTTTCTCATTTTAATCTGCCCGGAGTGCGTCTATACGAAAGCCTTAAATTCTGTAATACAAAAAGCCATTATGGTGAACTACATGAGTTCGGCCGTTGTTACTGTGCGCGTTCCAGAGGAGCTCAAGAGGGAGATGGAGAGGTACAAGGGAAAGATAAACTGGAGTGCCGAGATAAGGGAGTTCATAGCCGAGCGCATAGAGGAAGAGAAAAAGAGGGAGGCCTTTGAGAGGCTCCTCAACCTCGTAGAATCCCTCCCCGGCGTTCCGGAAGGTACTTCAAAGAGGCTCGTGAGGGATGACCGTGAGGGTCATTGACACCTCGGCCTTCGCAAAGTTCCTCCTCAGGGAGGAGGGCTGGAAGAAGGTCGTTCCGCACCTTAAGCCTGAGAAAGAGCCCGTTACCGTTGAGCTGCTTCTCGTTGAGACGGCCAACGTCCTTTGGAAGCACGCTTTAAAGATGAAGACGGTTGAGGAAGAAAGGGCCGAGAGGCTCTTCGAGGGGGTCATGGAGCTCGTCGGGAGCGGGGCCCTTAAGGTGGAGGAAAACGCGAGGTACCTCGGTGAAGCCTTCAGGATCGCCCTTGAAAAGGGGATTACGGTTTACGATGCCATATTCATAGCCCAGGTGATGGTTCTTAACGCCACCCTCATCACCTGCGACGAGAAGCAGGGACGAGTTGCCAAAGAGCTCGGCCTCGACGTCGTTCTGCTCTGATATATCAAACCATGCATATTTTTCTCCCCACTTAATAACCCACCGTAATGCTTAAAACCCGCAGGTCTTATAAGGGGCTAAAACGACGGTGTGGCGGTGGTTAAAATGGTCAGGTACATGGTAACCTCAGCACTCCCTTACGCTAACGGCCCGATTCACGCCGGCCACCTCGCGGGAGCCTACCTGCCCGCCGACATCTTCGTCCGCTACCTCCGGCTAAGGGGCGAGGAAGTGCTCTTCATATGCGGAACCGACGAGCACGGCACGCCAATAACCTTCCGCGCTCTCAAGGAAGGCAGGAGCCCGAGGGAAATCGTCGATGAGTTCCACGAGCACATAAAGACGACCTTCGAGAGGGCCAAGATAAGCTTCGACTACTTCGGCAGGACCGAGTTGCCTGTCCACTATAGGATAAGCCAGGAGTTCTTCCTCAAGGCCCTGGAAAACGGCCACCTCGTCAAGAAGGTCACCAAGCAGGCCTACTGCGAGCACGACAAGATGTTCCTCCCGGACAGGTACGTCATTGGAACGTGCCCCCACTGTGGGGCAGAAAACCAGCGCGGCGACCAGTGTGAGGTCTGCGGTCACCCGCTTACCCCGGAAAAGCTAATTAACCCGCGCTGCAACATCTGCGGCAATCAGATCACGTTCAAGGACTCCGCCCACTACTACATCCGCATGCAGGACTTCGCCGAGAGGCTCAAGAAGTGGGTCGAGAGCCAGGAGCACTGGAAGCCGAACGTCAGGAACACAGTCCTCGGCTGGATAAACGAGGGGCTGGAAGAGAGGGCAATGACGAGGGATCTCGACTGGGGAATTCCGGTTCCGCTCGACGACGAGGATGTGAAGGGCAAGGTGCTCTACGTCTGGTTCGAGGCTCCAATCGGCTACATCAGCATCACGATCGAGCACCTGAGGAGGGAGGGAAGGGAGAACGAGTGGAAGAAGTTCTGGCTGAACCTCGACGGCGAGACCAAGGTCATCCACTTCATCGGCAAGGACAACGTGCCCTTCCACGCGATATTCTGGCCCGCTTTCCTGATGGCCTACGGCAGGTACAATGACGGTGAGATCGAGGCCGAGTGGAACCTGCCCTACGATATCCCCGCTAACGAATACCTTAACTTAGAGGGCAAGAAGTTCTCGACGAGCAGGAACTGGGCGATATGGGTTCACGAGTTCCTGGATACGTTCCCGGCGGACTACCTCCGCTACTACCTCACTGCCATAATGCCCGAAACGAGGGACAGTGACTTCAACTTCGCCGACTTCAAGAGCAAAATAAACGAGGAGCTCGTGAACAACCTCGGGAACTTCGTGCACAGGGCCATGACCTTCGTGAACCGCTACTTCGATGGAACTGTACCTGAGAGGGGTGAGCTTGACGACCTTGACAGGCAGGCCTTCGAGGAGATTGAGAAGGCCTTCAAGGAAGTCGGAGAGCTGATATCCCAGTACAGGTTCAAGGACGCCCTCAGGCGCGTCATGGAGCTGGCCATCTTCGGCAACCGCTACTTCGACCACCAGAGGCCCTGGAAGACGGCAAAGACCGACCGTGAGAGGACTGCCACGACCGTCAACGTCTCCCTCCAGCTCGTCAAGGCCCTCGGAATCCTCCTCGAACCGTTCCTGCCCGATGCGAGCGAGAAGATATGGCACCTCCTCAACCTCGAGGAGCTCAAGCGCTGGGAGTTCAGCGAGCTTCCAGTGGGCCACCGCGTCAGGAAGGCCAGCCCAATGTTCAGGAAGGTCACTGACGGGGACATAATCCACTTTATAGTCAGCTACATCGGCAGGGGCAACCCGGAGAGCGCCAAACTGCTCCTCGACAAGTATTACAAGCGGGACGATGTTGTAAAGGTCGTCCTTGAGCGCTTCGGCGAGAAGAGGAAGGACGAGGCTCTCGCGCTCCTTAAGAGCATCTACGGTGAAAACGTCGGTGGAAAGGCCGGAAAGGCCGAGAAGACCAAATCCTCTCAGAAGAAGGAGAAGGTAAAGGGGAGTGAAAAGATGGAGTACGTAAGCTTCGACGACTTTATGAAGCTTGACCTCAGGGTCGGAAAGATAATAGAGGTCAATGACCACCCCAATGCGGACAAGCTCTACGTGGTCAAGGTAGACCTCGGGGACGAAGTCAGACAGCTCGTTGCAGGGCTCAAGAAGTCCTACAAGCCCGAGGAGCTGCTCAATCACTACGTCGTCATTATAGCCAACCTCGAGCCCAAGAAGCTCAGGGGAGTGGAGAGCCAGGGGATGCTCCTCGCGGCGGACGATGGCAAAAACGTTGCCCTGCTGATGCCTGATAAAGAAATAAAGCTGGGTGCAAGAATAAGGTGAGGGCTCAAAGTTTGAGCTCCACCCAGTTCTCCCTCTTTTTCTTGTAGACCCTTACCAGCCCCTGTTTCTCAAGGCGCTGGAACATCCTCCAGGCGGTCGTCTTTGGTATTCCGAGCATCTCCCTGACCTCAGACTGCTTGGCTTTTCCGCCCCTATCAAACAGGTAGAGCAGGGCCTTTTCCTCGTCCTTGGTAAGCTCGTACTCCCTGAGCCTCCTTTCAAAGTCCTCCCTGCTGATGCCCGGGGACTGGGTCTCTTTACCTTTCGTCCGGAAGTATACGAACCCTGCAACGGCAAGCACTATGACCGCTGCCGCACCGATTAGAGCCCCACCCTGAGAACCCTCGGTTGGAGTCTCTGTCCCGGGCACTTCGGGAGCAGTCCCCGTGCCGTTCTGTGTGGTCGTCTGGGACAAAGTTCCGCTTTCCGGGGTGGTAGTTGGTGGGGCTGCAGTTTCTCCCGGCCTGTACTGGATAACGTAGGAGACGCTCTGGTTGCCAGCGGGCATTACAAGGGAGTTCCCGTTTATCTTAATGGGGATGTCGGTCAGATCTACTATAACCGCGTTTTCGGGAAAGGTTATTTTAACCGGGACTTCGGAAGAGAAGCGAACGCTCCATATTGCCCCGTTCTTCGATGTGAGATCGGGGGTGTAATAGGTTATTTTGATTGAGGTGGCGTTTTCAAAGTAGACGATAAGCTTCGTCCCGTTCATCTCATAGGGGAGGGGGTTTTCATTCCCATCTATTACTACCAGACCCTCAACGTTCGAAGCGAGAAGGGGGATCGACACACCTACCGTGTAGTTATCCGGCCGAATAATCTGATCTATTCGAACATACCCGTCCGCATAGACTGTGAGCCCAAGTGATTCGACTGCATACTGCCCCTCAGCCGATGAAACGAAGGTTAGGACAATGAGGAGCACCAAGGCCACCCTTGCCTTCATACCAACACCTCCAGAAGGTTAGTGTAAAGCATTTAAAAAGATGGCTAAAAGGGGGACTCACTCCCCCTCGTCCTCCAGGTGATCCTCTTCATCATGGCTGTCTTCTATGTCGCCCTGGCCATCGTCTCCGCTCTCCTCGTCCTCCTCCACGCGGCTGGAGTCGTTACTGCCATCGTCCTGCTCTTGGTAGTCCCCATCTTGGCCATGGTAGCTGGAGTCATCGTTTTCATCGTAGGTGTTCTCGTTGTGGCTGTCATCTTCATCCTGATTCTCCATGTGTTCATCGTCCACGTGCTCTTCATCTTCCTCGGTGTCCATGTGATCGTCTTTCTCGTCCTCTTCCTTTTCCATATGTCCCTCGTGTTCTTCGTTATCGTCCTCATATTCCTCTTTGTGCTCGTTCTTCTCCTGGTACTCCTTCTCTATCTCCCTGGTTTCCTCAACTATGTCCTTCAGTTCCTCGTTGATATCGTGTAGCATGTCGAGCGCCTCTTCATACTGTCCGCTCTCAACAAGCGCGTTGAACTGTTCATACATTGCCTGGAGTTCAGAGAGGTCTCCTACAAGGTCTTCCGTGAGGTAGGTGGCGTTCATAGTGGAGTCCTGGAGCATGGCCATTAGTTCCTGCATGAGTCTCATCTGTTCCTGGAGCTTCTCCATGAACGCCTGGCTTATCTCGTCGGCCTTGGCTGTGACGATCTGCTCCTGGAGCTTTTCGACCGCATCTTCAAGCCTGTCCATGAGCTCCTCAGCGTACTCGAGGTCAGACTTAAGCGCCGTAAAGTTGCCGTTGGCAATGTCTTGGGCAACGACCTTGTACGCCTCCTTGGTTGCATTGTAGAGCTCCTCAACCTGAGTGACGTTAAGGCCCTCGCTCCTGGCCTCGTCCAGGACCTTCTCCACGTAGGGGAAGTACTCTGCCGCCCTGTGAAGCTCCTCCTTCGCATCAAGGACGAGTTCGTGGTATTCGTCCTTATCCTCAGCTTTCTTCTCGTTGTGCCCTTCATAGTAGTCCGTCAGCTCCTCAACTACTTCTTTGTAGAGGTACAGCGCCGACATTGAGGCGTTTATGCTCTCGCTGTAGTTACCACTGTTGTAGAGCTCCCACGCCCGGGCCCTCAGCTCCTCGGCCCCGAGGTACAGGGAGAGGGTCTCGTTCGGTATCGTAATGTCGCTGGTGTTGAGCTCATCCATCAGTCCCTCGGTGTAGTTGGCGGCCCTGTCCACTATCACAAGGATGTTGTACGCCATCGTCTGAAGTGTCGTGTTGGTCGTGTTCGTTGAGTTGGTCATGTTAACCTGGGTTGTGTTGGTATAGTTTACAGGGGTCATGTTGGTTGCATTGACCGGTAGGGTCTGGTTGACCGTTTCTGTCGTGTTGGTCGTTGTTACGTTGACACTCGCCGCCCATGCGGCTGTGCTCATCGGTATTAATGCCGCTATGAAGAGCACCAGCAGTGTTTTCATACTCATCTTCATGGCTCTCACCTGATCCACGATAGAGCCTGCAGGTATATTAGGAACCCGCCGAAATTTTGGTGTTTCAAAACGTTTCAAAACGTTCCTCCGAGGGAGAAAAGACAGTTGAAATGTGCAAGGGGGAATAAAACCTTTGAAAGATCTTAAAACAGGCTAAAACCGGAGCTCCACCCAGTTCTCCTTTTTCCCCCTCAGTATCTTCACGAGGCCCATTCTCTCAAGCCTCTTGAACATCCTCCAGGCGGTTGTCTTTGGCAGGCCTACTGCTTCCCTGACTTCTGCCTGGCTGGCCTTCCCCCCTTTATCAAAAATGTAGAGCAAAGCCCTCCTCTCGTCTTCGTTCAGATCGAGGTTGCTCAGCTTCTCCTCGAACTCTTCCCTCGTTGGTGTCCTGCCTCCAAACACTGATGACCTCCGTTTCAATAACAGGTACGTGGCACCTCCCGCAAGGACTATGCCCGCGACCAGATAGTAGAGGCCCCCGGAACTACCCCCATCGCTTTTCCACGGCGGTCCCCTTCCCTCGATGGTGTAGGAGATGCTCTGGTCCCCCGGAGGCATGGTAATGGAGTTTCCGGCTATCTCCAGAGGGATGTCGCTTAAATCGACCACCACAGCATTATCGGGCAGGATGACGGTAAAGGACTCGTTGGTGGATAGTTTTAGGGTCCAGACTATGCCCTCCTTTGATGTGAGGTCAGGGGTGTAGTAGGAAACCCTGATCACATCGGCGCTTCCCGTGTACACCGCGAGGATGTCCCCATCAACGCGGAAGTTGAGGGGATTTCCATCGGCGTCTTCAACAACCACGTTCTCCACATGTTCTGCAAGGAGGGGGAGCTGGATTTGAGCCTCGTACTCCTCTGGGAGAACCTCATAGGTCACCCCCACATAGCCGTCGCCGTAGACGGTGAGGGTGAGGGATGAGACAGTATAAGCGCTAACTGGATGGAAGAGAATAATCATAAGTGCCAGCAGCGAGATAAAGGAGACGAGTTTATCCCTCATTTGAGCATCCCTCCAAAGGAAAAAGGAAAGGTCAGGAGTGGACAAGTATAAACTCCTCGACGCGGTGGAGCATGTCAAGGGCTATGACAAAGTGGGCCTTTGCCTGCACCGGCTTCCTGGCCTTCAGCAGCTCAACGCCTATCCTGAGCTCTTGGGCGGCAACATTGAGCTGAACCTCAGCCCTGGTCGTGTCCACGCCCTCGCCCCTGAGCTCCCTGAGGGCTCTGGTGTCCTTCTGAATCCTGTCCCACATCTCGCTGAGGAAAGCCCTTACATCCCTGAGCTTCTCCTGGAGCTCCATTTCGTGCGCCCTCCTCATTATGAACTCCACTGTCCTGTGGAACTCCTCAATGATTTTCCTGTTCTCCTGCATAACGCGGAGGGCCTCCTCCCACTGTTCCTGGTCTGCCAGGCTCTTGACTTCGTCGTAGACCTCGACGAACGCATCAAGCCTCTCCTGGAGCTCTGTGACGTTATAGCCCTTCTCTTGTCCGACCTCGATAGCCTTCTGCACTATCTCGATGCCCTTCTCGTCCCTCTCAAGGAACTCCCCCACTATCTTGTCGGCGTTTGCATAGGCCAGCTCCTCACGAACTCTCCTGAGCTCCTGGTCAAGGAGTGCCCTTTTCTCCCTGGCAACCTTAAGGTCAGCTCTGGCCTTTTCATAATCACCGGCCTTCAGGTCTTCAAGGACGGTCTTGTAGGCCGTCTTCGTCCCGTTGTAGAGCCCGGTGAGGTTATTCACGTCGATTCCCTGCCTCTCAGCTAGCCTTATGGTCTTCTCAACGAACCTGAAGTACTCCGTCATGCGCTCGATTTCCATTTTGATGCGTTCCCTTACATCCTGGACCTTCTCTTTGGCCTCCTTAAGCGCGGAGAGGGCAACCTTGTAGTGGTGCATCGCAGTGAGGCTATCGAGTATCGAGTTGTAGTAGTCGCCGGCCTCGTACTCGCTCACTGCCTTCTCCTTGAACTCCTCAGCCAGCTCGTAGTTCTTCAATATGCTTGAGTTCTCCGGCAGTTTGTCCTTTATAGGTTCAATCTTCTCCTCGGCGAACTTACTCAGGCGCTGGAGCTTCTCTATGAGGTTGCCTGCTATCACCATTTCCCTGGTGCCGTTGTCCAGCACTCCGGTGTAGCTTTCGGTGGCGCTGCTTGTGCTGTTGGTTTCCGCCAGCCCCAGCGGTATCATACTTCCAACCAGCAATATTGCCAGGGCCAGTGCAAAGCCCTTCATACTCTCCATGGGCATCACCGATGATGGATAGGCTCACATCTTATTTGAGGACTCCGGCGGAACGAACGTTTCAGAGCGTTCCATTCTTCTCAAGTTCCTTTGCAAGGAGCGCCACGGTCAAAATACCTTCCATGACGCTTTTAAATCTCGGGTTCTCGCCGAACTGGGCAAAGATTGTGCCGTGGTCTGGGTGCCACGCATCGACCTGTTCCCTGTCTTTGGCCGTGATGATGTAGACCACCCAGCCACTATCCTTGAGCGTCTCCACGAGCCTCCAGGCGTTTGTCATGTCGTTTTTGTCCTTGATCTCAATGCCGTACTCCCTACGGATCCTTTCAAAGAGTTCCTCCATCATCCCACCGGTAAAAATTGGGGCGGGCCATTAATAAACTTGTTCACAGAAGCATCCTGAACGCCACGATAACTAGGAGCAGTGCAAAGGCCATCTTAAGCCCCCTCGATGGCATCCGGGACACCATGCGAGCACCGAGGAATGAACCCACTACCATACCTGGGATAAGAAGAAGGGCCGTAGACACGTCAACCTGGCCCAGCGTGTAGTGGGTGTAGGCCGCAACGAGGGAGGTAAAGAAGAGGGCGAAGCTTGAGGTTCCAACAGCGTATTTGACAGGGAGGCGGGCCAGCGAATGGAACAAGGGGACGTTCAAGATGCCCCCGCTGACTCCGAGGAGACCGCTGGCAAGGCCGGAAAACATCCCTATCGGAGGTATACGTTTATACCTTATCTCCCCGGCCTCCTCCCCGGTGGAGGCTTCTTTTTCGGGCTTTGTAAATATGTATGCAAGGTAAAACAGGAGCAGGGAAAAGAGCACTTCGAGTGCCTTCTCATTGATCACGGCCGAGACATAGGAGCCTGCTACGGCAAGGGGGATCGAAAACGCCGCCGTTATGAGAGCAACCTTGTAGAGAACCCTCCCACCGCGTATATGCATGAAAGCGGAGGACAGGGAGCTTATCGTTATGCACGCCAAGCTGGTGCCGATGGCGACATTCAGGGGCAGACCGGCGAAAGTCAGGGTTGGGACGATGAGAAAGCCACCACCGACGCCAAAGGTACCGGCTATAACACCGATACCCAGTCCCAGGAGAGAGCTCAGCACATAACTGACCATAACAAAAAGCTTTAATACTGTCATGCTAAATAAGGGTTTCGATGGGCGATGAGGAGCCGTGCACTCCTGTTCTGGCTTTTGATGATCCTCGCCTTTGTTCTCACCCAGCCGGGGGCAATAGCCTTCGCCAACTGGGACGCTCCCTACGGGTTCTATAAAGACCTCTCCGTGTGGATGAGCTGTGCCGGGGCGGGGTTGATCCTTGTTCTCGCCTACGGCGTTCACATGTGGGGAAAAGGGGATCTCGGGCTAGCGAACTTGATCGGAGCGATTTCCCTGATAACGGCCACTATCTGGCTCGGCTACTGGATGGAGAAAGCAATCGGTGGGGAGATGGGCTACGGCAGCGGGAACGTCCTGGTGTTCCTGATAGGAGGATTCATCGGACTGGTTCTCAGCCTCATGCTCCTGCCGATTTCCCTACCCTACGTGCTCACCGGTGACCTCTACTACCCCTATGACCGTCCCTTGATGGTTGTGTGGGTAGCGATGGTAATAATTGCCATAGTTCTGCTGGTTGCATACCTAAAAGCGAGAAAAGAAGAGAAGCTCAGGGAATCGGAAGACCGAGGCCCTTCAGTATCATCCTGAGGGCGAGAACTGCCATGACCACGGCGAAGGCCTTCTTAAGACTGCTTGCCTTCGTCCTCTTTGCCACCCTTGCCCCCAGCTGGGCGCCTATGATGAGTCCCGGCACGAGGAGGAGCAGCCACTCGGTCTCCACGTTGCCCATGGCGTAATGCTTGAGCGCTCCGGCGGTTGCGGTGAACACTATCGCAAAGCTCGACGTTGCCACGGCGTAGTGTATCGGCAGGCCGAGGTACGTCAGGAAGGGCACGTTGATTATACCCCCTCCAACGCCGAGGAGACCGCTTGCTATCCCCGCGAAGAAGCCACCGACCGGAACCAGTTTGTAGTTGACCTCGACGTCCTCCAGCCTCACTTCGCTCGGCTCGGCCGTCTTCTTCTGGTATATCCTAACCGCGACTATGACGAGGGCCGCGCCAAAGATTACCTTCAGCTGGGCGGCGCTTATGTAGCTCGTCATCCACGCGCCTATGTAGGCCCCTATCACCGCAGTCGAGGCGAGCAGAAGGCCGACCTTGTAGTGTATCCTTCTCTGCCTGTGGTAGGCTATGGCAGAGCTCAGTGAGGTGAAAACAACTGCCGCACTCGACGTTCCAACGGCGTGGTGTATCTCCACCCCAAGGAAGTTGAGCGTGGGGACTATCAGGAATCCCCCGCCGAGGCCAAACATCGCGGCCAATATTCCTATAAAGATTCCAACCGCAAAGTAGCCGATGTATTTGAGCAAAGAATCACCTCCAGTTTTCTAATTGAATGCTTATAGTTCGAAGGCTATCGCCTCTATAAGCTTTATCAGCGCCTCAAGGTCAGCCACATGGAGCGTCTCGACCTCGCTGTGGAGGTACCTTATCGGCACGCTCAAAGCGAGAACCTCGCTCTTGTGCTGGAAGACTGACGCGTCCGTTCCGCCGCCGGTAACGCCCACCTGGAGGGGAATCTTGTTCCTGCGGGCTATCTCTGACACCTTCCTCGCTAGGTTCCTCGTGTAGATTGCGGAGTTGTCAACGGCCCTTATGACGGCTCCACCGCCGAGCCTGACGTCTCCGGTTATGTCGCCGCAGCAGGCAAAGGAGTCTATCGCAAAGGCACACTTTGGAGAGTACTTTTCGGCCAGGAACTTCGCCCCTTTGAGACCTATCTCCTCCTGGACGGTGAAAGCGAAGATATAGCGCCCGTCGAGGTCGTGGTCAACGAGATCCTTTATGGCTTCAACGAGGGCAACGACGCCAAAACGGTCGTCCAGGGAGCGCGTTGAAACGTAGCGGTCGTTTAAAACGGCAAAGTGCTTCTTGAAGACTGCGTAGTCAAGAACCTTGACGCCGAGTCTTTCAGCCTCCTCCCTGCTCTCGGCGCCGATATCCATGACCAGTTTGCTCCACGGAACGGTGTCGAACTTCCTTTCGAGGTTCAGGTGCACCGGCAGAGCACCGATAACTCCGTCGAGCTTCCCGTTTTCGGTAATGACGTCGAAGTGCCTGCCGTAGAGCAACCTGTCATCAATGCCCCCGATCTTCCTGAAGGTCAGCTTCCCATCCGGGCGGATTCCCGTTATGAGAAGCCCAATCTCGTCCATGTGGGCCATGAAGATGCCCTTGAGCTCACCCTCGCCGAGCTCAACGATGAGGTTTCCTATCGTGTCAATGGTGTAGTCGGCGTAGGGTTCAATCCACTCCGCTATCTTTTCCCTCACCTTCTCCTCGTAGCCGGAAATCCCGGGGATTTGCGTTATCTCCCTGAGTTCCTCAATCAGCATTTTCACCACCTCCAAAGCATCAGAGCATTCTAACCTCTTCCGGCGGGCGGACTTTGACAACCTCACGGTTGACCAAATCTTTTGGAACCTCGCCGCGCAGAACGGTGAGGAGGTTCCTAACCGCCTGGAAGCCCATGTCCTCCATGGCCTCCTTCGAAAGGCCGGCGTGGTGGGGGGTTAAAACCGTCTCCCACTCGTACTTAAACAGCTCGTGCTTCTGTACTGGCTCATTCTCAAAGACGTCCGTTGCGTAGCCCTTGAGTTTGCCTTCTTCAATGGCCTTGACTATGGCCTTCTCGTCCACCAGTGTGCCGCGCCCGATGTTGACGAGGTACTTGCCCTCAAGGAGTTTGAGCCTTTCCTCGTTGATTATGTGGTACGTCTCAGGTGTTGCTGGAAGGGCGAGTATAACGATGTCGCTCTCCTTGAGGACGTCATCGAGGGACTTATAGACGGCCCCAACTTCTTTTTCGATGTCCTCCTTCCTCGACCGTGACCAGTAGAGTATCTCTGTACCCATAGCCCTCATTCTCCTAGCTATCGCCTTTCCAATGGCTCCCATGCCGAGGATGCCGACCTTCTTGCCGTAGACCGTCTCGATGTCCTTGAATCCGCTCCATATCACCGCGTGGCTTTCCCACTTCCCGGAGCGTATTAGCTTGTCCGTGTAGACCATCTTTCTGAGCAGGGCTATCGTCAGTCCGACGGCAAACTCCGCAACGGCCTCGCTCAGGACACCGGAAACCTTGGTGACGTAAATTCCCCTCTCAGTCGCCGCTTTGATGTCAACGTGGTCATAGCCGGCCGAGTGGCAGCTTATCACCTTAAGCCTCTCGGCCCTCTCGATGACCTCGCGGGGGAGCCTGTTCAGGGGCGAGATTATCACGCCGTCGAACTCTCCTATGCGCTCTTTCAGCTCGTCAGTGCTCGGATACAGGATGAACTCCACATCAGCGTACTTCTTGAGCTCCTCCGTGGGTTTGCTCTTCATCTTGAAAAGAATGGCCACCTTCGGCCTCATGCTACCACCTTAAGATGATTATCGAAACGTCCCTAATAAGGTTTTCCTTCACGGTTTGTCAAAAATTCGAGCCGCCACCGGGAAAACTTAAAAACTTTTTCGATTTCTCCCTCTAGGTGGTGCAGATGGCGGGTAAAGTTAAGAGGGAAAAGTGGAGCGAGAATTTCAGCGAGTGGTATAACGAGCTCATCGAAACCGCTGGGATACAGGACAAGCGCTACCCGGTCAAGGGAATGAACATCTGGCTACCCTACGGCCTCAAGATCATGCGCAACATAGAGAGGTTCATCCACTCCGAGATGGAGAGAACCGGCCACGAGGAGGTTCTCTTCCCGGCACTCATCCCTGAGACCGAGTTCCAGAAGGAGGCCGAACACATAGCCGGCTTCGAGGGAGAAGTTTTTTGGGTCACCCATGCCGGTCACGATCCGCTTGATATAAAGCTCATCCTCAGGCCGACGAGCGAGACGGCGATGTACTCAATGTTCTCGCTCTGGATAAGGTCGCACGCCGACCTGCCCTTCAAGGTCTACCAGATAGTCAACACCTACCGCTACGAGACCAAGCACACGAGGCCCCTTATCAGGGTTAGGGAAATCAGCAGGTTCTTCGAGGCCCACACCGCCCACGACAGCTACGAGGACGCTGAGAGGCAGATAAAGGAGGACCTCGAGATATTTGACAGGCTTGCAAAGTTCCTCGCGATTCCTTACATAGTCTCCAAGAGGCCTGACTGGGACAAGTTCCCCGGTGCCTACTACTCCCTTGGCGCTGAGGTCATGATGCCCGACGGCAGGACGCTCCAGATAGGCACCATACACAACTACCGCCAGAACTTTGCCAGGGCATACAACATCCAGTACGAGACAGAAAGCGGTGAGCATGAGTATGTCCACCAGACGACGTTCGGAATGAGCGAGAGGCTTTTAGCGGCGGTCATGGCCATACACGGCGACGACAGTGGCCTCGTTCTCCCGCCGACGATAGCCCCAATACAGGTCGTTATCGTCCCGATACCGAAGAAGGACGCCGAGGCTGACGTCTTTGCCTACGCGAGGGAGATAGCAGAAGAGCTCAGGAACGCCGGGATACGCGTCCACGTGGACGAGCGCGACATAAGGCCCGGAAGGAAGTACTACGACTGGGAGCTGAAAGGAGTTCCCCTCAGGATAGAGGTCGGCCCGAGGGACGTTGAAGGAAAGAAGGCCGTCCTGGCCAGGCGCGATACGCTCACCAAGGAGGTCATCGAGAGGGCAGAGATCGTCGATGCCGTCAGGAGAACTTTCGACAAGATAATGGAGAACCTCTACAACCGCGCGAGGAAGTTCCTTGAGAGCCACATCAAGCGCGTTGACACCATCGAGGAGGCGAAGGAAGTTTTCGAGGACAGGCGCGGTATAGTCGAGATCCCCTGGTGCGGTGAGGAAGAGTGCGGCCTCAGGATGGAGGAAGAGCTCGACGCCAAGATGCTCGGAACCCCGTATCCGGACGAGAAGGCCAGAGCTCCGGAAGGAAAGAAGTGCCCGGTCTGCGGCAGGGAGGCGAAGTTCATAGCGAGGTTCGCCAGAACCTACTGAGTTTCCCTCTTCTTGGTGATTTTTTATGATCCTCGGAGTCCACGACGGCCACGATGCGGGTGCGGTGCTCATAGATGGGGATAGGATATTCGCTGTCAACGAGGAAAGGCTCAACAGGGTCAAAAAATATCGGGGCTTCCCCGAGCTGAGTGTGAGGAAAGTCATGGAGATGGCAGAAGCCTCTCCCGAAGATATTGAGATAATAGCCGTTGCGGGAATCTTCCGGAAAGGAAAGCGCCTGCGGGAGCTTGAGGAAAACCTCCAGGCGATATTCGGACCGAAATTCAAGGAGAAGGTCATTTTCGTTGAGCACCACCTGGCCCATTCCGCCTCTGCATACTACACCTCCGGCTGGCGTGATGCACTGGCGCTTAGCATCGATGCCGCCGGAGACGGACTGAGCGCCTCGATTTACGTTGCAAGGGACGGCGAGATGATACGAATTGCCCAGAGCACATACCTCGACTCCCTGGGCGACTTCTACGCCTCGATTACGGAACTTCTGGGCTTCAAACCAATGCGCCACGAGGGCAAGGTCATGAGCCTGGCCGCCTACGGCAGGCCAACCTACGACCTGAGCTCGATAATCGAGCTGAACGGCCTGAGCTTTGACAACCATCTCAGGCTCATTGGGATTGAGGCGACGAGGAAGCTCGCCGAACTTTTTGACTATCCCCTCCGCCACGCCAAAGAGATTGCCCTCCAGATGAAGCGCGGAAATCTTGAAGGTAAACTCCAGAAAAAGGCCATAGAGATAGCGGCAAGCGCCCAGGCCCACCTGGAGAAGCTGATTGAGGAGCTCGGCCTCAGGCTGAAGGACAGGAAACTGCCAGTTGCCTACGCCGGCGGAGTTGCCCAGAACGTCAAGGCGAACGCTGTTCTTCGCCATGTCTTTGGAGACAACAGCCTCTGGGTCTTTCCGGCGATGGACGACGGCGGTTTGGCCTTTGGGGCGGCGGTTTTTGTGAAAGCTCAATTCGATAGGCTTGACGGAAAGTGGAAACCCTCCAGGCTGGAGCACGTCTATCTTGGGCCTGGGTACTCAAAGGAGGAGGTCGAGGAATTCCTGAAGAAGGAAGGGGTCAAGTACGAAGAGATAGGGAACGCCTCCGGCTTCGTGGCGGATGCCTTGACTGATGGCAAACTGGTGGGGTTCTTCCAGGGTAGAATGGAGTTCGGGCCGAGGGCCCTGGGGAACCGCTCGATTTTGGCAGACCCGAGGGATGAGGGCGTCAAGGATAGGCTCAACGTTGCCCTGAAGCGCGACGTCTTCCAGCCATTCGCGCCTTCCCTGCTATGGGAGAAAGCCGAGGAATACCTTGAAGACCTCGGAGGAAAGCCGAACGAGTTCATGACGATGAGCTACACCGCGAGCGAAAGCTTTAGGGAGCTTGCCCCCGCTGTCATTCACGTGGACGACACAACGAGGCCGCAGGCGGTGAGGAGGGAGATCAACCCGATTTATTACAAGGTAATCAAAGCCTTCGAGCGGAAGACCGGTCTGGGTGCGGTGCTGAACACGAGCTTCAACATGCACGGCGAGCCGATAGTCTGCTCCCCTGCCGATGCCCTGAAGACGTTTAGGAACGCGGGGCTCGACCTGCTGGTCATTGAAGGCTTCGCAGTCTGGCGATGAGGATCCGTTAATTGTTCATCAAAGCACTTTCCTGCGCTTTGAAGTACATCTTTTCTCTGAGGTAAGGTTATAAACATCGCCCCGTAATGCCTTCGGTGATGCTGATGGCGCTGAGCGACAGGCTTGAACTCGTCAACCCTTCTGAAATTAGAAAGCTCTTCGACCTTGCTCAGGGCGTTGAGGGGTTAATCTCACTCGGCATCGGTGAGCCGGACTTTGACACGCCGGAGCATATTAAGGAGTATGCCAAGGAGGCCCTTGACAGAGGGATGACCCATTATAGCCCGAACGCAGGAATCATGATGCTCCGGAAGGCCATAGCCAGAAAGTTACGGGAACAGAACGGCATCGAAGCTGACCCGAAGACTCAAATCATGGTAACTGTCGGCGCCAACCAGGCCTTCCTTATGGGGCTCGCCGCCTTTCTCCGGGAGGGGGAGGAAGTCCTGATTCCAAGCCCGATGTTCGTCAGCTACGCTCCGGCGGTTATCCTTGCGGGAGGAAAGCCGGTTGAGGTTCCGACCTATGAGGAGAACGAATTCAGGCTGAACGTGGACGACCTCGAAAAGCACGTGACCAAAAAGACAAGGGCGCTCATCATAAACTCCCCCAACAATCCGACCGGTGCGGTTCTCACCAAGAAAGACCTCGAAGAGATAGCCGACTTCGCGGTGGAGCACGACCTCATAGTCTTCAGCGACGAGGTTTACGAACACTTCGTTTACGACGGGGCCAGAAACCACAGCATAGCCTCCCTCGACGGTATGTTCGAGCGCACCCTCACCATCAACGGCTTCTCTAAGACCTTCGCCATGACCGGCTGGCGCCTCGGCTTTGTCGCAGCTCCGGAATGGATAATCGAGAGGATGACCCGCTTCCAGATGTACAACTCGACTTGCCCGGTCACCTTCGCCCAGTACGCCGCGGCCAGGGCCCTCGAAGACCCCCGTAGCTGGAAGGCCGTCGAGGAGATGAGGAGGGAGTACGAACGCAGGAGAGACCTCGTGTGGAAGCGTCTGAACGAGATGGGACTTCCGACGGTTAAACCCAAGGGTGCCTTCTACATCTTCCCGCGCGTTAAGGACACCGGTCTAACCAGCAAGGAGTTCAGCGAGCTGATGCTCATGGAGGCGAGGGTCGCTGTGGTTCCCGGTTCTGCCTTTGGAACGGCCGGCGAGGGTTACATAAGGATAAGCTATGCAACGGCGTACGGACAACTTGAGGAAGCTATGGACAGGATGGAGAAGGTTCTGAGAGAAAAGAAGCTCGTTTAGAGCGTCTCCAGCCTTACGTCTTTCACCTTTTTCTCGTCTTCGTCGAACTCGATAACCGCGTAGTGGCCCCTGAAGAGCGGGCCGGGGTTCACTATCACCGTATCACTGATTCTATCAACGCTCCTCGCCTCGTGGATGTGGCCGCAGACGACGAGGGGCGGCCCCCTTTTTTCGATGAAGCTCCTGAGCGCCGGGCTCCCCACGTGCAAACCTGAGTGAACCCTGTCGGCCTCTGTGTCTTTTGGTGGGACGTGGGAGAGGATTATATCTCCAGTGAGATAGCTCTTCGCAAGGATTGAAGCTATCTCGTCTTCGGTGAGCTCCCAGACGGTGTTGAACGGTGTCACGTTCGAGCCGCCGATTCCAACGAAGCCCAAGCTCCCAATTTGGGTGCGCCTGTTGTGGACGCTGATTTCAAGCTCATTGAGAAGCCCCGGAACGTCCCTGCCGTCGCAGTTGCCATGGACAGCCAGAAGGGGCTTCCGCAACTTCAGCAGGGGTTCAAGTATCTCCCTGGCGGTTTCTGCACCACTGAAATGGGTTATGTCGCCGGCAATAAGGATGACGTCCGGGTCAATCTCAGGAACCATCTTCGCGAGCCTTTTGACCCCACCCAGCCTTCCGTGAAGGTCTGTAACGGCGAGTATTCTCATGGCCACCACCTCACGAGAGGTTTAGATAGGGCAGCACCTCATCGTATGCATCGCTCCAGTCTACAATGCCGACACGCTTTTTAACACCCCTTCCGATAAGGTCCGTTATCTCATCGGCAACTTCTTCGGGAGTCTTCCCGGTGGTGTCGACCTCTATCACGGTCTCATTTTCCTCAAGGGCCTCAACCAGTATAACGTCAATCAGCTCGGCCTCGACGTTCTCTGCCAGCTTTTTCCTTGAGTAGCCCCTTTCCTTCAGCCTCTCTGCGACCAATTTGGGGTGGGCGCGGAGGACTACTACGATGTCCGCCGGAACAAAGTGGCTCAAGTGGCCGTCGATGACGACGTTCCTCCCCCTGAACTCCTCTGACATCCTCTCAGCGAGCTCGTCCACGTCTATCTCCAGTTCATCACCTGATTTTTCACCTATCCCCTTCTCAACGGCAAAGTCCTTAACGCTCACGTATTCGTAGCCGAGCCTCTCCGCAAGGATTTTTGACACAGTAGTCTTACCGACCCCGGGGGTTCCGGTTACTGCTATTATCATGCTCCCACCGGAGATGCTAACCGGTCGGAGCTTATAGGCTTGTCTTCCGACAATTGACGAATGAACATATAGCATTCGGCGAAAACCTTTTAAGGACTATAGTTTCTATATAGACCCGGTGGTTCGTCATGGAGAGGCTCAAATTGCTCCAGAAGAGGCTGCATGTTGTTAAGAAACAGAAAGAACTCCTCATGCTTGAGGAGGCGAAGCTCATAAGGGTCGCCCGCCAGAAAAAGGCCTCCATGAGGGAGCTTGCAAAGGTGAAAAAGGAGAAAATTGCATTAATGGCAGAGGAAGCGAAGCTCGTAAGGGTTCTCAAACAGAACGGCTACCCTGCCATTTGATCCTTCCAAAATTTTGGCCCACATAGGGATAAAAGAAGGAGTAAGCTCAGAAGACATTGAGCTTGTCCTCGAGTATCATCTTCTGGATCTTGGTTATGTCGGCGAGCCAGGCGTCAGCTATTTCGTAGGCCGGCTTCTGGATGGTTTCAAGGCTGTAGCCCTTCTTCGGAATGACCTGAACGCTGGCAACGAGCGGCTCGTCGATCGGCTTGCCTATCTGGCTGAGTATCCTGACGTAGACCTCCTCGACGCCCTCGACCTGCTCGGCGATGTCGTTGGCGATGAGCATCGAGAGGAGGTTGTAGATCTTACCAACGTGGCTGACCGGGTTCTTACCGGCGGCCGCCTCCATGCTCATGTGCCTGTTCGGGGTGATGAGTCCGTTGACGCGATTGCCCCTGCCGACGCTGCCGTCGTCTCCGGCCTCAGCACTGGTTCCGGTGACGGTGATGTAGTATATGCCCTTCTCCGGGTCGTCGGCGGTGTTGACGTAGATGTTGACCTTCCTCTCGGTGTGCTCCTCAACAACTGCCCTGGCCGCCTCGTAGATGGCCTCCTTAACGGCCATGTAGTCGTCGGGGGTCTGGACCTCGCTGTCCACTATAGCGGCGGCGATGGTAATGTCTATCTCGTCGCCTTTCCTGAGTCCCATGACCTTGATGTCTTCACCGACGGCGGGGTATTTCTTCTTGAACTCGTCGCTGTTGAGGAGTCTCTCGGTCTCAAGGACTATCCTCTCGGTCTCACTGAGCGGAGCGTAGCCGACACCGAAGCTGGTATCGTTGGCGAGCGGAATCGGGTTCTCCTTGGCCTTGTTGAATACTCCAACGAGGTCCACGCTTCCCTGGCCGATGCGGGAGTCGATGACGACGTGGTTCTCAAGGTCGAGGTGCCGGACGGCTCTCTTCAGGTACTCGCGGGCGGCCTTTATGGCCACCTCATGGACGGGGAAGAACTCACGATCAACCATCTCGACTGCCCTTCCTGAGAGGAGGATGTATATCGGCTTGATGACCTCACCGCCGCCGAACTTGGGGTAGGCCCTTCCTCCGACGACCTCGACCTGGTCGGTGTTGTGGTGCAGGATTATGCCGTATCTCTTTATGTACTCCCTGCTGAGGGCCCTGCTGACTGCCTCGGCTATGCCGTCGGCTATGCTGTCCGGGTGCCCTATACCTTTCCTCTCAACGAGCTCAACCTTCTGCATCTCAACAGGAGTCCTTACGAGCTCCTCAACAACTATGTTCCGGACCTTCTCAGCCATGATCGTCACCTCTTTCCGGGTTTGCATGGACGGGTCTGTTCATCTACTTATATAATTTTCGGCATGAAGCTATATACGTAATATTCCTAGTGGTTATTAGCTTCGAAACCCTTAAATTTCTCCCCGAAAATCTTTCACAACGGATGTCCGACCGCGCCCGGTGGCCCGGGCCCGGGAGCCGGCTTAAGGCCAGCTGTGAGCGGGTGCGACGATGCCGGGCGGACAGGGCCCGCCCTCCGGACTGCCTGAGGGAGCCGTCGGGCGTTCGATGAGGGTGGGGGATCGGCCGGGCCCACATTTTTAAGGTTCCCACCCAACTTCTACCGGTGGGAGCATGGAGCTTAAAGATATAATAGCCGAGATTAGGAAAGCCCTGGATGAGAAGGACTCACTGCGGGAGGAGGCGCTCAGGCTCACCCGCGAAATTGTAAGGCTCAGTGGGGACGCCATAAAGGCCCTGCACAGAGGCGAGGTGGAGAAAGCAGAGGAAAGACTGAAACTGGTCCGTGGGAAGGTTGAAGAGCTCAGGGAAAAGCTCAGGGGGCACCCTGACCTATACCACAGCGGCTACGTCCAGAACGCCCACCAGGAGTTCGTTGAGGCCAGTCTGTTCTTCGCGTACATTGCGGGGAAAGATTTCCCGTCCCCCGGAGAGCTTGGGGTACCACATGCGGACTATGCCCTCGGAATCGGTGACCTCATAGGTGAGCTGAGAAGGCACTTCCTTCTCCTGCTGCTCGACGGGAACCTGGAGGAAGCTGAGAAGACCTACCGCTTCATGGAGGAAGTCTATGAAGAGCTCATGACCCTCGAGTACCCCAAAGGGCTTGTCAACGTGCGCCAGAAGCAGGATCAGGCAAGGTATGTTCTTGAAAGGACTCTTGAAGACCTGACGAGGGCAAAGCTGGGCAGAACGCTGGAGGAGAAGCTTGAGCGTGCCGCATTGGGTGACTGCTGAATTAGACAAAAAGGTGATTATATAATTATGGTATCACAGAAAAAATTTGAGATTATGGCCAAAGTCCAGAGGGAGCTTTCGAGGAGGATCGTGGAGAGGCGGCTCGGCGTCGATGGGATAAAAACTATCGCGGCAGTGGACGTTTCCTACAGGGAGAACCTCGCCAGGGCGGCCTTCGTGCTCTGCTCCTTTCCCGACTGCAAGGTACTCAAAGAGAAGGTGGTAGAGACCTCCGTGGGATTCCCATACATCCCGACCTTCTTCTTCCTCAGGGAGACAAGACCGGTGCTCCTGGCCATTGAAGGTGAGAGCTTTGACGTCCTTCTTGTCGAGGGGCACGGAAAGGCCCACCCAAGGGGCTATGGCCTCGCTTCCCACGTAGGCCTCCTCACCGGCAGGCCGACCATCGGTGTGGCCAAGAAGCCCCTTCGAGGAGCTCCCCCGGGGAGCTTTGCTAGGGTGGGAAAAGCTTATGTAAGCGTCGGCCATCTAATTGACTTGGAGTCTGCCGTGAGAATAGTGGAAGCACTGCTCGAGAACGGCTACCCGAAGCCCCTGCTTTTAGCGGACAGGCTGACAAAGAGGGAGAGGACATGAAGAGGATAAAACTGCTCATACTGCTGGCCAGAAAAGGCGCAATAGGTGAGGGAGTGAGGGTCACGATGAGGGAACTCGCCCGGGAGCTGAGCATGTCTCCCCAGTCCGTCCTGAGGCTCCTTGAGGAGATGGAAGACGAAGGGCATGTCCACCGCAGGGTCGAGGGGAAGAGAACCTTGGTTGAGATAACCCCCGAGGGGCTGGAATTTCTGGAGAACCTGTGTGACTCCATTTCGGAGGTTCTCTACACGGGCATTATTGTTGGGGAGGTGATCTCTGGCATAGGCGAGGGGGCTTATTATGTCAGACAGTACTCCCACCTGATACGGGAGTATCTCGGCTTTGAACCGTACCCTGGAACCCTCAACGTCAGGGTGCTCTTTCCCAAGACTGTCTTTGATGCCCTCTGCGGCGTTCGTCCCATAGTCCTGCCCGGCTTTTCCAAGGATGGCAGGACATTTGGCGACGTCAAAGCATACAGGATCGAGATAGACGGGGTGGACGGGGCTATAGTCATACCCTCAAGAACAGTGCACCCCCCAAAAATAGCCGAGATTGTAGCGCCGGTCTACCTGAGGGAAAGGCTGAACCTTAAGGACGGTTCCAGAATAAGGATAAAGGTCGTGAAAGGATGAAGTGGGAATCCATGCTAACGTGGGCAGGACTCGGTTCGTTCCTCGGTTTTGCGGTGGCCGCCGGGTTGTACTCCCCCAGAGGAGGCGAAAACTACATCTATCTGATATACGTCGGTCTTGCCCTGGGCCTTGCCGCAGGCGCCAAGTATCCCGTAAGAACCAGGGCCTCCGCGTACGCGTTCCCCATTGGGTTCATGGCCACATCGATACTGGCCGGCCTGTGGATGGTCAAGAGCACCGCCCAGAACGACATATACGCTTTCCTTGCTGTGGTGGCTGTTGTTCTCGTTATCACCGGATCCAGTGGCTTTCTGGACATGTTCCTCACACCCATAACGTACTTCGGAGGGTTCGTCCTTGCAATGCTCGTCTTCAGGGGATACCAGCCCCTGCAGGGTTCGGAAGGTGCTGTAATGGGCCTCTTCATGGTGGGCGTTATGGGCTCCATCCTGGCATTCTTAGCGGTCTTTTCGAGGTGGCTCTTTGAGGCCTCAAAAAGCATTGTTGTGAGGAGATAACGTTTAAATACGTCCACCAATAACCTAAGCTGGTGATCAGAATGGTGATGCGCCTCTCAAGGCTCTACGGAAAGCAGATATACAACACAAAGGGATACTACATTGGATACGTGGACGAAGTCCTGATAGAGATAGACCGGGGACGCGGGAAAGTGCTGGTGCTGGGCCTGCCCGGGGAGAAGGTCGGCGTGCCGTATGAAAGGGTGACCGCGATAGGTGACATAATCCTTGTGAAGGCAAAGGAGGAGTGAGTCAGCCCTCTTTAACTTTTAATGCCTCCAGGAACTTCTCCGTTATGGCCTCCTCTGCAAGCCTCAGGAGCGAGCTCTTGTCTTTTGCGAGCTTGAATATCCCCAGAGGTATCCTTGCACCTCCCGACTGGGCATGTCCCCCTCCGCTCCCGATATCACCGAAGGCCTCCTTCAGAACCCTCCCTATATTGACCCTGACGTCCCTTGTTCTGGCGGATATCTCTATTCTGTCGTCAACGATGCCGAAGACCAGCACCGTGGTTATGCCTTCAAGGCGGAGGAGAAAGTCTGCGGATTCAGCTATCGCGTCGCGGTTGGTTATAAACCCCACGTTTGATACCACTACGTTTTTGTAGATGCGCCGATTCATTATGGCCTTGGCGAGGATCTCGGCCGTCTCCGTGCTTATGTCGGGGTGCTCTATCTTGTCCAGAAGCTCGTGATCCACCTTCCCGGCAAGGAACTCAATTGCCTTAAGGTCAACGTGGCTCAGCTTGGAAAACTTCTTTGTATCTATGTAGATTCCATAAAAGAGGGCCGTTCCTAGGACGGTGTTCAGGGGCACGTTCAGGGTCCTCATGTACTCGGCCAAGATAGCGGAGGACGAGTTCACCTCAGGCCGTATGTCCAGAAACGCGTCGTCCGGAATGAGCTCCTGAAGGTGCTGAAGTATCTGATGGTGGTCTATTATTATTTTTATTTTTTCGTAATCGCCCTGTTCAAGTATCGTGAGGTTCCCATTGGGCTGACAGTCAACAAGGGCAATGTGAGGATATCTCTTAAACTCATAGGAGCCACGAGAGACCTTCCGGATGTCCGCCCCTAGAAGGTTGACAAAGGCACGGTTTTCGTGGTGGGTGATGTCCCCACCGTAGACTATCTGAGTCTTGAAACCAAGGGTCTGCGCTATGACCCCCAGTGCGGTGGCACTGGCTATTGAGTCCGGGTCGGGATTGTCGTGCATCACTATCAGAAGGGAGTCCCCATGTTTTTTCAGCTCCCGGAGTTTCTTCACCAGGAGGTTGGCATTTTTCTTTTCCCCCAGCTTTTCAACCGTCTGAACCACCACAGTCCTGATGGCCTCTCTGGGGGAGACGGCATAGTCAACTTTTATATCGGCCTCAAATTCCTCGCGGATTTCAGAAACTAACTCTTCAAGGCCAACATCGTCGGGGAGCAAGGTCAGAATGGGCACATCCTTATTGTTCGTCCGTATCACGTAAACCGTCTTCTTTATGGTCTCATGGTTCGTCGTCGTGATTATAACCAGCTCGGCCCGTTCTATTCCCGCTTTGAGGAGCGTGGCAGTATATGAAAAGTCGCCCCTGATGACCTGGAAACCGCTCTCCTCAAGGGCCTTTGCCCTCAGGTCGTCTCTCTCCACGATGGTAACGTCAAATTCTCCCCTAAGGGATTCAGCTATCGAGCGGCCTATCGCACCGCCTCCGAGTATCAGCACCCTCATATCTCTCACCTTTTGCACAATAATGTTTAAATAGAGGCGCCAATATACTAAGACGGTGAATCTCCTCCGGGATTTCTTTGATAGGGGGATATATATAGCTAATGGTGATAGCTATGCAGTTGCCGGACAAGCAGCCCCTCACGGAGAACATCGTCGTAACTTCGGCCGAGGAGCTGAGGGACCTTGTTTTTAAAGGGCTCTCGAGGGGCAGCGGGGCGTTTATCAAAGCGTTTGCCAGGGACTCCGCAGGGAAGTACTACGCAACCCTGCTCATAGACAGGTCGAAGGTGCTCGCCGCCGAGTGCCTCCTAGTGGATCAAAAGAGGGGGGTAGTGGGCGAGGAGGCGGTAAGGACGTTCAAATCCCTGATAGGAAAGCCCATGGTCGTTGATGTCTACGTCCTCGATGAGCTGGAGGTTAAACTTTCAATAGCGGATAACGTTGATGTGTACGCTCAAACCCCAAAAATCCTCCTGAACGAGCTGTTCGAGAAGGCGGAGGAAGGCCCACCAAAAAGGGAGGAGAAAAGAGAACCGACGGCCCCAGTGACCGTTACGCAGGAAGCTCCCAAGACTGCCCCGGTGGTGGCGGAAGCAAAGGCGGAGGAAAAGGCTGAAGCTGCCACCGAAAAGAAACCGCCTGCCCCTGCGCCCACAAAGGAAGAGGAGAAAAAACCTGCCCCGGCCCCTCCAGGAAAGCCCGAGGTCATCGTCAACCTCACCGGAGGGGAACTTCCGGAGAGGGCGTTCCAGGTCTACGCCGAAGACCTGCTCAAGGAAGCCAAGAGGATCAAAGGTCTGAGAATCAACAAGATTGAGTTCGATGCAAACGTTGGCGAGGGTGTAGTATACCTAAACGTCCACATATACGGCAACTCCGATGGCAGTTCTAGGGACATAGAAATCGCTGAGAAGAGGATGCTTCACGCGGTCAGCAAATACGCCCCCGTTCTGCTCCGAGAAGCTGAGGTCAAGCCGATAGTCAAGGACGTCAGCGTGGTGATAGACGGACAGGAAGTCAGGCCCCAGGAGATAATAGACAGGGACAAAAAGAAGACCGCAAACGTTACCCGGGACGGGAGGATAACGCTCTCCGTTATTGAGGACGTCTGGCCCTACTTCAGCGCATACGCCAGAACCGTCATTTCCGAGATAGAGGGGGCGGGGATAAGGGTAAGAAAGGCGCACTTTGACATAAGGGGCAGGAAGGAATTTGAGATAAACCTCCGCCTGGCCGCAGAAGCCAAAATGGAGAGGGATGCCGTCGAAAAAACGGTCAGGGACGTGATAAGCAGACACGCGAGGGAGCTGTCCCGTTCAATAAGGCACTACATATCCGTCCATAAGGTAGAACTGGAGCTCATAGGGGGCCTGTCGGCAGGGTCAGCCATCACCGCCAAACACGCACCTTCATCAGGCAAAGCGGCGGAGATCCTGGCAAAGAAGGATCTCCTCGAAAAGGAGGTCGAAGAGCTCCTCAAGCAGGCCGGCATAGACGAGCTGGCACCCCTGACGGAGGAGAAGAAGAGGGAAACTGAAGAGGCCATCCTGAAGAGCCGCGTGGAGCCCGCTGTGGAGAAGCTCAAAAACATGGTGCACGCTGAACTGAAACTTGTGCCGAGGGTGAGGTTCAAGTGGCTCAAGCTGAATCACGAAATCGAGGGCTCAACAGTTCACATCGATGTCGAGGCAAGCTTCCTCAGAGAGGAAACCGGCGGCCTTTTCGGGTCGTTCTCAGGAGTCGCCGACAGCAAGATACGCAGGGACATTGAGGCCACCATAATGAACGTCATCAGGGAGGTCTCAAAGGAGTACGGGGTCAGGATGCACCTCAGGAAGCTCAACGTTATCCTCAGGTAAACCTTGCTCCCGTTTTTTACAAATTTCAGCACTCAAGATCGTCATCATCCTGGCGTCAGCTCTGCCGAGGTCATCATCGCTCTGCATATATGGCCGGGGTTTATAACAGTGACTCCGGACGTAGCTTTTCGGAGGACGTCTGCGGGATAACACCCTGGCGTTTCATGTCGTAAACATACACCCCCGGTTCAAACTTCAGAAGAGGGGATTTCAGAACGTACATGTGCTCGATAATTTCGTGGTCCGTCCTTTTGCTTGAAAACTCAAGGATGTAGTCACTGAACTCAATGTTCCATGAAAGGAACTCCAGGGACACCCTGTCCCGGTTTAGCAGATAAATGGAAAACAGGTGCCTCCCGTTTATAATGCCGTTCGACAGGAGGTGCCTGATCAGCTTTATGCTCCTCCCCTCTCCGAGCTCAAATGCCATGCCATCCAGTGAGAACACAAAATCCATGACATTCTTCTTGTCCACCTTTTTAAAGATCTCCCTGTAGATCTGTTCAAGCTTCGGGATATAGGTTTCAGGGTTGAAGCCCTCTATCCTGTACACATAATCCCCTGGATATGAGTAGCTGTATCTTGATCCAAATACGTCTATAACTGCCAGGTTCCCGGCTTTCCCCTCCTTTTCAATATCGAACTCCACCGACCTCGCTCTCAGAATCAGTTTGTGGAGGGGAAGGTTGTAGTTTATTATCACCACAAAAGTCCCTTCGGAGATCTGATGCTTCATCATCATGAAAGGCAACATCCAGCCCAGGGAGAAAGAGTCATAAATAAACAACATGCTCGAACCTCGAACCACGCCCCCGCCAACGGCTTGATCTATCCCCCCAATACCGGACGTCAGTACACGCATATCTTCCACACTAAGATTCTCCGCTGGCGGAGTATATAACATTTTTGCTTCAGGCAGGCAAAATTGTCTCGTATAGGCAACAATTCCTCCACCGAAAATTCTATGTACAAAAAACACAATACAACGCAGAGGGGTTCAGTATGGAGCTGGAAAATATGCTCAAAATGATCGTTACATCAAGCGTGCGCTACAGGGTTCTGCTCGCGCTCTCAGGAGGAGCAAAAACGCTGGGTGAAATACATGCTCAAATCGGATCCACGAAATCGACTATCTCTCATGCACTCAGCGATCTTCTGGAAGAAATGCTGGTGGCCCAGGATCCCGAAACCAAGAGATACCGCCTTACAAACATCGGGCGCCTGGTGTCGATTCAGCTGAAAAACGTCTCAGAGGCCCTGGAAAGTATAGAGAAGTTCAAAGACTTCTGGCTCTCCCATGACCTAAGTGGGATACCCGAAAACCTGCTGCTGAGGGTTGGTGACCTGAAGGATTCGAAGCTTCACAGGCCGACGCCAGAGTACATAAGGCTGCCGCACGAAGTGTACATGGAGCTGATAAAAACCTCCGACTGGATTAAGGGGGTGTCGCCGATACTGTTCTCGGACTACCCAGATGAGTTTCTGGGCCTGGCCTTCCGTGAGGACGTCGAAATAGAGATAATAACGACGAGATCCGTGTACAGAAAACTCATCGAACTCTCGTCCCCGGAGGCCGTGGAAAAGGTGCAGAGACTGGAGAACGTCAGGATATACGTCATCGAAGAGAACCCCAGGATAGCATTCACCGTAACAAACAACTTCCTGTCCCTCGGCCTGTTCTTCTCGGACGGAACGTACGACATGATGGCCGACCTGATCAGCACAAGCGAACGGGCCAAAAAATGGGGCATTGAGCTCTTTGAGTACTACAGGAAAAAAGCTGAAAGGGTCATGTAAAAAGAAATGGCCAGACAGCGGGAGAGGGTAGTATGGAGATGCCTCACAGTTACGCCAGGTACATACGGCAGGGGCGGATCAGGGACGTTCTGGGCAACAGTTTTGAGCTAGCGGACAGTATTCTGGGCTTCCTAGTATCAACATCCCTCTTCCTCGCAGTCAGCGGGGTCTTCAAGCTCTATCTGGCATTTTTACTGTACGGCACCAGACCCCAGTGGAACCTGCTGGCGGCGACGTTTTTTCTCATCTTCAGTGTCTACGGCCTTAACAAACTGACCGACCTGGACGAGGACGAAATTAACAACCCAGAGAGGACGGGGTACATAAAAAGGGTATCTGGGGTGTTCCGCCATGCAGTGCTCGTGTCCTTTGCAGTGGCGGTGATTCTGGGTGTTCTCACGAGTCCTTGGGCGGCCCCTGTCATTATTTTTCCCATCTTTTCGGGCGTCCTCTACAGCGTCAGTCTAATCCCCGGGTACCCGAGGCTCAAAGACATCACAGGGATTAAGAACGTGATCATAGCCCTTACGTGGGCCAACGGAACGGCGTTCCTGCCCTATCTCGCGGCTGGTGCTCCGGAACTCCAGAGGGCACTGATGATATACTACTTCTTTTTCATGAAAAGCATGATAAACACTATCCTCTTTGACGTCAGGGACATAGAGGGGGACAGGGCAAACGGAATAAAAACGATCCCCGTGAAGCTTGGGCTGAGAAGAAGCAGGAACATTTTAATAGCGCTGAACTCAACGCTCGTGCTCTGGATGCTTTTGGCGTACAGCAGGGGGTACTTTGCGGGGTATATGCCTGTGCTGGTATTCTCGATCCTCAACGGTTATGCGTACATCCTTTATTTTGCCCGGAAAAGGGAGAGGCCGGGAAAGCTCTTGGACGTATGGGTCGACGGTGAGTGGTTCTACACCCTACCGCTGGCACTGTTCCTGTGACCAATTCGTTCCATATCGAAACGTTAAATTTTTAAGCTGAACTCGTTCCTCCCAACCATGCAGTCAGTAATCCTTGGAATTGCTGCAGCGCTCACCTCAGCGTTTTCGTGGGCAGCCTCCACGATACTCATAAAAGTCGGAATGAGGGACAAGAGCCCCGTGACGGTCAATATCGTCCGCCTTTACATAGTTTCAGCCATATTCGCTGGAATATTCCTCGTCAACGGCACCTTCCAGCAGGTGCTTTCCCTTCCCCCAAAGTTGCTCGCGGTAGCGTTTGTATCATCAATGTTCGGCTTCGTTGTGGGGGACTATTTCTACTTCCACGCCCTTAACATGATGGGTGTCTCCAGGACGGTGCCGATAACCTCGACATACCCTCTCTGGGCGATACTTTGGGCCGCCATTTTCCTTGGAAGGGAGATAAGTCCCAGGATAATACTGGGAGCCGTTATCGTTGTCCTGGCAATAATAGTGGTCCGCAGGGCTGAGGAGACGGAGAACATCAACCCCAAGGGCTTCATCTTTGCACTGCTTGCCCCGGTTTCATGGAGTCTGGCCATACTGACCATGGACTGGCTGACCGGGTATATGGACGTGCTCACTTTAGCGGGGCTGAGAATGATGCTGGCTGCACTTGGGATTTCCTTGCTCACTCCCAGATACCTTCCGGAACTGAAGCGGGTAACCCCAAGTGAGGTGCTCATACTAACCGGGGCCGCCGTCACCGGGCTCATGGTGGGCCAGTACCTCTTTGTGTACTCGGTTAACCTCGTAGGATCTCAAATCGCCGCCCCCGTCTCGGCGATAAACCCCATAATCTCCTCCGCCCTTGCGATACTGCTGCTCAGGGAGCCGCCCAACAAGAAGATACTCGAAGGTTTGATCCTGGCGGTGATAGGGGTCGTACTCATCTCGACCGCATGAGGGGCAGGTTTTTAAATTTTCCACCCTATTTTTAACCGCCGACAGCGGGGGGACAGTACGTCTCCTCGCACGGGCTCGGTCAACCCGCCTCCGCGAGGTATCGGGTTCCGTGAGCGGAGTGTGCTCACGCCGAGCCCACAGGGCCGGGAGCATCCACCCGCGCGAGCGGATGAACGCGGGCCTCTGTGCCCGGCCCACACTTCGATGCGCTTCTAAAGAAAGCTTATAACCTCCGGGACTGAAGCTAATAACCGGTGGTTATTTATGGTGACCATACCCCGGCCGATAGACCCCAGGGAGATACGTCGAATTCGAAAGGAGCTCGGCATAACGCAGGAGGAGCTCGCCGAGAAGGCCGGCGTGACCCAGGCGTACATAGCAAAGCTTGAATCCGGCAAGGTGGACCCAAGGCTGTCCACGTTTAACCGCATTCTTCAGGCCCTCATGGAGTGTAAGAAGGCCCAGCTACGGGCAAAGGACGTGATGTCGTCCCCGGTTCTCTATGTAAAGCCCTATGAGGGTGTTGAACGGGTTATAAAGCTGATGAACGAGCACAATATCTCCCAGATACCGGTCATTGCGGGCAACAAGGTAGTGGGATCCATCACGGAAAGAACCCTGGTCAGGCAGAGCCTCGAGTACGAGGACATCTATGACAGGAAGGTTATGGAGGTAATGGAGGAGCCTTTCCCCATAGTCAATGAGGACGAGGACCTTGAAGTCGTCAAGTACCTTCTTGAAGAGCACCCAGCTGTTCTCGTCCAGGACAGGGAGGGAAGGATAGCAGGAATCATAACCCGAGTTGACATATTCAGGATCGGGAAGGGAAGAGACTGATGTCCTTTCCCAGTTCTTCTATCCCAATTATGGATCAGCGAGGCATGGCAAAAATATCCAACAAGCTTATATACCCCAAGCCCAACCCCCAATGGACAAATAATCCAGGTGGTTGGAATGAAAAGAACCACAGTCCTGCTCATGGTACTGCTCCTCGGAGCCGTCGTAGCGTCCGGCTGTATAGGCAACGGCACCGCTACAACGTCACCAACGAACACTTCTCCGCAGCCAACGGCCTCCACGCCGGAGCAAACCCGGGCCGCCACGAGCAGCTCAATACCGACCCAGACCGAGACAGAAAAACCGTACTATCCGGCGACAATCACGGACTTCGCCAACAGGACTGTAACGATAGAAAAAGAGCCCCTCAAGGTTGTCACTCTAGCTCCGAGCATAACGGAAGACCTATATTACCTCGGGCTTTTTGACAGGGTGGTGGGCGTTACCGACTACGACGACTTCCCGCCCGAGGTCGCCAGCGTCACGAGAATTGGTGGCTACGGAAAGTACGCCAACCTCGAAATCATAGCCTCGCTCCAACCTGACCTCATACTTGCGGACAGTTACTCCCTGTCAATCATTGACGACCTGGAGAAAATAGCCCCCGTCGTTATCGTTGATCCCCACAGTCTCGGGGACATACCCCGGGCCCTTGAACTCCTCGGAGAAGTCTTCAACGCAGAGGGGAACGCCCAAAAAGCTATTGCAAAATTCAACGCAGGCATTGAGGCCATATACTCAGCTGTTAAGAGCGAGCCCAGGCTCGGAGTCTTCTACGTCGTCTGGAACAGCCCGCTTATGACGGCAGGAGGGGGGACGTTCATCAGCGACGTCATCAAGCTCGCCGGCGGTGAAAACGTCTTCAACGACACCGCTGGCTGGCCGACCGTCAGTCCTGAGCAGGTCATAGAGAGGAACCCGGACGTCATAATCCTCACCCCGCACTGCGGCATGACAGTCCAGGACGTATACAGCGGCCCGCTGGCCAACACCAAAGCCGCCAGGGACGGAAGGGTGTACGTCATCGAGAACGAGAACGACCTCATCCACCCGAGCCCGCGCGTCGTGAAGGGCCTCGAAACGATTGCCAAACTGCTCCACCCCGAGGCGTTCAGGGTCAAGTATCCACTAACGGTTACCGACTTTGAGGGAAGAACGGTCACGATTGAGAAGGAACCCGAGAGGATAGTCAGCCTCGCGCCGAGCATAACCGAGACCCTGTTCTACATCGGGGCGGGCGGTAAGGTCGTCGGCGTCACCGACTACGACGACTTCCCGCCGGCGGTTAATAACATAACCAGAATCGGCGGCTACGGAAAGTACGCCAACCTTGAGGTCATGGCCTCGCTCAATCCAGACCTTATAATCGCCGACGACTTCTCCCTGTCCATACTCGACAGCCTGGAGAAAATAGCACCAGTCATCATAGTAGCCCCAAAGAGCATTGAGGACATCTACCGGCAGGTCGAGCTCCTTGGAAAGGTCACCAACCGCGAGGAGGGGGCCAGGACAGTTATCGCCGACATGAAGGCTAAGGTGAGTTACATCACATCAGCAGTTTCAGGGAAACCGAAGGTTAAGACCTTCTTCCTCCTTAGTTACTACAACGGCTACTGGACGGGCGGAAACGGCACCTTCATCAGCGATCTCATAACCCTCGCCGGCGGCGAGAACATCTTCAGCGACGTGAGCGGCTGGGGCGCCGCCAGTGAGGAGCAGATAATCGAGAGGAACCCGGAGGTCATAATAATCTCCCCGAACGCGGGAATCAAGCCTGAAGATCTGTGCTCCGGGCCGCTTTCAGAGGTTGACGCAGTCAAGAACGGCAGAGTCTATGTCCTCAGCGACGAGAACCTCGTCGTGAGGCCCGGACCAAGGATAGTCCACGGCCTTGAGGAAATAGCCGGCTACCTGTACCCGGAGGCCTTCAACCTCCAGCCGCAACCGCTGGTCTGCAACACCACCGCTTCAGCCACGGGCTAGTGCTCCTCTGGGCAACCGTTAAAAAGCCCCCCTTCCTATTTTTTCCGGTGGGAGCATGGAGAAAAGGACCTTTTACAGAATCCTGCTGGCCATAGTGCTTGTCCTCGCGGTCGTTTACACAATGGGCATCATGGGGCTCGTGCCTTTCCAGTGGAGCTACTACATCACGATATTCATGATAGTCCTCTTCCTGTACCTGCGGATCGACGCACGGATAAACGGGCGCTGACTAAAAACTTTCCGTACTGTCCCAAAATGTCTGATGTTTTTTCATGATCCCGCGACACAGGCGCATGTATTCCAGGGAACCTTTTTCCGGCCCGAGGTTCTTTCTGGGGTTCTTTAGGGAACCATGACGGGTTATTAACCTTTGGTTGACAATTTTCGGGTTTAAAAACGCTTTTTTATCCCCCGCCGGAGCCTTAATTGAGGGGATAAATATGAGCACGTGTATATTTATGTTCACCGGAGGTGGTTGGGTTGAGATACGTTAAGCTCCCGAAGGAGAACACCTATGCCTTCCTTGAAAGGCTCAAGGAGTGGGGCAAGCTCTACGCCCCGGTGAAGATCTCGGAAAAGTTCTACGACTTCAGGGAAGTGGATGATGTCAGGAAGGTCGAATTCCACTACAACAGGACAATAATGCCGCCGAAGAAGTTCTTCTTCCTGCCGAGGGAGAAGCTCTTTGAGTTCAACATCAAGAAGGCAGAGTACAGGGAGGTTATTGAAGAGGTCGAGCCCTTCGTGCTCTTCGGCCTTCATGCCTGCGACATCTTCGGCCTCAAGATACTCGACACGATATACCTTGACGAGCTTCCCGACAAGTATTACAAGGTGAGGCGCGAGAAGGGTATAATCATAGGCATCAGCTGCATGCCTGACGAGTACTGTTTCTGCAACCTCCGCGAGACGGATTTTGCCGACGATGGCTTCGACCTCTTCCTCCACGAGCTCCCGGACGGCTGGCTCGTAAGGGTGGGCACCCCCACGGGCCACAGGATAGTTGACAAGAACATCAAGCTCTTTGAGGAGGTCAGCACAGAGGACATCTGCAACTTCCGTGAGTTCGAGAACAAGCGCTCAAAGGCATTCAAGTACCACGAGGACTGGAGCAACCTGCGCTACCTGCTTGAGCTTGAGATGGAACACCCGATGTGGGAAGAGCAGGCCGCCATCTGTCTCGCCTGCGGCAACTGCAACACCACCTGCCCGACCTGCCGCTGCTACGAAGTCCAGGACATAGTCAACCTCGACGGAAACACCGGCTACCGTGAGAGGCGCTGGGACTCCTGCCAGCTCAGGAGCCACGGACTCGTCGCAGGGAACCACAACTTCAGGCCCACCAAAAAGGCCCGCTTCATGAACCGCTACCTCTGCAAGAACTCCTACAACGAGAAGCTCGGCATAAGCTACTGCGTCGGCTGCGGAAGGTGCACCTACTTCTGCCCCGCCGGCATAAGCTTCGTCAAGAACCTGCGCACGATCATGGGGCTTGAGGAGAAGTCATGCCCCTCGGAAGTAAGTGAGGAGATTCCAAAGAGGGGCTTCGCCTACGCCGCCGAGATAAGGGGTGAGGACATATGAGCGAGAGCCTTATACTCCCGAAGGAGATTATGATGCCGAAGGACAACCCGTACGCACTCCACAGGGCCAAGGTTCTTAAGGTCTATCAGCTCACCGAGACGGAAAAGCTGTTCCTCTTCCGCTTCGAAGACCCTGAAATCGCGGAGAACTGGACCTTCAAGCCGGGACAGTTCGTCCAGCTCACAATACCCGGCGTCGGCGAGGTTCCGATAAGCATATGCTCGTCCGCCATGAGGAAGGGCTTCTTCGAGCTGTGCATCAGGAAGGCCGGAAGGGTAACAACCGTCGTCCACAGGCTCAAGCCGGGGGACACCGTCCTGGTGAGGGGGCCCTATGGAAACGGTTTTCCGGTTGACGACTGGGAAGGCATGGACCTGCTCCTCATAGCAGCAGGCCTCGGAACGGCACCGCTCAGGAGCGTCTTCCTGTATGCGATGGACAATCGCTGGAAGTACGGCAACATAACCTTCATCAACACCGCCCGCTACGGCAAGGATCTCCTGTTCTACAAGGAGCTGGAGGCGATGAAAGACTTGGCTGAAGCCGAAAACGTCAAGATAATCCAGAGTGTCACGAGGGACCCGGACTGGCCGGGGAGGCACGGCAGGCCACAGAACTTCATCGTTGAGGCGAACACCAACCCGAAGAAGACGGCAGTGGCAATATGCGGTCCGCCGAGGATGTACAAGTCCGTCTTCGAGTCGCTCATCAACTACGGTTACAGGCCGGAGAACATATTTGTGACGCTGGAAAGGAAGATGAAGTGCGGAATAGGCAAGTGCGGCCACTGCAACGTCGGAACGAGCACCAGCTGGAAGTACATCTGCAAGGACGGCCCGGTCTTCACGTACTTTGACATAGTATCAACGCCGGGACTGCTCGACTGAGGTGGTGGAAATGGAGAACGGAAAAGTTCGCATCGGGTTTTACGCTCTCACCTCATGCTACGGCTGCCAGCTCCAGTTCGCCATGATGGACGAGATACTCCAGCTCATCCCGAACGCTGAGATAGTGTGCTGGTACATGGTAGAGAGGGACTCCTACGAGGACGAGCCCGTGGACATAGCCTTCATCGAGGGAAGCGTCTCCACTGAGGAGGAGGCAGAACTCGTAAAGAAGATACGCGAGAACGCGAAGATAGTGGTCGCGGTTGGAGCCTGTGCAACCCAGGGGGGTGTCCAGAGCTGGGATCAGAACAAGAGCCTGGAGGAGCTGTGGAAGGCTGTCTACGGCGATGCAAAGGTCAAGTTCCAACCCAAGCCCGCAAAGCCAGTCGAGGAGTACATCAAGGTTGACTACCGCCTCTATGGATGCCCGCCAGAAAAGCGCGACTTCCTCTATGCGATAGGCACTTTCCTGGCAGGCTCATGGCCGGAGGACATAGACTACCCTGTCTGCGTGGAGTGCAGGCTGAAGGGCAACAGCTGCATACTCATCGAGAAGGGCGAGCCGTGCCTCGGCCCGCTCACGAGGGCCGGTTGCGACGCCCGCTGTCCGGGCTTCAATGTGGCCTGCATCGGGTGCAGAGGAGCGATAGGCTACGATGTGGCGTGGTTTGACTCACTGGCAAAGACCTTCAAGAACAAGGGCTACACCAAGGAGGAGATCATCGAAAGAATGAAGATCTTCAACGGTCACAACCCCAAGGTTGAGGAAATGGTGGAGGCCGCTTTCAGGGAGGTGGAAGAATGAAGAACCTTTACCTTCCAATCACAGTTGACCACATAGCGAGGGTTGAAGGAAAGGGCGGGGTCGAGATAGTCGTCGGCGACGACGGGGTGAAGGAAGTCAGGATCAACATCATAGAGGGCCCGCGCTTCTTTGAGGCCATAACCATAGGCAAGAAGCTCGAGGAGGCGCTGGCGGTTTATCCGAGGATATGCTCCTTCTGCTCGGCGGCGCACAAGCTCACGGCACTGGAAGCGGCGGAGAAGGCCCTCGGCTTCACCCCTCGCGAGGAGATCCAGGCCTTGAGAGAGGTGCTCTACATAGGCGACATGATAGAGAGCCACGCGCTCCATCTCTACCTCCTCGTCCTCCCCGACTACCTCGGCTACTCCAACCCGCTCAAGATGGTGGACGAGTACAAGAAGGAGATAGGCATCGCCCTTGAGCTCAAGAACCTCGGAAGCTGGATGATGGACGAGCTTGGAAGCAGGGCGATCCACCAAGAGAACGCGGTACTTGGAGGCTTTGGAAGGCTCCCGGGGAAGGCAACACTTGAGAGGATGAAGAGAAAGCTTAAGGAGGCCCTGCCAAAGGTCGAGTACACCTTCGAGCTCTTCGCAAAGCTTGAGCAGTACAGGGAGGTAGAGGGCCCGATAATCCACATGGCCGTGAGGCCCAGGGGAGACGTCTACGGCATATACGGCGACGCCATAAGCGTCAGCGACGGCTTCGAGTTCCCGAGCGAGGACTACAAGAAGCACATGGTAGAGCGCGTTGTGGAGCACAGCTTCGCCAAGCACAGCTTCTACAACGGCGAGAGGCCCTTCATGACGGGAGCTATATCGCGCGTCGTCAACCACGCTGACAAGCTCTACGGAAGGGCGAAAGAGCTCTACGAGAGCCACAGAGACCTCCTCAGGCCGACCAACCCCTTCGCCAACAACCTCGCCCAGGCTCTTGAGCTTGTCTACTTCACCGAGAGGGCAATAGACCTCATAGACGAGGCCCTCGCGAAGTGGCCGATAAAGCCGAGGGACGAGGTCGAGATAAGGGACGGCTTCGGCGTCAGCACGACCGAGGCGCCGCGCGGAATCCTCGTCTACGCCCTCGAGGTCAAGGACGGAAGGGTTTCCTACGCCGATATAATCACCCCAACGGCCTTCAATCTCGCCATGATGGAGCAGCATGTCAGAATGATGGCGGAGAAGCACTACAACGACGACCCGGAAAGGCTCAAACTCCTTGCCGAGATGGTCGTTCGCGCCTACGACCCGTGCATCTCCTGTTCAGTGCACGTGGCGAGGCTTTAGGCAAATTTTTATTTTCTCCCCTTCACTATTCTTCCGGAGGTTTTAATATGAGAACCCTTATCCTTGCCCTCGGCAACGAGCTCATGAGAGACGATGGAGTCGGCCTCAAAGCCGGAAGAATGCTCATCGAGAGGGGATGCAACGTCCTTGAGGTAGGCACTGACATCTTCAGGCTTTCGAGCCACTACAAGGGGGAGGAGAGGCTGATAATCATCGACGCTATTCTGAGCGAGAAGTTCCAGCCGGGTGAAATAGTCCATCTGAAGGGTGAGGAGGTCTTCGAGAAGATGAAGGGGGAGATAAGGAGTGCCCACTTCATGGGGGCGATAGACGGCCTTAAGCTCCTGATGGCGCTGGACGAGCGCCTCTCCAAAGCGGATATCCACTTCATCGGCGTCGTTGCGAAGGAGATAGACCTCGGAATGGAGCTCAGCGAGGAAGTCGAGAAGGCCTTACCAGAGGTCGTTAGGCTTGTTGAAGAACTCTGCAAAAATTGAATTGAAAAGGCTCAGAGGGAAAGCGGGAGGGCTTCCCTTATGCGCCTGAGGAGCTCCCTCTTCTTCTCGCTCTCCTCAAGGGCTATCTCAAGCACCTCGTCTATGGTCTCGACCGGGTATATCTGAATCCTCTCCGCCTTGTCCCTGCTGAGGAAGACGTCCTTCTCGTTGGCCTTGGGTATTATGACGGTCTTTATGCCCGCCTCTATCGCCGCCTCTATCTTTGGAGTTGCCCCGCCTATTGGGAGCACTTCGCCCCGGACGCTCAGCGAGCCTGTCATGGCCACGTCCTGCCTTATCGGTATTCCCTCAAGGGCCGAGATGACCGCCGTTGCAACGCTTATGCTCGCCGAATCGCCCTCAACACCCTCGTAGGTCTGGAGGAACTGGACGTGGATGTCGTAGCGGCTTATGTCCTCCCCCTTGTAGCGCTTGATTATTGCCGAGACGTTCTGGACGGCCTCCTTGGCTATCTCTCCGAGCTTTCCTGTGACTATAATCTTGCCCTCCTCCTTGCTGGCGGCGGGAGCAACTACCGCCTCAATCGGGAGCACTATACCGCTCTGTTCACCGATTACGGCGAGTCCGTTGACACGGCCTATTTCACTTCCCTCGGTCTTGATGACCTGGTACTCCTTCTTGCGCTCTATGTACCAGTCGGCGAGCTGCTTTTCGAGCGGCTTGGCCATCTTTATTGCCTCAAGGACGTCCTCGCGCTCCACGTACTTCTTGCCCTTCTTGACCGCTATGTCGCCGGCGGCGCGGACGATACCGCCGAGGTCACGGAGGCGCAACGTTAAGTGCCCCTTTCTGCCCGCGCGCTTCTGTGCCTCCCTGACGATTTCTTCAACGGCGTCGCGCGTGAAGTGCGGAATCTTACCGTCGCGCTTTACCTCCTGGGCGACGAACTGGATGAGCTTGCGTCTGTTTTCTAGAGTGTCAGGCATCGTGGTACGCATGTAGACCTCGTAACCGTATCCCCTTATACGGGAGCGAAGGGCGGGATGCATTTTTTCTATGGTATCGAGGTTTCCGGCCGCGACGAGGACGAAGTCGCACGGAACCGGCTCGGTCCTGACCATCGCGCCGCTGGACATCTCGCTCTGACCTGTTATCGGGAACTTCTTCTCCTGCATGGCGGTGAGCAGGCTCTGCTGCATCTTGAGGCTCAGCGTTGCTATCTCATCTATGAACAGGACGCCTCTGTGGGCGCGGTGTATCATACCCGGCTCGACGCGTTCATGGGCAGGTGTCCCAAGGCCACCGCTCTGGAAGGGATCGTGCCTAACGTCTCCGAGGAGCGCGCCGGCATGGGCTCCGGTAGCATCTATGAAAGGTGCCTTGTTTCTCCCGCAGTTATCCACAAGGAGCTTGGGGACGAGGACGGAATTTCTAAAGCGCATGTTTCCGAGGGCCATTATGGTGATTATGATGACAAAGACCCCAAGGAGGAGTGTTGAGGCACTGAACTCCATGAACAGGGCAAGCATGACAGTAAGCATAACGAACAGGAGCATGTACGATTTTATGCTCTCCTGGCTCTTGGCCTTCTCACGGTACTTTTCGACTATCCTCCTGCCCTGACAGGCGGGGACGGTCTTTATCTTGGGCATGTTCTCGTCTTCCGGGTTGGGGAAGACAAGTATGTCTTCTAGGCTTTCCGTTGGAAGCAACTCCGCCATGGCCTGGCCCAGCATGGACTTACCGGTTCCTGGCTCTCCTATAAGGAGTACATGCCTTTTCTGGGCTGCGGCTGTTCTAATAACCTCGACCGCGTGCTCCTGCCCGATGACCTGGTCTATGAGCTTCTCAGGAACCTCTATCTCCTCTGTGGTGGTGAACTCAAGGCCAAGTTCAAGGCTCTCGCCGTATTCCCTGGGGGCCAGTGCCTCTCCAACCTTTTCTTCGTCCCCCATTTTGCTTCCCTCTTTCTTCCTCTAAGTCTGGATGCTCCGGGCGATTTATAACTTTTTTGAGGCTACCAAGAAAAAGCTAAAATATGCATGGAGGCCAAATAGGGATGGTGGAAGCGATGAGGGTAGAGGATCAGATAGTGTTTACGGCCCATCACGGGAGCTGGAAGGTGGCGGACCGGCTCATCGACATGGACGACGAGAAGGTGGCGCACTTCATAGCGAGCATAGCCAACACGGTCAACGCTAAGATACCCGAGTACCTCACGGAGGTAATGAACGTCGCGGGCATAATGAGCCTCGCGGAGGAGCTGGCCAGGAAAGACCTGGGCGATGCGGTTGTCGCGCTCAAATCACCCGGGACTGCCAGAAAGCTTGGCCAGCTCGTCTTCGAGAAAGACAAAAAGCTCAAAAAACTGCTTACAGACGTCGCCAAGGCGCTCCTTGTCAGGGAGGTTCTCTCGAAGAAGGTGCCCGTGGACTACCCGGAGGAACGCCTCAGTGAGGTCAGGATAGTGTTCCCGTACAACGAGGACCACGTGAACTTCACGGCCTTCCACCTCAGCGCCGATCCCCCATGGAGAGCAGTGAGAAGGCTCATAATTGACGAAAAGACTCCCATGGCGGACGTCGCAAGGCTCCTCGCGAGCATAAACGAGAGCATCACCCTCAAGCTGCCCGTCTACGCGGGCATAGACGTCAAGGGCATCGACGCCTGGTTCGGCGAGTTCAAGAAGGTTAAAAAGGCGGAGATTCCTGCCGTCGTTGAGAAGTACAGGCACTTCCCCGCGGAGAACTACGCGCCGGGGCACTTCGTTGAGCACGCCAGGGTCTACGCCCTTAGGAAAGCCCTTGAGAAGATAGGCCTGCCCCTCGACGTCCCGGCCAAGAGCCTTGAAAAGTACCTTGAAAAGAAGTGAACCGGGAGGAGATGATGAGGCCGAGGACACCCGAGGAAGACCGATGACGACTCTTCGCTTCGCTGATCACAAAAATAAGCGGGAGGTGGTGTGAATGAAGAAGGATGTGGTTTTCACGGAAAAGGCCCCGAAGCCCATAGGCCCCTACAGCCAGGGGGTCATAGCCGAGGGAAGGCTTCTCTTCATCTCCGGCCAGATACCCATAAACCCCGAAACCGGTGAGCTGGTCACCGGGTCGATTGAGGAGCAGGCAGAGCAGTCGATTAAAAACCTCATAGAGGTCGTTAAAGCGGCAGGCGGAAGCGCTGAGAACATCGTGAAGGTTACTGTCCACATCACGGACATGAGCGCGTACGCCAGGTTCAACGAGGTCTACGAGAGGTATTTCTCGACATCAAAGCCCGCCAGAGCAGTCGTAGAAGTCTCCAACCTGCCCAAGGGCGTTGCCGTCGAGATAGAGGCCATAGCGGTCCTCTGACCCTTTATCATTATTTATTGCTGTCCCGGAAAGTGGAAGGTGGAAAGATGGAATCCGTCAGGATCAGGCGTGAGCTCCTTGAATACCTCATAGAACTCGCCCGCGAGTTCTATCCGAACGAGTTCGCCGGCTTTCTGAGGGAGAGGGACGGTGTCTTTGAGGAGGTTCTCATAGCCCCAAACCCTCACTTTGGGAGAGGCTCCGTATTTTTCAACACGTGGATGCTCCCCTACGACGAGAGCATAAAGGGGACGGTACACTCTCACCCCGGCCCGAACCCAAGGCCTTCCCGTGCCGACCTGGAGTTCTTTTCCAAGTTCGGAGGTGTTCACGTAATAATCGCCTATCCTTTCACCGAGGAGAGCGTGCGGGCATACCGGAGCGATGGAAGCCCTATGAGGATGGAAATCGTGGATTGAGCAAAGTCAGACAAACCCAGTCAACAACAATTCATGTGAAAATTTTATAAGGGGTTGTCGCTTCTTCCCAAAACGGTGGTTCTCATGAAAGTGAGAGACGTTCTGGGGGAGTTGACCGAAAGGCAGAGAAAGACCGTCGTGCAGTGTGCAGAGCTCTGCGGGATACCCGACCTCGACGCGGAGGTGGACGAAAGTATTGACGGGGACACGATCAATTTCGTCAAGGCCATCTCGAACCCGCTGCGCATGAGGATCCTGAAGCTCCTGAAGGACAACTGGCTCTGCGTGTGCCTAATCTCGAAGATACTCGATCAGGATCAGACTCTGATAAGCCACCACCTCAGAACCCTCAAGTCCCTGGGCCTTATACTGGAGAGGAAGGAGGGGAAGATGCACTTCTACAGAACCAACACAGAGGCCCTTGAGGGGTACCTTGAAAGACTGCGTAGGGAGCTGGTGTGAACAATGGACGACCTGCAGAGAAAGGTTGACGGGGTAATCAAGATGCTTGGGGGCTACTGGAGCCCCCTCGCGATGCTGGCAGCTCTAACGGAGGAGGTCGGGGAGCTGGCAGATGAGATGCTTAAGATGGAGGGGATAAAGGGTAAGGCCTCCCCGGAGGGGCTTAGGGAAGAGATAGGCGACGTCATGTTCGCCCTCATATGCATAGCCAACCACTACGGTGTGGATCTTTCCGGAGCCTTAGACGACACCCTGAGGAAGTACCGGACCAGGGATATTAACAGTCGGATAAAATAACCAAAAGCCCAATTGGCAGTGAAATATATACGTTGTGACACCGTGGTACACGAGAACTCAAAAATTCCGAACAGCTTCGCCTCGGAGATAACCAACTGGTTGAAAATAACCCAAAGTATCGAAATGTTTTTATAAGCAATTTCTAAATTCTCCGTGTTCAGAGGAGGTGATGGCCCATGAGCAATAAAATAACAGACATTGATATGAGGATTATGAAGCTGCTTTCAAAGAACGCCCGGCTTACCTATAAGGAGCTTGCTGAAATCCTCGGGACGACCAGGCAGAGGATTTCCAGGAGGACGGACAAGCTTGAGAGGAACGGCGTGATCCTCAAATACACAGTCATCCCGAACTATGACGTCCTGGGGTACGTCCATGTTATCCTCGGGATAACCGTTAAGCCCTCCGTCGACCTCGATGAGGTTCTGAACGTCCTGAAGGAAGATGAGAATATCAAAATAATACAGAGGTCCCTTGGATCCCACAGCCTGGTTCTTCACATAGTCGGACCAAAGGACATGAAGGAGCTTGAAAAGATTATTTCAGAGGTCTCAAAGAAGATACCCGGAATTGACAAGCTCGACATAACGTTTGTTACAGAGACCGTCAAGTTCGAGGTTCTTTGATCTCTTTTACTTCATTCGCTAATAGACGAAAGAAAGAGTAATAAAGGCTTTTTCAAATCCCCCTCCGGTGACAGTAATGCTGGAGAGGCTGATGATCGACGCGGCAGTGGTCGCAGGGCTGGGTGCTGGATCCTATTATTTCAAGGCACTCGATGCAAAAGGGGCCGTTGCGGCCGCCGTCTTGGGCCTGACGGTTATTGAGCTTGGCGGGATATACCCGTTCCTGGCTTTGATGGCGTTTGTTGTAATGGGCGTCATTGCGACAAGGTACAAGTTCAGGGAGAAGTCCCGGATGGGAGCCGCCCAGAGCAAAAACGGGGTTAGGGGCTGGGGAAATGTCCTTGGCAACGGCCTGGCGGCGGTAATCTTTCTGGCACTGGAGTATGTGTTCAGGATGGACGTTTTCTGGGCAGCGAGTTTTGCCGCGATAGCAACCGCCAACGGCGACACCCTCGCGAGCGAGCTCGGGAAGGTATTTGGAAAGAGGCCTAGGCTTATAACCAACCTGAAGCCCGTAAGGCCGGGGACCAACGGCGCCGTTTCATGGCCGGGCGAACTCTTCGGTCTGATCGGGGCGTTTGTAATATCCCTGTTCGCGCTCCCGCTGACCAGCGAAAAAACGATGATGCTAGTTGCGGTTACCATGGGAGGGATCATAGGCATAAACCTCGACAGCATTATCGGTGCCACCCTGGAGAAGGAGGGGATAACCAACAACAACTCCACGAACTTCCTGGCCTCCCTTCTCGGCGGTTTTGCCGGTGCCGGCCTCTTCTACCTCCTCGCGTGAGGTTTTAAAATCCGTCCATAACAACTCTCTCCGGCGGATGATGACTACGGCGGATTCCCGAGCGGTGAGGAAGACCTTAGGGTCTGACGCCGTTTGCATAAAAACGCAACCGCAGAATTGAAGAATTAAAGAAAAATTACTCCTTTTCTTCCCTGCTCCTGGCGTACTCCTCGTAGACCCCCCAGAGCGACACCAAGGCAGCAGGAATGCCGTGCTCTGTTGCAAACGTCATGTACGGCGCAAGGTCAACCACGTAGTCCGCGAAGCGGAAGAGGCCCCTCGGGATGCCCTCACGGGAACCCACAAAAACTACCACTTCCTTTGCGTAGAACATGTCCTTCGCGAGCTTATCCTTCACCTCAGCGAGCGTCGGCCCCTTGGGGTCGGTTATTATGAGCAGCCTCTTGCCCCTCCTCTTATCGCGGACGACCTGGTAAAGATCCCAGACCGAAACGGGGACTTTCTCAACCTTCCAAGGATATGCCTCGCGCTGTATCTGGTACCTGCTCTCCTGGCCAACCCTAATGCCCTTTATGAACTCCGCCAGCTCGAAGGCGTCCATCTTCTCTTTGGGCGCTATTATGAGCTCTTTCACCTCGAAAGCCTGGGCAGCCCTGCCTATCTTCTCACCGAAGGAGTGGCAGGCTCTAAAGTCACCCCAGTAAGGCATCTGGACGATAGTGAGCTTGTGGAAGAGCTTTCTGGCGTCTATCTTTTCGGGGGTAAACTTCCTGAACTCCTCGCCCGGGAGAACTGAGATGTAAGTCATATCCCCGATTATCTCGACCTGGACGACCTTGTCCGGCCAGCTCAGGTTCACGTCAGCGTTTGTCAGCTCCTGAATCTTCGCCCCGAGGTTCCTGTTGACGTCGAGGCTTGAAAAGCCGTGCTTCCCACGCCTCTTGGTCTTCACGGCGAAGGTCTCGTTTTCGCTGATTAGGGGGGCAATTTTTTCGGCAGTAGCGACGATCGCCTCAAGTTCCGCAGGAACCTCAACCAAAACGGGGATGACGCGCTCGACCTCGGGAATCTCAAGTATCTTTTCCTCGGCGTCCTCATCCCCGGTTTCGACTATCACAAGCCCGGAGTAGCCCATCGGCGATGCCCAGACCTCCGCATCAGGTATGGCCTCTCTGATGTAGTTAGCGGCAACGCTCTCCATACCCCCCTGAGTTTTGGCGATGAACTTCATGACCGCACCTCCGGTGGGGAATCGGCGGGAGGTTTAAAAGTCTGCCGAGAAGGCCAAGGTTCCAACTAAGTGGCTGAGCAGAGAATAGAGAATTGAGAGGCCTTCAGGCCTCCGGCTCGGCGAGAACCTTAATCTTCCTGATCTCGGCCCTCTTGATCGGGTAGATCTTCCTGGCTTCCTTGGCTATTTCGGCCGCCATCTTGCCAGTGACCGCCTCAAGGATGAAGTCCCTGTAGTTGAGCTCTTCGGCCTTCTTGTAGATGATGTCCTGAATGATCTTCCTTATGGCCCTCTCCTGGCTGGTCTGGATGCGCCTGTAGGCTATGACCATGCCCATGACGCGGAGCTTGTAGCCGTCCTTGGTGGTGATGTTGAATATGCCATCAACGCGGGTGGTCCTCCTCCTGACGAGGCTCCTTATATAGCTCCTCGCGAGGGTGTGGCCCTTGAACTTGGTGTAGGCGTTCTGGCCCTTGACGTCGTATATCTGGAAGTAGAGCTTGACTTGGCCCTTGGTGAAGTCGCCGGTAAGGTCCTTCAGGGTCGTCTCGATGACCCTGCCAATGACCTTCTCCGGGTCGTCAGCTGGAGTGAGGCCTATTTCCTTGCTCCCGAAGAAGTCCGGAGCATAAACGATGTACCACTCTTTCATCTTCCACTTATCCTTGGTAGCAGCAGCCCTCTTCCTTGGGTTACCCTTTGCCATCTTCACACCTCCACTTCACACCTTTTCGGTAAGGTCTTCGGCGATTTTGATTGAAAACACCAAATCATCCAGCGCTTTGATGAGTGTTTCAATCTCACCCGAGTATTTAACCTTTGTTATGACGTCCCCATCTTCCCATCGGGTAAGCACATTTAAACTTTTCTTTAAGCCCTGGGGGAGCCCAGCGTTATCCACTTCAAGTGCCTGGGCTATTGCCTCAGCCCTTTTTGGATCCCCATAGTGCCAGACTATCTCAACTTTTGCCTCAATCCTCACCGCCTTCCCCCTCCAGCTGCTTCCCAAGTGCCTCATTGAAGAGCCTGATGAACTCGCTGATCCGATCCTTGGGGAATCTTATGCCCGCTGCAATAGCGTGCCCGCCGCCCTCTCCGCCGAGCTTCTCGGCCAATTCCCTCAGGGCCTCGCCAAGGTGGTAACCTCTGGCCAGGGCCTTTTCGGTCGTCCTCGCTGAGCCTTTGACCAGGTTCTCGTCCTCGTCGCTGTCGGCCAAGATGACTACAGGCTTCTCCGGGTCAGCCAGCCCCGTGTTTATCGCTATGTTAGCGGCTATGCCGACGAGAGTGTCCCTGATGTTCTTGCCCGCGTAGAACACGTAGGCGTGCTCGCCCTCCTCAACCATGCTCCAGTTCTGGATGAGGAACTTTCTGGCCTCGATCTGCTCCCTCTTGTAATCGTCGAGCATCTTCCTGGCGCGCCTATAGGCGTCTTCGTCGCCGAGGCAGATGGCGACACCGAGGGTTCCGGCGTTTAAACGGCCGGTCGCGTTCAGCAGGGTGGCGAACTCCCTTGCCTCGTGCCTCGGGTCCCCCTCCGGGTAGAGGGGACTTATGACAACGTCGCCAATCATGCGGTCTATGGCCTCCTTGGGGGCTCCGTGCTTGATGAGGTGGATCACGAGAGCGTCGTGGAGCTTCCTCTTCTCCTCTTCCCTCAACTGCCAGTACTTCATGTCCGGATCAAAGCCCTTGGCGCGGAGCCACTCTATGGCCTTTCTCTCGTCCCCCGTTATCTCGGGAAGCTCTGGGTGGGTGGAGTACGCGAGCATCTGGTAGAGGGGCCTGCTCTCCCTGCCGAAGAGACGGAGCTCCTTTCTGACCTCAAGGACTCCAATCTTTTTGCCATCTTCGATGATGTCAACGTTCATCCCGTGGAAGGTGCCGTCTATCTCCTGCATGTCGCCGACCGCACCGACGGTCGCAATGTAAGCCAGGTCTTTGTTCCCCTCGTTCATTTCCCTGGTAACGAAGTAGGCGACGCCAGAACCGCTGAGATCTCGAACGCTGTTGGCGCCGAAGGGCACCGGGTTAACTAGGACGTGGGAGTCATTTGAGAAACCGTCCCTCTCGGGCGGATGGTGGTCTGCAACGACAACCGTGGCGAAGTCAAGGTGCCTCTCTATCAGCTCTATTGAGCCGCTTCCTAGGTCACTGAAAACGTATATCCTGTGCTTTTCCGCCGCGAGCTCCTTTATGAGCTCCTCGCTGAGCTGCTTAACGATGCTGAGCTGAAATGAACCGCCTTCACGAATGACCGCCTTTGCTAAAACCGCCCCTGCCGTTATGCCGTCGGCGTCGCGGTGGGAGATGATCCTTATGGTGTGCCCTAACTCGATGTGCATCTTGATAAGCTCTGCTCCCTCCCTGGCCCGCTCCAAAAACGCCCCTCTATCCACGGCAGAGCACCACCGCAGGTTTAAGAAGAAGGAAAGGGATCAGCGGACCAGGAGCTTGGCCTGCTCCGGATCGTAGCGCCACTTGGCCGGAAGCTTGCCGGTCCTCCTGTAGTACTTGACGAGGCGCCTGATCTTGCTCTCCGTGAGCTGGAGGCCTCTCCTGGAGTGCTTGTCCTTCGGGTGCATCTCTAGGTGCTTCCTGAGCTTGACTGCCTTCCTGATGAGGGCCATGAGATCCTCCGGGATCTCCGGGGCGAGGCCGTTCTCCTCAAGGATCTTGGTTATCTTCTTGCCGGTGATGAGCTTGACGCTCGGGATTCCGTACTGGTCCCTGAGTATCGTCCCTATCATGGCAGCGCTGTAGCCTTCCTTCCTGAGCTTGATAACGAGCCCCTCGACCTCCTCCGCCGTGTACTCGACCCAGGTCGGCGGAGCGGTCCTCGGTGGCCTCTTAGAACCAGACTTACCCCTCTTTCTCGCGTGTATCCTTGCCATATCATACACCTCCTGGTGACGGCCAGCTCCCGCCAGCCGCCCCTCCGCATCGGCGTAGAAGGAGGAGTTTAAAAAGTTTGCCGTCAGTGACAGCTGACGGCTCCTCCTTCTTTTCCACTCCAGCTACAGCTGTCCACAAGGTTTCCTTCTGCATCGTACAGGTAAGCTGTGTCCCCGTCGTTGTTCCATACTGCCTGCTTCCTGCCCCAGTAGAGGTCGGTTTCAGTGTCCGTACCCTCGCCAGTGTGAACCTTGACACTCGCCCCCGCCTTTAGAATAAAGCCTGCAGGGAAAGTATAAACATGATTGCTTTCGTCCATCAGCTTCCATCCACCCATGTCAACGTCGGCGGATCCCTCGTTCGTTATAAGGACGTATTCCCCGCTCACGTCGCTGCCGGGGGGGTTGTAGTCCACGTAGGAAATAACGACTTTGGGGTTTTCAGAATTCGTGGACAAGAGTCCTATCACTACGTATATTGTAAAGGCAACTACGCCAATTGCAACGGCAAGCATAAACAGGTGCTCAATTAAACCTTGGGCCCGCCGCATAGATCATCACTGTGCTCCACAATTGTAATCTTGAGAGCTATTAGTACAGGACACTAGAAAAATATTATCCCAATAAACAACTGGTAGCGGGGGGAGGATTTGAACCTCCGACCTCCGGGTTATGAGCCCGGCGGGCACTCCTAGCTGCCCCACCCCGCTGCTCGACCCATTAGTTAGTGAACCATGGAGGGTTTATAAATTTTGCGGGAGCGGTATCAAGGTAACCAAAAAGAAAAGTGAGAGACCACAAAATCAGCCAGAAGGTTGTATAACAATCCTCACTTTCAAGTCTTTATCCTGAGACTCAAACTGTACAGGAATGCCTTTCGAATTTACCAACACTATCCATTCTTTTCCTGACTGAGATGTAAACCTGTAGGCAAAGAGTTCCTCTTTCAGCCCTAGCCCCATTAGAATCCTGCCACAAAACAATTAGTTGAGAACCAACCTAGACTTTTCTTGCCATGGATGTCAAGACAGATACTCTCAAGTAGTTGTTACAACAGTTTATAATTTTAAAGTATAAAAGCCTTACGGTTATCAAGTGTTGATAATTGACGGACCGAGAAGGATTTATAACCTTCCCCTCCCTAATTTCTCCGGTGGTAGAATGTACCTGACAAAGGAAGAAGAGCTCATCCTGGCCGGCGAATACGGCTACGCCCTCCAGAAGGCCATGGAGATACTCGTGGCTCTGGGCGAAATCTACGGTGCCGACAGGCTTATCCCAATCAAAAGCGCCCAAGTCGCAGGTGTTTCATACAAGAACATCGGTGAAGCGGGCGTTGAGTTCCTGAGGGACTTCGTGAACGCCGGGGCCAAGGTCTCAGTCTACACGACACTCAATCCCGCTGGGATAGGCGACGACGAGTTCATGGAGAAGCAGGCTGAAGTCCTTGAGCTTTACCGCAGAATGGGAATAGAGGCAACCTCCACATGCACCCCATATTACGGAGCAAACCTCCCAAAGTTCGGCGACCATCTGGCATGGAGCGAGAGCTCTGCGGTGTCCTTTGCCAACTCGATAATAGGTGCAAGGACAAACCGGGAAGGTGGGCCGTCGAGCCTAGCAGCCGCGATTGTTGGAAAAACGCCGAACTACGGCCTCCACCTCGACGAGAACAGAAAGGCAACGGTCATCGTGGACACTGAGGCGAAAGTGGAGAGCTTTGCGGACTACGCGGCCTTAGGCTACCACCTCGGAAAGACCCTCGGCAACGACGTGCCCTACATCAAGGGACTGAAGCCCGAGAGCAATGACCTTCTTAAGGAAATGGGGGCTGCTATGGCCGCTAGCGGCTCGATAGCCCTCTACCACGTCGAGGGCGAGACACCCGAGTACCGGGAGGCGGTGGTGGACAAACTTGAGACCATAACCGTTGAAGATTCCGACATAAAGGCCGTTAAGGAGGCCTTCAACGACGACTGGAGCGAGATAGACATGATTCTCATCGGCTGTCCCCACGCCTCCCTTCAGGAGGTAAAGGAGATAGCCGAGCTCCTCAGGATGCGCGGGAAACCGCTTAAAATACCTCTATTCATAACCACCGGCAGGGCGGTAAAGGTGCTCGCTGATGCCCTCGGCTACACTGACACCATAGAGCGGTACAACGGGAGGATTATACCCGACGCGTGCTTCGTGGTCTCCCCGATAAGGGGCTGGTACAGAGGTATAGCGACCAACAGCGGAAAGAGCGCGTTCTATTTCCGCTCCTTTGGCTTTAAGGTCAGGCTCGACGACGCTGAAAACCTGATTAAGGAGGCCCCGTGAGGTGATACTATGGAACTCAAGGGCAGGAAGATAGTAGGGGGAAAAGCCGGGGGTGAGCTCATCGTCTCTCAAAAGCCCCTCTCGTTCCTCGGCGGTGTTGACCCAGAGACAGGCATAGTTACCGACGCTGAGAGCGACATCAGGGGTCAGAGTATAGCGGGGAAGATACTTGCCTTTCCGCGCGGTAAGGGTTCAACTGTCGGCTCATACGTTATCTATGCCCTAAAGAAGAACGGAAAGGCTCCGAAGGCGATAATCGTCGGCGAGGCAGAGACTATAGTTGCAACTGGGGCCATAATCTCCGAGATTCCCATGGTGGATGGGGTAGACGTCTCGAAGCTGAGGAGCGGGATGAGGGCTAGGGTCGACGCCGATAAAGGGCTGGTCGAGGTTGAGGAATAGTCTTTTTAAAGCACCCCATTAATTTTCATCAGGGATACGTTATGGTGGAAGGAATCTATGAGTGCGTAACCTGCGGCCACAGGGAGTCTGTGGGTTCAAACGACCCCCTGCTCGAGGGTGCGTGCCCCCGTTGCGGGGGCGATATGGTGCTTGTTGGATTTCTGGACGGAGTAGGAGGGGAATCTTCCATTCGTCCAGAAGACGCGGCGCCGGGCCACTCCCTGCCACCCAAACCCCTCATAGAGGCGCTCGCACAGTTCTACCGTCTTGAGCTGGAGGGGACTGAAGGGGATGTCTTTGTTTTTCGGGTGGAGGAGATATACGAACCCGGCTTTGAGAAAGTTCTAAAGAAGCTTGAGGGGCTCGGATACTGGGCGGCGCTGAAAAAAAGGGGCGGAAAGGTCCTGCTGTTTGTTTTCCCGGCAGGAGAAGTCAAGGAAGACAACCGGTGGCTTCCATGGGTCTTTTTAATAGCCACGGTGTTTACGACACTTTTTGCCGGGTACTACCTCGCCCTATCCTACGCCCAGATTCTTGACATGTACGGGCTGCCGGGAGTACGGGATCCCTGGCTCAACGCGGTCGCGTTTTCAGTCAGCCTGCTGGCAATACTCGGCACCCACGAGCTCGGCCACAAAATTGCGGCAGCATATCATGGCGTATGGGCCACGATGCCCTACTTTATACCGTTTCCAAGCATGCTGGGCACTCTGGGTGCGGTAATACGAGTGAAGTCCCCCCTGCCCACAAGGGACGCCGCGATAGACCTCGGTGTCAGCGGCCCTATAGCAGGGTTTCTTGTGGCAATCCCGGTCAGCATCATCGGCCTGAGGCTCTCGGTTCCCGTTCCCCAGGGTATGATATCCCCGACGGAGGGGGGAATAGCCTTCGGGGAGAACCTCCTTTTCATCTTCCTGGAGAAGTACGTGGTCTCCTTCCCGGAGAACTCGGTGGTTTTCCTCCACCCCGTCGCCATCGCTGGCTGGGTGGGCATTCTCGTGACCTTTCTGAACCTTATCCCTGTGGCCCAGCTGGACGGCGGGCACATCGCCAGGGCATTTCTAGGCGAAAAGGTGCACCGCTACCTGACAATGGCGGTGGGGCTGCTACTTATAGGCATGAGCTTTCTCTGGACTGGCTGGCTTATATGGGGAATGCTGGTCCTGCTTATGGGCTCAATGGGAAACCCCGGGGCGCTTGATGAGGTCTCAGGAGTATCAAAGAAAAGGATCATCCTGGCCCTGGTGGTCCTGCTCATTTTTATCGTCTCCGCAACCCCCAGGCCCCTCTGGGTCACTGGGTAGAGCCGTTCTTTCTCTTCTCTTTCAGTATCTGCTCTATGTCGTAGTAGATGGAGTCCCTGGAGACGCCAAACATCCTCGCTATTTCAGAAATATTTAGCACCCTGGGGTTGTAGTTGAACTCTTCAAGAACCCTGGCCAGGAGCGTTCTGCGCTCTTTGATCGTATACTCCACAAGGGGCTTTGTCCGAACTGGAGCGTTGTAGACAACGACCCCAACGGCGTATGTCCTCCTCGTTACCGGGGTGGTATAGGTGCCGATCTCAAAGTCCACTATCTCAGCCCTCTGCGGTATGAGCCTGTTGATCTTGTCCAGAACCTCTGAAGTCGCGGCTTCCCTATTTTTTCCCGAAGAGTACTCGGCGATAACACCCTTATTCATATGCACCCGGGGGTCTATGACCACCGTGACCGACAGATGCATAAAGGCCCCGAACGTCAGCCGTATTTTTGAGGAGGATACAAAACCCACTTCTGGGGACAGCAGTTTTCTTGATTTTAATACAACGGCCTTTACGCATTCCTCAACATTAGCAGACTCATGTTGGATATTTATCAGCTGCACATGACCACCCCTATCCTTTCGGCAGTATTGGGTAAGTATCCCTCAAATTTGGGTAGAAACATATATAAGTTTTTTTAGCCAAAAAGGGTACGAAGTGATCCTTAGGGGGTGAAAGACATGAGGAGGAAGGCCCAGGGTGCAATCGAGTATCTGTTCATGATCGCCGCGGCCCTGATAATAATCCTGATCGTCGTTAGGCAGCTGCAGGGCAGAACCAGCACGGCAACTGAGACCATACAGAACACCTCTGGAGCCCTTGAGAGCAACCTCACCAACCTGAGTGGAAGCGCCTGATTCTATCTATTTATCTATTTATTACTAACATTCGCCTGGATTGGTAATGGTGGTAATATGAACAGAAAAGCCCAGGCTTCTCTTGAGTACATAATGATGTTTGCAGTGGGTATGCTGATCGCGGCGATAGTTATACTGCGGCTGATAGGCGTCAAGGGGCTGGCGCGGTGGGCTGGTTCTCAGATGGACACTACCGGAGCTGAAATTGGTGGGGAGCTTCAGAACTTAAGCAACTCAACTAAGTGAGTGAGGATGGTGACTGCTATGGTTATCCTTCCCTTTGGTTCAAAAAAGAAAAAGCTAAAGCGCCTCATCGAGGAGGAACGCTTTGAGGATGTCCTTTCGATAGTAACAAAGGATAAAAAATCCCTGAACAGTCTCATGGAGCTTTTGGAAGAGCCTTCACCCGGTATTAGAGGCGATGTGTTGTTGGTTTTAAGCATGGTTACGGAGAAGGATCCTTCCCCTCTTGGGCCCCACATGGAGATGCTTCTTCAGAAGGCCATCAGTCTTACGAGGGATAACAACCCGTATGTGAAAGAAAACGCCATGGTGCTGTCATACAATCTCGTCCGCCTCTCCAGTGGCAGGACAGAAAAGCTAAAGGGGATGGTGCTCGAAGATCTCCTCGCGGCAATTAAAGACGGAGACAGAAACACAAAAGCGTTCGCCGTCATGATGCTCGGGGAACTTGGAGCAGCGGAAGCCAGGAGGGAAATTGAAAGCCTGGTGGAGGTGGAGGACAAGGTGATACTCCCGTTCGAAGGCAAGAAGTGGGTTCCCCTTGGGGAGATAGCGAGAGAGGCCCTTGAAAAGCTGTGAGGTGAGCCGAGTGCTGGAAGGAATAATCTTTCTGATACTGCTGGCTGTGGCCCTCTATGTTGTTGTGAAGCTCACGATAGCCGTCCTCAAATGGATGGCCGCAAACGCCATCGTGGGCCTCATCTTGGTGGGCATACTGAACTTCTTAGGAGTCACCCACATTGCACTTACCCCGCTGAACTTCCTGATAATAGCCATCGGGGGAGTTGTGGGGGTCTTTCTTCTGGTGTTGCTGTCCCTTTTCTAGTCCCTCCAAACCTTTATAAATTACATTTTCATGCCTTTTAACAGCGAGAGAGGTTCAGGTGATGCTCATGTCTCACAAGTCTGCCGAGATGTACGAACTCAAAAAGAAGGTGGAGGAGCTCAAGAGCTATCGAGGGCGAGCAACTGAACTCGTCAGCCTCTACATTCCCGCAGGATACGACATAAACAAGGTCATGCAGCAGCTCCGCGAGGAGTACGGAACGGCACAGAACATCAAGAGCAAATCCACGCGAAAGAACGTCCTTGGGGCCCTTGAAAGAGCCATGCAGCACCTCAAGCTCTACCGCAAGACGCCCGACACGGGGCTGGCCCTCTTTGTCGGAAACGTCAGCGAGCAGGAGGGTGTCAGCGACATAAAGCTTTGGGCGGTGATTCCTCCCGAACCACTCAAGGTCAGGCTCTACCGCTGCGACCAGACCTTCGTTACGGAGCCCCTTGAGGAGATGCTCCGCGTTAAAGACGCCTACGGCCTGATAACGGTCGAGAAGAATGAGGCCACCATAGGGATACTCCGCGGGAAGAGGATAGACGTCATTGATGAGCTGACCTCAAACGTTCCAGGAAAGACCCGCGCAGGCGGTCAGTCCGCGAGGCGTTACGAGAGGATCCGCGAGCAGGAGACCCACGAGTTCATGAAGCGCATTGGGGAACACGCCAACAAGGCCTTTCTCCCGCTCCTGGAGAAGGGCGAGCTGAGGGGTATAATCATAGGTGGCCCGGGACCGACCAAGGAGGAGTTCGTCGACGGGGACTACCTCCACCACGAGCTCAGGAAGAAGGTAATCGGCGTTGTTGATATCAGCTACCACGGTGAGTACGGCCTGAGGGAGCTCGTCGAGAAGGCCAGCGACATCCTCAAAGACCACGAAGCCGTCAAGGAGCGCCATCTGATTCAAAACTTCTTCAGGCACCTCGTCAAGGACACTGGGATGATAACATACGGTGAGAAGGAAGTCAGAAACGCCCTTGAGCTTGGGGCCGTTGATACCCTCCTCATCAGCGAGGGCTACGACCGCGTCAGAGTCCGTGCCAAGTGCAACAGCTGCGGCTGGCAGGAGGAGAAGACTATGAGCGAGCAGGAGTTCCACATCTACAAGAAGAGGCTCACCCACTGCCCGGAGTGCGGCAGCCAGAACATCAGCTTCGAGAAGTGGGACGTGGCAGAGGAGCTGATAAAGATGGCCGAGGAAGCCGGCTCAGAAGTCGAGGTTATCTCTCTTGACACAGAAGAGGGTCAGCAGTTTTACAAGGCTTTCGGGGGCATAGGCGCCTTCCTGAGGTACAAAATAAGATAATGGGCTCAGCCCATCACTTTCACCAGCAGTCTTCTTATCTCCTCCTTCGTTTCTTCGCCATCCACCACGTAGGGTGGCCTCAAAATCGGCTTTATCGAGAAGCCCCTTACCGACATCGCCAGCTTTATCGCGGAGCCGAAGGACGACGCCAGGCTGTAGACTCTCGACAGTTCCGCTAGTCTGCGTGCACCTTGGAATGCCTCCTCGAAGCGCTTCTCCTGAAATGCCTTCCACACCGCGAGGTGAATCTCAGGTGCGAAGTTGGCGCAGGCCATTATGCCACCGTCGCCGCCGAGGATAAGGGTGTTCAGGAAGTGCTGGTCTAGACCTGTGAAGACCCTGAAGTCCTTCCTCTCTCCTTTGACATCAAAGATAACGTCTCTGATGTGGTTTATGCTGTCGATGGTCTCCTTGACGCCCACGATGTTTGAGTACTCCAGGGCAAGGCGCTTGATAAGGGGGACGCTCAGAGGATTGGCGCAGGAGGGGATGTTGTAGAGTATGATTGGGATATCTGTCTTCTCCGCAACCATCGAGTAGTGCCTGAACAGGGCATCGTCATTGACGGGGCAGTAGTAGGGGGGCGCTATGACGGCGTAGTCGGCACCTATGTCCTGGGCATGCTTCGTCAGCTCGATGACCTCGAAAGTATTTGACGATGCGGTGCCGACGAGGTAGAAGGCAGAGGTTACGAGTTCTCGTCCCTTCTCGGCCAGAAACTTCCTCTCATCAGTGCTCAGGCTTGTGAACTCTCCGGTCGTCGCGTTGATAAATACTCCGTGCACTCCAGCCTTCTGGAGGAACTCGATGTGCTCTTCCAAAGCGGGAACGTCTATCGAGTAGTCCTCGTTGAACGGGGTAACCAAGGGGACTATTACACCGCGCATGGAACCACCAGTAGATCTAGGTGGAGGGAGTATTTTAGGGTTCCGGGAAAGGGTTTCAAGTATCGGTACTGATACTCATACCTGGGAAGATAAAAATAAAATTAGAAACGCCCAATCACATCTTCTCCGGTGCTTCTATGCCCAGAACCTCGAGTCCATTTCTGAGAACCTGCTTTACGGCGAGCACAAGAAGCAGGCGCTCTTCCTTAATACCCTCATCAGCCTTGAGCACTGGGTGGTCCATGTAGAACTTGTTGAAGAGCGAGGCCAGCTCGTTGAGATAGTTCGGGATAAGGTGCGGCTTGATGTCCCTTCCGGACTGCTCCAGAACCTCGGGGAACTTGGCAAGGAGCTTTATCAGCTCCTTCTCGCGGTTCGTGAGCTTCGAGAAGTCCGCCTTCTCAAGGAGGGTCCTCCACTCGGTGTCAACGCCGCTCTCCTCCGCCTTCCTGAGGATCGAGGCACAGCGCGCGTGGGCGTACTGGATGTAGGGAGCGCTCTCGCCCTCGAAGTTCAGTACGTCGTCCCAGCGGAAAGTAATTATCTTATCCGGGCTGTACTTGACGAGGTTGAAGCGAACCGCGCCGACTCCAACCGCTTCGGCTATCTCATCCTTCTCCTCGTCGCTAAGGCCAGGATTCTTCTGCTCGACGAGCTCCCTGGCCCTCTGGACGGCCTCGTTGAGAACCTCGTCGACGGTGAAGCCGACCCAGGTTCCCTTCCTTCCCGAGAACTTGCCCTCCTCGCGGACGACGTGTTCGTAAGCCAAGTGGTGGAAGTTTTCGGCGCTTTCCTGGAAGCCGAGGAGCTGGAGGGCGTACTTTATAGCCATCTGCGGGTGCTTCTGCTCGGCACCGATGACGTTGACAACTATATCCGCCCCCCCGAAGCGGCCGGGTATCTCATCCCCATCGGGGGCGGTCGTCCAGGTCTCGTGATCATCGTGTTTGTCCCACGGTTTATACAGCATGTCCGCCTTGACCTTTCCGAACTTCCAGAGATGGTATGCTATGTCCTTGCCTGTGTAGGTTGCTGTTCCATCGCTCCTCTTGAGGACGAGGAAGGGGTTCTTCATGTCCGGGAAGAGCTTCCTGAGGTCCATCACGAAGGCTCCTTTGTACTTGCCCTCCTCGGCCCAGAAGAAGTTCTCGTTCCTCTCGATGAGGTCGTAGGCCTCGCCGAAGATTCCGCTCCTCATTATGTCGCTCTCCCAGCTGAGGAGGTCGTAGGTTATTCCCATGCGGTAGGTGGTCAGCATCTGGGCCTTGACAACGCGCTCGGCCAGCTTCCTGCCGAGTTCGGCTATCTCGTTGTCTCCCTCTTCGAGCCTTTTCATGAGCTCGCGGACTTCCTTATCGATCTCCGGGTTCTCCTCTAGCTTTTTGTTCACCTCAACGTAGAGTAGCCCCATGACGTGGTCTATGAAGTCCTCCTTAAGACCTTTCTCGCGGAGTTCCCCCTCGATCCTCCCAAACTCGTCCCTGAGGTTGAGGTAGCCCCAGAGAACCTGCGCGAACTGAACTCCAAGGTCATCTATGTAGTTCTGCACCTCGACGGTATAGCCGAGTTTACGCATGATCCTCGCCATTGTATCGCCGAGGACGGAGTTCCTAGCGTGCCCCATGTGGAGCGGTTTGGTCGGGTTCACGGAAGTGTGCTCGACTATTACCTTCTTCCCGTTTCCGAGGTCGCTCTGGCCGTAAGCGCTACCTTTTCCGAGTATCTCACCGACCAACTCCCTTCCAAACCTATCGTAGTCGAGGTAGAAGTTGATGTAGCCGTTCACCGCTTTAACGTCCGCTATCTCCGCGGGGAGTTTCTCTTTAATCCTCTCGACGATCTCCTCGGCTATGAGCTTCGGGGCCTTCCTGAAAACCCTCGCAAGCTGGAAGGAGACCGTTGTTGCGAAGTCACCGAGCTCGATGCTTGGGGTCTCATCGAAGACTATCTCACCGCTCCATTCCTTTCCTGCTTCGCTGAGCATTTCTTCGAGGGTTTCCTGAAGGATGAGCCTCACGCGTTCCTTAACTTCCCCATAGCTCATTCACACCACCGCTCCCACTTGGGCCCAACCTTTAAAAACTTCTCCCGTTAATTTACTCAGGAGGTGGGTAGGATGAAGCACCGCGTCGGTGAGCACAAGGCCAGGAAGGGCCTGATAAGAATAGAGTTCGACGAGGAGAACGGAATAGCCGAGCACGTTAAGATTACAGGGGACTTCTTCATGCACCCGGAGGAGGCGGTCCATGAACTGGAGCAGAAGCTGGAAGGCCACAAGCTCGATGAGCTGGAGGGGCTCATGGAAGAGTTTTTTGCTATGAGGATGGACATAGAGATGCCCTACGTTAACGTTGAGGACTTCAAGATAGCCCTCAAGAACGCGCTGAAGGAGTGATGGCCATGGAGTTTCCCCAAGTTCCAAAGAGGACGTTTGGACTGCTCCTTCTGGTCTTCCTGGCCTTCTCCCTCGTGGGCTACGCAGTCGGAGCCGCCAGCCCTAACACAGCCCTTGAAGCCGTTGAAAAGCTGATAGGGCAGATCGGCCCAATATCCGATTCCAGCTTTGAGAACTTCGTCAAGATATTCGCCAACAACTCGATGGTGGCGCTCTTCATGTTTCTGTCAGGCCTGTTCTTCGGCCTCGGGCCGTGGTTCATAATGGCTTTCAACGGGCTGATGGTCGGTTTAGTTGTCCTGGCAGTCCACAGAATGGGTGGCATGCCGATAGCTCAGATAGTCCTCGGGCTCGTGCCACACGGGGTGGTCGAGATACCCGCGATAGCGATGGCCGGCGTTGCAGGAATAGTGTGGTACAGGGAGCTGGTAAAGGGGGAGGGAGAACCCGCGGAGAGGTTCAAGAGGGGAGTGATAAAAGGGCTGAAGCTTTTCCTGCTCTCAGTTGCGCTCCTCTTCGTCGCTGCCTTGATTGAGGCTTACATAACCCCTAAGGTTGCCGGCCTCTGAGGGCTCCCCCACCCTCATTGTCGTAAACTTTCCGAGCTCCTCGTATGTTTCTATCTCCTTGAGGATGATGTCCATGGGGTTCTCAAAGCCGCTCACAACACTGCGGATGTAGGCCCTGTAGCTGCCGTTCATCTCTATCATGCGCTCGGCCATAGCGGCAACCTTAACGGGGTCGGTGGAGTGGAACTTGACGCCCTTCTCGACGAGCCACCGCGTTACCGCAAGGAGTCTGCCCGGATAGGTAGAGATCGTGGGTGTGCCTAGGGCTATGGCTTCCCTGTTCATGGTCCCACCGGCACCTATCATGAGCCTGGCGTAGTAGAGGAGGCTGAGGCTGTCAACGGGCCTCTCGGGCATTATCACGTTGTCGAAGCGCTCGAAGCGCTCCCTCTGCTCGGGGGTGCGCGGGAAGAGGACAATGGGAATATCCGGGAGGAGAGGGATGACGTCCTCAAGAACGCTCTTCTCCGGCCCGTTGAAGTAGTTGGCCTTAACCGGCTCGGTGCGCATGACGATGTACTCATTCCGCCTGAGGCCGAGTTCCTTCAGAACGCCCCGGTCTGGCTTAAACCCGTAGAGGTGCGCGAGCTCGGAGAAGCCGTTGACCGGCCTCATACCGTTGGGGTCTGCACCGCACTTGAGAAAGTCGTAGGCGTCGATGGCCTTGGGGAAGAGGAGGAGCCTCGTGTATGGGAGTATGAGTTTGTTCTGGGCAACGGCGGTTTCGTTGTCCACAAAACCAATTGAGGGTATCTGGAGGCCAAAGGCAACGCGCGGGGCCTCGGCTGAGTGCTTGTAGAGGGCCAGATCAGGTTTCTCTTCAACTATGAGCTTGCTCAGCCGGTACATCCTTTCCGTCCCGGCGATAAGCTTGCCCTCAAGGGTCGCCCCCCCGTGCCGGCCAACGACGTAGTAGTCAAAGCCGTACATGTCGAGGATCCCGGTAAGGCCGTCAAAATCTCTCGTCGTGATTAAAACCTCATGGCCTGCTTTCTCCAGCTCCCTGATCACACCCTTGAAGAAGTGAACGTGAGGTGCATTCGTGATATCTACCCATACCTTCATTCTACCCACCATACTACTGGACAGCTTTGTTCAATATAAGGGTTTCCCAAAAACGGTTGTGAAGCCTTCTTTTCCAAGCTTTCTCACCGTGTCCCTGGCGCAGAAAAGGTTTATAACGCTTTCTCACAGTGAAAACAAACATGTCATCCTACCGACAGGCCCCTAATGCCACCGCCGTTGGCGGTCTGCCCCCACAATTTCTCAAACCAAGAAATCCGAAGGGAAACCGTTTTCTGGAAAAGGCTTTTATTCGCCCGGAGTAAGCTTTGATGGGTGGGACAAATGGAGGACAGGATAGAAAAGAGAACCGCAGAGATAGCAGTCATAGGGCTCGGGTACATAGGGCTCCCGACGGCTATAATGTTCGCCAACGCTGGGTTCAAGGTTATCGGATACGAAATAAGGAAGGAGGTAGTGGAGAAGATAAACTCTGGAGAGGCCCACATAGTCGAACCGGAAATCAACGAACTTCTCCAGAGGGCGGTTGGGAACGGAAGGCTGAGGGCCACGTCAAACCCCAAGGAGATAAGGGACAAGGACGTCTACATAATCTGCGTCCAGACACCCCTAAAGGAAGACACAACCCCCAACCTCGAATACCTTGAGAATGCAGTCAGAACCGTCGCCGGGGTAATGAAGAAGGGCTCCTTAGTAATAATCGAAAGCACGGTTCCACCCCTCACCACGGTTAAAATGGCGAAGCTCATCGAGGAGATTACCGGTTTCAAACCCGGCGAGGACTTTTACATGGTTCACGCGCCGGAGAGGGTGATGCCGGGGAGGATTTTCAAGGAGCTGGTCTACAACTCACGCATATTTGGCGGGATAACCCCGGAAAGTGCGGAACTGGCTGAAAAGCTCTACCGCTCCTTCGTGAAGGGGCAGACGTTCAAAACAAGCTCAACCGTCAGCGAGGTCGTCAAGCTCATGGAGAACACCTTCAGGGATGTCAACATAGCCTTGGCCAACGAGTTCGCCTACCTCGCCCACCAGTACGGCATAGACGTCTTCGAGGCGATAGAGCTTGCCAATACTCACCCGCGCGTCCGTATACACCTACCCGGCATAGGGGTCGGCGGCCACTGCCTGCCGAAAGACCCCCACCTCCTCGTCTGGCCTGCGAGGGACGACTTCGGCCTGATAAGGCTCGCGAGGGAGATAAACGACGGTATGCCCCTCCTGGCAAAGGATCTGCTCTTCGAGGCGCTGAGGATCGCCAACATGCCTCCCCAAGAGGCGATCGTGGCGGTTCTGGGGCTGGCGTACAAGGGCGACAGCGACGACACTAGGAACTCTCCGGCGCTGGCTTTCATAGAGGAAATTAAGGACGACGTTGCAGAGGTCAGAACCTACGACCCCTTTGTTGGGGGGACCCACGGGAGCCTTGAGGATGCCCTGGAGGGAGCGGATGCGGTCGTTATAGCGACCGACCATACGGAGTTCAGATCGCTGGACTGGAAGGAGCTTGGAAGGCTGATGCGCACTAGGATCCTCGTGGATGGGAGGCACATCGTTGAAAAGCCCCCCAAGGGCTTCATATTCAAGGGCATCGGGAGGGGGGAGTATTGAAGCCGGCGTTCGTCTTCGGGACCAGGCCTGAGATAATCAAGCTCGCACCGGTGATAAGGGCCTTCATTGAGAGGGGCGTGGAGCCGCTTTTAATCCATACCGGTCAGCACTACGACTACGAGATGAGCGCGGTCTTCCTGGAAGAGCTTGAGCTCCCGCCCATAGACTACCACCTTGAAGTCGGCTCGGGGACGCAGGCGGAGCAGACGGGCCTGGCGATGATAAAGATCGAGAGGGTTCTGATGAAGGAAAAGCCGGACGTAACGCTTGTGCAAGGCGATACAAACACTGTCCTTGCAGGGGCGCTCGCGAGCGTCAAGCTGAAGATACCGGTCGCCCACGTCGAGGCCGGGCTGAGGAGCCTCGACAGGACGATGCCCGAGGAGATAAACAGGATTCTGGCGGATCATGCGAGCGAAGTCCTCTTTGCGCCGACGGAGGATGCGAGAAAAAACCTCGAGCGCGAGGGGATAACCGAGAACGTCTACGTCACTGGCAATACAGTCGTTGATGCAGTTTTGCAGAATGCCGAGGTTGCCGAAAAGAAGAGCGACGTCCTTGAGAGGTTCGGCCTCAAACCGAAGGAATACATCCTCATAACCGCCCATAGGGCGGAGAACACCGACAGCAGAGAGAACCTCAAAAGGCTGGTTGAAATCCTTGAAGGCCTTCCGATAGAGGCGATATACCCAATGCACCCACGGACGCGGAACAGGCTTAAGGAATTCGACCTCTGGGACAGGATAAGCTCGATCGAGAACCTGACCATCACCAAACCCCTCGGCTACCTAGACTTCCTCAGGCTTGAGAAGAACGCCAGGCTGATAATGACGGACTCCGGGGGGATACAGGAGGAAGCTATAATCCTCAACGTACCGTGCCTAACGCTGCGTTACAACACCGAGAGGCCGGAGACGGTCGAGGCAGGCGGCAACATCCTGGTGGGGCTGGAAAAGGAGCGTGTCCTTCGCTACCTGAACAAACTGCTTGAGGATGAGGAGTTCTACCTGAAGATGGCAAACGCACCTAACCCGTTCGGCGACGGAAAGGCTGGGGAGAGGATAGTAGAAATACTGTTAGGGCTCCATGAAAAGGGAGAGCTGAAGGTCAGGAGCTCAAGGTTCATCTGAGTGTTTAAGTGTTTCAGCCCACTCGTCGATTTCTTTTCCTACTTCTTCAGCCAAGACGTCCCAGCAACTCCTATCGGCCAGCTTGCCGCGCCTTACCTCAAGGACGTTCCAGTAGACCACCTTCAGCGAGTAGGGGCTTTCATCGAGGTCGACCCTTGCTTTGGCGGTGCGGAAAAGGTCGGCGGCAAAATACTTCAGGTCATCTGTTTTTCTTGAATCGCCGGAGTATCTCTCTTCCACGGAGAGATAGCTTCCAACGTCACCGTTAGAGCTCATATAAACCAGAATGCTCGCGTAGCAGTTTTCGTAATAGACTCTATTCTCGTGGCCATGAAACGGAACGAAAATGACAACAACCGAATCGTTTATTCTTGAGGGCAAACCCTCGCCCGGAAAGACTATGACCGGCCTCACGTGTGCGAACTCAGGGGAGAGATTCTCCGATTCCAGGACTTTTGTTATGGCGTCCTTCAGAGAGTTCTCAAATTGCTCATGGTAGTCGAGCTCGGGATAAACACCAGGGATCAGCTCAAGTTCAAGGGGCATGTCCACAACTACCCTTCCCGAGATGGTAACGTTGGAAAGGTGGTTAAACTCGCCTTTTGAATCCCACGACAGCCCGGTTGAGAAGGAAAAGTAAAAGATGAAGGTATAAACCACAACAATAAGCAGCGCAAGGACCACCCCCGGACGCTTCATCTGGCCTCACCATTTGAGAGGTTCTCAATGTGATCCACAATGGCTTTCACGGCTTTCCCCGTGAGATAATCCCGGTATCCCCCGAGACCGATGATGCCCCTGGAGTCATCAGAGATGTCGAGGAGGATGTAAGCCTGAAACTGGGGCCTGTCGGTTCTGTCAAAGGTTATCAGGGCTCTTTCCTTATCAGTGGCGTTCCTGTAACTCAGATAGTGGGTTGGACCGCCGGCGCTTGAATATATGGCAACGACCCTTACCTGTCCCCTTGCAAGTATGGGGGAATAGCTGACGTTGAACCACTCAATCCAGACCGCCAAGAACTGGCCGTCACACTCTACCGGGGCAGAAAGGGTTAGAACTTTATGTCCCCTTTCTTCCAGCTCAGCGGCCACCATTTTCCCAAAGGAAGAGTCTGGGTAAACACAGAACCCATCGTTGAAGATCGTATTGGCGTTTCTAAGCGCCCCAATCTGGGCATTGGCAATGGTCTCGGATTTGGCAAGGGTGAAGTTACCGAAGTAGACAGCCAGAACAGTGAGGGCAAAAACTAAAAGGAAGGCACCAACCTTTTTCACGTTCAGCACCTCAGGCACTTCTAAGGAATTGATCAAGCTGGGAAGCAATTTCGTTTGCAATCAGTTTGTATGGGTCGCCTCCGCTCAGCATTCCAACCTTTGCCTTCATGTTCCACCAGTAGGCAACGGCACAGCTCTGGTTGACTATTCTCATCGAGAGAAGTCTCTCTTTGCTTGTCTGGCAGAGCTTATTGGCGGAGTTTGATATCTCGCCCTCAGAGAATACGAGGCCATTCTCAATAGTCTCCACAGCGGATTTGGCATCGCCTGCGTAGGAGTAGTAGAGGATTCCTGAAACGTACCTCTCCTTTGAGAGCATCCAATCACTTCTCCCGATTACCGGGAAGTCGGTAATCACGATCCTGCCCTTCAGGTCATACATTGAAACGTTTTCAACAACAACGGGCTTTAATCCGTGGGAACGGACAACGCTCACCAGCGCTTTCTCAATGTAGTCTCTGTAGGGTTCTAGAACCGGGATGGCTATGTAAACGACCTCCGGGTCTTGAGGGGCACTCTTCCAGCCGTAGTTTTTATCAACTATCGTCATACCCCCGTGCTGAGCCGCTCCAGAATATTCCGAGAGAACATAGGACTCGCTTGCTGTGGCAACGCCAAGGATAAAAAGTACAAGGATTGCAGTGACACCCAAAACAACAAAGATGCGTCTCATTCACCTCACCGAGTATTGGTTTAAGATATTACTTTAAAAAGTTATCGTGTCAAACCTCAGTCCCGATGTAAATCCCGTGCCTCGTCCGGACAATCTTAACCTTCACCCTGTCGCCGACTTCCGCATCGGTGTTTATGACCTCTATGAGCCTGTTCCTTGCCTTAGCCAACATCTCTCCCTGAATCCTGCCGGGGAGAACAATTTCCGCCCTGACAATTTCTCCAGGACGAAACGCTAGGGGGATGAACTCCTGTTTTTCCATTCCGAAGTGCTTCGGCTTCAGGACGAGGGGCTTCATCCCAGTCTTCTCCTCAAGTTTTCTGAGCCAGGCGTAGAACTCCTTGAACGGGACGAGCTTGGCGATGGTGGGGTTCCTCCCGAACTTGTAGGGTATATAGTTCTGGAAGCCCAGGGCCGGCCAGCGCCTCCCTGCCCCGATTTTTCGGGCGAACTCGATAAAAGCTTCGGCCTCGTCGTCGTTTATCCCAAATATTATGACCGGAGCGATGAGCACGTCGATTCCAGCGTTTACCAGTGCCTCCGCCATATCGAGGACGTGCTCCAGGTCGTAGTCCTTCCTGCCCATGAGCATCCTCGCCTTGTCCGGGTCGAGGGAATGGAGCGATAGGTTCACCCTATCCAAGCCAGCCTCAGCTAGTTCTTCGATGAGTTTGTCGTTCAGTAGCGTGCCGTTGCTCTGCATGGAGATTACAGAGACGTTCGGGTGCTCGCGGAGGGCCTGCACCAGTTCGACGCGGAAGGGATAGATCAGCGGTTCTCCCTGGCCGTCGAGGTGGGCCTCCAAACCCCTCCCCTTTATGCGCGCGACATCATTGAACCACTTCATCAGGTAGTCGATGTCAACAACGTAGTCGAGCTTCCTTGTCCTTGAGTAGGGCCCCTCATCGACGGAGCAGAAGACGCAACTCAGGTTGCAGCCGCTTACGCCCCTCACCTGGATGAGGTTTGTCCCCCGGTCAATTAAACCAAAGGCGTTGTATCCAAGGAGGGGAACATCCATACCCTCGTGGATATAGAGAACCTTCCTGCCGGTGTAGCGGTTTTTGAGAAGGGCACCAAGGTTGTTCTGGATATAGATGGCTATGTATTTCTCCATGTCAGGATAGTCCGTATCAATTACAAGGGTGCCATTTTTGACGGCAATATTCGTCTCAACACGGTACTTCTTTTTAATTACCCTTATAAGGTCGTCTTTTCTGAAGTCTGCGTAGAGTGTCTCGCGCCAGATGAGCCTGATGACGTCCCCGATCTCCTGAAAGGCGACGTGGGGAAGACGAACCTCGATCATGTTTGGTGGTTCCAGGGCACGGCTTAAAAAACCGCCGATGGATAAAAAATCCGAACCCTGATGTCCCAAAAAGAAGTCTCATGGGCAAAGATTTTTAAGGAAACGCCTTTTGCGGGCATGTGGACATGGAAACATTTTAATATTATTGAATTAAAGAGTCTAGTGATGGACTATCATGGGTGAGTGGACATGTGGGGGAAGATAGAGCATTATTTTGATGAATATCCTGTCAGGAAGCAGATAGCCAAGACTCTCCTCAAGTACGGTCTGAGGGTCTCGGACGACATGAAGATCAAGGCCGGCGACATTGAAGTCCCATACACTAAGATCGCCAAGGCTCTCGATGTCGACAGGAGGGTCGTCAAAGAAACCGTAGGGATGATACTCAAAATACCCGAGCTCAAAGAAGTGTACACCAACCTCGAGCCGACGGTTCACATGAAGTACGTAGGCAGACACGTCGGCTATGGGGTCATAGAGATAGAGCCTGAGCCGAGGGCGATAGGGATACTCGCCAAAATTGCCCAGAAGATCGCGGAGAGGGACATCAACATCGTTCAGGTTGTTGCGGAAGACCCGGAGCTATACCCCGAGGCTACCCTCACGATAATCACCGAGAAGCCGATTCCGGGCGACCTCATCAACGAGCTCTCAAAGCTTGAGGGAGTCAAGAGGATCTCGATTTATTGAGTGTCTTCCCACCCTTTTCTTCCCAATTGAACTTACATTCAATTTTACAAACATCAAGTAACAAAATTTGGGAGTTCTCCGGCTCTTTTGAGCCATGCGCCATGAAGAACCCTTCCTGCCATCAAAGGACAATTCTGGACGCCTCATTTTAACCAAAAGTTTTAAACCTTTGTTCTTCGTAGGTAACGTTTATAAGCAATTGTTTTGAACCAAAGATTAGCTTCGCTTAACTCTGTTCGGACATGTCCACCAACCGCTGGAGGTTGATGATATGGAAGAAGCAAGCAAAATAAGCAGGTACCTGTACACGGTAATCGTGCTGTTCTTGATATGGCTGTTTCTAACGGCCAGTCTGGACCCCCAGGAGCTTGGATTCGGGCTGCTGCTGTCGCTCATCGCCGCAGCGTTTACCTACGAGATATTCACCACGGGCGGCTTAGCGAACCTCCACCCGAAGAAGGTCGCCTACGCAATAGCGTACATCCCCTACTTCCTCTGGGCCATGATCATGGCTAACCTTGACGTTGCCTACAGGGTCCTCCACCCCAAGAGGCCCATAAGGCCCGGAATCGTCAAGTGCCGGACCGTTCTCAACAGTGACGTTGGCAAGCTTGCCCTTGCAAACTCGATAACACTTACGCCCGGAACAATAACCCTCGACGTTGACGGCGAGAACTACTTCATCCACTGGATATGGGTTCCCGACGAGGCCATGACTGAGAAAGAAGATGAACACGTCAAGGCCGCCTCCGCCAACATAACCGCTCCTTTTGAAAAGTTCCTGAAGGTGATCTTCGGATGATAGGGATAAACGTCTACCTCGCCCTGATAGCGATAGCAACGCTCCTCAGCATGTACAGGGTCTTCAGAGGGCCGACCACCGTGGATAGGCTGGTCGCAGTCGACATCATGACAACAATAACAACGGGCCTGATGGTGCTCTTTGCGCTCTACTACCAGAGGATGATATTCCTGGACGTCGCCCTGGTTTACGCCATACTGGCCTTCGGTGGGGTCATCGCCTTCGCGAGGTACATGGAGGGAGGCCTATGAGCGCGCTCACTGCAATTGGGGAAGTCCTAGTACTGCTGGGAACGTTCTTCTATATCCTGTCCGCCCTTGGCCTCATCAGGATGCCGGACGTTTACAACAGGATGCAGACAGCCACCAAGAGCGCCACCCTCGGTTCCCTCGGCGTCATAATAGGCGTCGGGATCTGGGCGCTCGGCACCGACTTCGGAAGCGCCGCCTGGCTCACCAAGACGATAGTCATCGCGGTCTTTCTCCTGCTGACCAACCCGATAAGCGCCCACGCCCTCATCAGGGCAGCGTACAAGAGCGGCATCCCGCTCTGGGAAGGCAGCGTCGTTGACAAGTACCGCGAGCACATCGATGCCAAGACCACTGAGACCGAAACCCCTGAGGAAACCCCCGAGGAGGGTGGTGAGGAATGAACGGAATAGCCCTTATCGAGTACCTCATAGTTGGCATAATGGTAATTTCCGCAATACTCGCGGTCGAATGGAAGGACCTGCTCGCGGCCGCTGTTGGAATGGCGGCAGTCAGTCTGTTCGCCTCGCTGCTGTTCTTCATGCTCCAGGCCCCGGACGTTGCGATGACCGAGGCTGCGATAGGCGCGGCCCTCAGCGCGGCGATATTCATCTTCGCCATCAAGAGAACCCAGCGCTTTGAGACTGAGGAAGATGAGAAGCCCGGCTGGTGGGTGAGGTGGTGAAAATGCTCAAGCGCGCGCTCGCGATAATCACGCTCCTGATAATCGGCTACTGGCTCGCCCAGGGCCTCGCTGGAGTGCCATTCGGCGAGGACAAGATGCTCGTCGGTCAGTACTACCTCGACAACGTTAAGGAGCAGACCGGTGCGGTCAACGCTGTAACAGCGGTCGTCGTCAACTACCGTGGCTTCGATACCCTCGGCGAAGTCACGGTTCTGTTCATAGCATCAACCGGCGTTGGGGCACTTCTCTGGAAGAGAAAGAAAGAGAGAACCGCAGAGACCCAGGGATCGATAGTCCTCACCACCGGAACGAGGCTTCTGGTTCCCTTCGTGATGCTCTTCGGTGCCTACATCTTCATCCACGGACACCTCACTCCGGGCGGAGGTTTCCCCGGCGGAGCCACAATAGCGACTGCCTTCCTGCTGCTGTACATGGCCTTCGTTCAGTATGAGATACCGCACAAGGCCTTCGAGAAGATCGAGGGAGCCGTCGGAATGGCCTACGTCCTGGTCGGTCTCATCGGCCTGGCCATAGGCGGCTACTTCCTCTTCGACTGGATATGGCAGACCTGGAGCTTCGGCACTGAGAACATCGGCAGGCTCATCAGCGGCGGATTCATACCGATAATCTACACCATAATCGGCCTCAAGGTCGGCACCGAGCTCAGCGGAATCATCGACAACATGGTCAAAGAGGAGGTGAACGAATGATCAGCGTCTACTACTTCGGTTCCATCTCCCTGATACTCATCGGGCTCTACGCGGTGCTCGTCAAGAGGAACGTGCTCAAGATGCTCATCGGGATCAGCATAATGGAGACCGGTGTGAACCTTCTCCTCATCAGCATAGGATACGTCTCCGGAAAGAGCGCCCCGATACTGAGTGAGGGGATAGGCCCGAGCCAGGCCGTCGATCCGATTCCGCAGGCGCTGGTTCTTACGGCGATAGTCATAGGAGTCGCAACCACAGCCATGGCCCTTAGTGTTGCCGTGATCCTGTACGAGAAGTACGGAACCCTTAACGTTGAGGAAATAAGGAGGTTGAGAGGATGAACGGGCAGTACGCTTCACTCCTCATAGCGTTGCCGCTCATCAGCGCCTTCTTCGTACCCCTGATTAAGGGGCTCGGGAAGAAAGCCGTCAAGTACTACCTCGTCCTGGTAACCGCACTCCAGACAGGAATAGCGGTCTGGACCTTCCAGCAGGTCTATGGCACCGGCCAGCCCATAATAGTCATGGCAGGCGCCTGGAGGCCGCCCGTCGGAATCAACCTCTACATCGGCCACTTTGCGGCACTCTTTGTGCTGATAGTGGCGGTCGTCAGCTTCCTCATGGCAGTGTTCAGCGTCAGGGCAATTGAGGTCGAGCCGATAGACAAGTACGTCATGCTCTTCCTGCTCCTCATGCTCGGTGCGACGGGCATGATAGCGACTGGGGATATATTCAACCTCTTCGTCTTCATGGAGATAACGGCAATAAGCGCCTACGCACTCACAGCCTACAACAAGACCGGGGAGGCGGCTGAAGCCTCACTCAAGTACATAGTCCTCGGAGGAATCGGTTCAAGCTTCTTCCTCATCGGCGTCGCCCTCATCTACGGTGCGCTTGGAACCCTCAACATGGCCCAGATAGCCCAGCTCGCGAGTACCATCGACCCGACCGTCGCCCAGGTGGGGTTGGCGCTGATAATCTTCGGACTCGCCGTTGAGGCCGAGCTCTTCCCGCTCAACGCCTGGGCGCCCGATGCATACCAGGCAGCTCCTCACCCGATAACGGCCATGTTCTCCGGCTTTGTCGTCAAGGCGGGCCTCTACGCCATGGCAAGGATACTCTACCTCATGCAGGCTTCCGCAGGCTGGAGCTCCATCCTTGGACTGCTTATAACCCTCGGCACACTGACCGTCATAGTCGGTGAGCTTGCGGCCCTCAGACAGAGGGACGTGAAGAGGATGGTTGCCTACTCCAGCATTGCCCAGGTAGGATTCATCGCGGTGGGCTTTGCCCTCGGCACCCAGGCGGGCGTGAACGCGGCAGTGTTCCACATGGTCAACCACGCGGTGGTTAAGGTTCTGATGTTCCTTGCCATCGGGCACGTGGCAGTGGTTCTCGGAGGGTCCGAGCTGGAGAGGTTCAAAGGGCTTGGAAAAAGGATGCCACTCACGGCGTTTGCCATAACCATCGGGGCCATAAGCATCATCGGAATCCCTCTGTTCAACGTGTTCTGGAGCAAGATGCAGCTTGTAATGGCTTCGATGGCCGCAGGCAAGACTGGAGTCATAGCCCTCATACTGGCCGCCAGCGTCGTGGAGGCGGTCTATTACCTCAGACTGATACACACGATGTGGTTCGCGGGGGAGGGAGAAAAGGCCAGCGAGGGACTGGTCATCAGCCTGATGCTCCTTGTGCTCGTGGCCATCGTGGTGGTCATAGGCATCTACCCGGACTACGTATGGAGCCTTGCCCAGAGGGCGGGAAGCGACATCTTCAACGTGGCTGACTACATCAAGAACGTTCCACTTATGGGGGTGGGAGCATGATCAACGAACTCCTCATTATAATCTTTGCACCCCTGATAGCGGGAGTCATAGCCTGGGCACTTGACATCAAGGGGGTCAGGGAGATAATAGGTGTCATCGGTGCGGCAGTCCCGCTGGCATACCTGATAAAGCTCTACTCTGAGGTTGACGCAGGCAACACCATCCGGTATTCCACCAACTTCGGGGGGTTCACCTTTGATTTTGCGCTGACCCATCTCAGCTGGATCTTTGCCATGATAGCCGGAGTCGTCGGGCTCGCCGCAGTGCTGGGAATGGTCTCCACCTCCAGAAACAGCTACGAGTGGCTCTTCGCCCTCATGAGCCTCAGCGGTGTCTACGGCGTCTTCCTCGCCTACGACCTCATGGGCTTCTTCCTGTTCTGGGAGCTCATGACCTTCGGCTCGTTCATGATGGTGCTTAAGTACAACAGAAGCGCGTCCCTTAAGTACTTCGTGCTCAGCATCATAGGTGCCTACGCCATGCTCCTCGCAATAGGCATGATATACGCGAAAGTTGGATCCTTCAGCTTCATAGAGGTCTACAAGGCCCTATCCCAGGACGCCGCAATGGGGGCAGTGGGTGCGGGCACCATATTCAGCAGGGGCGAGATGGCGGCCATATTTGGCCTCTTCCTGGTAGCGTTCGGCGTCAAGGCAGGAACCTTCCCGCTCCACGTCTGGGCGCCCGATGCATACAGCGAGACCAACCAGAGCTACACCGCGATGTTCAGCGGCGTCCTCAGCAAGACCGGGGTCTACGGCTTTATACTCATCTACATGCTCCTGGGATACAGACTCATCGTTGAGTTTGGAACCTTCAGGAGCGTTCCGAAGTTCGGCTACATCATAGCATTCCTGGGTGGACTTACAATAGTCATCGGCGGCATTCTCGCTGCACTCCAGGAGGACATCAGGAAGCTCTTTGCCTACTCGAGTATCAGCCAGATAGGCTACATTCTCGTTGCCATCGGCGTCGGCAGCGCGCTCAGCATAGAAGCAGGGATCTACCATGCAATAAGCCACGCCCTCTTCAAGGGGCTGTTCTTCCTCATAGTTGCCACGATAGTCTACCGCACCGGCAAGACGGAGTTCAAGGACATGGGAGGACTGGCAGAGAAGATGCCCTTCACCTTCGCCATGGCGTTCGTGGCGATACTGAGCCTCGCGGGAATACCCCCGATGGTCGGCTTCGCGAGCAAGTGGCTGATATTCGAGGCAGTAATAAGCCAGAACATGCCGATCCTGGGAGGCATGGTGTTCTTCGGAAGCGCCATAGGCTTCGTATACCTCATCAGGTTCACCTACGCTGTCTGGTTTGGCCAGAGGCCGACGGACCTCGACGACGTTAAGGATGCTCCCCTACCGCTGGCGATAGGCATGGCCATACTGGCGCTCCTCAATGTGGTCTTCGGCATAGCGCCCGGTATTGTAGCCCAGGAGCTCAACAAGGTGTTTGGAAGCGACGTCATAGGGGGAACCATCTGGGAGCTTAACATCGGGGTCGGCAAGTACAGCGGCCTTCTGATAACCATATGGCTTGTCATTGGCATGCTCGTGGCGGCGATAATATACTTCCTCGGGGCCAGGGTCAGGAGGGTCCCGGTCACCGACACGTACCAGTCAGGCAACCCAGTAACCATGGACTACAACCTCACCATAAGGAGGAACTTCTTCCTCCCGCTCAAGGAGGCCCTGTCATTCTGGCTCAGGATAAGCTTCGACAAGCTCTACAGGGACATCGCCAAGACCACGGAAGATTTTGCTGACACCCTTAGGAACTACGTCTACAACGGCAATGTCCAGAGCTACGCCTGGTATCTCGCAATAGTGCTCCTGATACTCGCAATATGGGGGGTGTGAAAGATGCTTGAGGTGGCCCTGAAGGCTCTCTTCCTCTTAGTTTATGCAACCCTTGTCGGTTTCCTGTTCATGGGAATAATCAGGAAGGTCAGCGCGAGGATACACAGGAGGGTCGGTCCGCCGCTCTACCAGCCGATACTCGATACCATAAAGCTCCTCTCAAAGAAGAGCAACATAACCCACGGCCTCATCTACGACTTCGGCATCGTCTACGCCCTTGGAGCAACGATACTGGCGCTGTTCTTCATACCGATAGGCAGCGTCAGCATACTCAGGGCGTACGGTGACCTCATCCTCATCACCTTCCTGCTTGAGATACCGATGCTGGGAATAATGTTCGCCGCAATGAGCTCGGGCAACCCCTGGGCTGGCCTCGGTGCCCAGCGTGCACTGCTCACGCTGCTCGCCATACAGGTTCCGCTCGGCTTTGCCATAATAGCACTGGCCGAGTTCTACGGAACCTTCAGCACGTACCAGATAGTCATGGCCCAGCAGGTCAGCGGGTGGAGCATAACCCACGTATCGCTCCTCCTCGCGGCGATAGCCTACGACATAGTGCTCCAGGCGATGTTCGGAAAGGAGCCCTTCGACATCATGATCGCGCCGGGTGAGATATCCCTCGGCCCCATGGTCGAGTTCGGCGGCAAGCACATGGGAATCCTTCAGATACAGCATGCCATAGCCCTCTTCGCTGAAACATTGTTCTTCAGCAACATCTTCCTCGGCGGTGCGGTGGTTACCGCCTTCGCCAGCCCGGTGCTCAACACCATAGCAAGCCTCGCAATACTGCTGGTCAAACAGATAGCGGTGCTCATGATTGCAATATTCATCGGCAACATCTTCCCGAGGTTCACCATAGACCAGGCGGCCAAGTTCTACTGGAAGTGGCCGACCATCATAGCGGCCCTCGGTGCCGTGTTAGCGAGTCTGTGAGGTGGTGAGAAATGGATTGGAAGCTCTGGGAACCGCTTATTGAATTCGCAAGGAAAAGGAGCCTTTGGATAGTGTCGTTCTGTACCGGGTGCGGCGGTATAGAGATGCCGCCGCTCATGACCTCCCGGTACGACCTCGAAAGGTTCGGTATGATGCCGAACCCAGCCCCAAGAATGGCAGACCTGTTCCTCATCACCGGCTACGTCACACCGAAGACCCTCAAGAGGATAATCATAACCTACGAGATGCAGCCGGATCCAAAGTACGTCATAGCGCACGGCTCGTGTACCATCAACGGAGGCATCTACTGGGACGCCTACAACGCCATCAAGAGGCTAGACGCGTACATCCCGGTTGACGTCTACATAGCCGGGTGCATGCCGAGGCCCGAGTCGGTCATGGAAGGCATCAACAAGATGATGGAGATGATCGAGAACGGCACAGCCGACAGCTGGAAGCGCTACAAGGAGAACTACGAGTGGTACAAGAAGAACCAGGATGAGCTCTTTGGAGAGGGATGGCGCGAGAAGGAAGCCAGAAGATGGATTCCCTGGATAATGGACGATCTGAAGAGAGCCGAAAAGGAGCGTGAGAAGAATGACTGACTACGAGGCCCTCGTCGCCAAAATCCTCGAAAAGGCCCCCTACGCTGAGGGAGAGGTCAGACGCGAGAGGAGGATAGAGTTCAGGATATCCCCTGACAGGATAAGGGACTTCCTCAAGCTGCTCAAGGACAATGGCTTTGAGCTCCTGCTCCAGATTACGGCCGTTGACTGGCCTGACAGGGGAGAAATCGAGCTAATATACCAGGTCTTCAGCATAACCCACAGGACACACACCTTCGTGAGAACTGCCATACCGAGGGACAACTCAGTGGTGCCCACCGTCATGGACATCTATCCGGTTGCGGAGACCTACGAGAGGGACGCCCACGAGTTCTTCCAGGTCGTCTTTGAGGGCAATCCCAAACTTGAGATGCCCTGGATACTGGAGGAGGAAGACAAAGAGGCTGGGCTTTCCTACAGGAAGGACTTTGACATGCTCGGCTACGTGAAGAGGAAGTATAAGATACTGGACAGGTTCGATGAGGATAAGGGCACCTACGTGATCTGAGGTGGTGATAATGGTTTCACAGAGCGAGCTTATACGTGAGGCAAGGGAGAACGGCATGGATCTGCTCCCCCTCGATAAGGACACCTACGAACTGTTCTTCGGTCCCCAGCATATGGCCACCGAGAACTACAGCATAATCCTTAAAATGGACGGCAACAGAGTCGTTAAGGCTATAGCAAACCCCGGCTTCCTCCACAGAGGGTTTGAGAAGCTCGCCGAGTACAGGCCCTGGCACACCAACATAGCCCTTCTCCTCAGGGTCTGTGTTCCCGAGCCCGATGTGCCGGAGGTCATATACTCAATGGCTGTCGAGGAAATACTCGGCTGGGAAGTCCCGGAAAGGGCGCAGTGGATCAGGACAACCGTCCTCGAAATGGCGAGGGTCTCAGCGTACCTGTTCTGGACGATGGGTATGGCCTTCAAGCTCGGTGTCTACACCGCCGGCCAGTGGGCTGCCGCCTACCGTGAGAGGTTCATGGCTCTCTTCGAACAGCTCACCGGGGCCAGGGTCTACCACATCTACACAATCCCCGGTGGAGTCAGGAGGGACATACCCAGCGACGCCTGGCTAAGGCGCCTCAGGGACACCGTGGAGTACATAAAGAGCAAGCTCCCCGACTTCGACGAGATACTCTTCGAGAACTACATCACCCATAGGAGGCTTGAGGGGATAGGTGTAATGGACAGGAAGTTCGCCCTTGACGAGGGCGTTACCGGGCCCAACCTCCGTGCCACTGGAGTCCCCTACGACGTGAGGCGCGTTGACCCCTACCTCCTCTATCCGGAACTCGACTTCGAGGTGCCTGTACTGAAGGACGGAGATGCCCTCGCAAGGGTTATGGTGAGGCGCTTTGAGATAGAGCAGGACCTATACATTCTTGAGCAGCTCCTCGACATGGGGCCGCCCAGCGGGCCCTACAAGGTCGAAGACCCGAGGCTCAAGAACCTGCCGAGGTTCAAGGTTCCGGCCGGGGATGCCTTCGCCCACGTTGAGAGCACAAAGGGTGACTTCGGCGCCTATGTCGTCAGTGATGGAAAGAACAAGCCGTACAGGCTGCAGCTCAGAGGGCCGAGCATATCCCACGGAATCAGGGTCATCGAACAGCTACTCGTCGGAGCGAGAATAGCCGACGTGCCCGTGATACTCGTAAGCCTTGACAACTGCCCACCGGACATAGACAGGTGATGGGAATGGAGGTCGATTTTAAGGTCGCCCCGGAGAGCAAGATCAGGAAGAAGCCGTCCTACATAAAACCCTGGATGGGGCTGAAGTACCTCTTTAAGAAGCCAGTCACGATAAAGATACCCCAGGAAAAGACCCAGATCGCAAAGGAGTACCGCGGTCTTCACACTCTTGACTGGAAGAAGTGCGTCGGCTGTAACTTCTGCGGCCAGATATGTCCGGCGAGAGCCATAGAGATGACATGGCTAGAAAAGGACGGCCAAATGGAGAAGAGGCCGCACCCCAAGATAGACTACGGAAGGTGCACCTACTGCCAGTTCTGTGTGGACGTCTGCCCCACCGGAGCCCTGGGCTTCGTCGAGACCTTCATGATAACCACCACCTGGCAGGAGGAGCAGCTTGAGGTGTTTGACTGGGTTCCGATACACCCCGACGAGTTCAGGAAGTACCAGGACGAGTACGGCGACTACCGCTTCCCCGTGGAGAAGATAGAGTTCAACAGGGAGACCAAGGAAGTTACCTACCACCTCAGGGACGGCACTGCCTTCAAGTTCAAGATACTCGGCTACGGCATAAGGCCGCCCAAGAAGCCGACCCCCGCCAAACCCGCTCCAAAGCCGGCGGAGAAAAAGGAAGCCGAGCCCGCCGAAAAGGCCGAGGAGAAGAAGGAGTGACTCCTTTCCTTTATCCTAACCCTTTTCTTGGTTTCAATATCAGGTTCAACCTTCCAGACTCAACAACCGCAACTCTTTAAAGTAATAAAGCTAACCCAATCTTGGGCGATTCCATGGTGGTGAACCTCAGAACCGAAAAGAACCTCGGGCTCATTGGGTCGATATTCATTCTGGTAGGCGGATTTGTAGGCGTGATTCCGGCAGTCGGGGTGTTTAGAGGGACGCTCTCGCTCATAGGAGAGATACTGGTGCTGATAGCTCTCAAGGGCATCGGCGACAAGCTCGGGGACGACAGGCCCTTCAGGTACTACCTGTACTCGATAGTAGTCTTCGTCGGTGGGCTTGTCCTGGCCTTGATCCTGGTTCTCATTGGAGTGTTCTCACTTTCCGGCTCGACAATGGCTTTCGGACATGTCCACAGCCCCATGGGGATTTTCGGAGCGACCATGCTGGCCGTTGGCTTCCTTGGGATTGTCGCCGTGCTGGTGCTTGGCATATACTTTACCATCAAGGCCTGGCGCGCGACATACGAGATAACCGGCGTGGATGAGTTCGATAAGGTCGCCACCTGGGCCAAGTGGGGAGCGATAACACTGATAATCCTCGTTGGGGCCATACTGCTTCTCGTTGCCATGGTCTACCAGATAATTGCCTTCGCGAATCTCCCTGAGGAGCTGGAACCGCACTGGAAACCTAAACAGTTCAGCCCCATCTCGTAGTCAGCCCATCCCTTTCTACCTTTTGGGGTAGGTTTTTTAAGCCCTAAGTTGATTTTTCTCTGGTGGTCACCGTGGCCGTGAACGTGAGGAGCGAAAAGAACCTCGGTATGTGGGGTTCGATCTTGGCACTGCTTGGAGTCTTTATACCGTACCTCGGCAGTGTGCTTGCCCTGGTGGGCTTCATCCTCGTGCTCGTTGCACTCCACGGGATCGGGAAAGCCGTCGGGGATGACAGACCGTTCAAAAACTACCTCTACGCGCTGATCGCGGGGATAGCGGTTCTCGTAGTATTCATCTTCGCCGTCTTTGCAATGCTAACGTCTTCCACGATGATGGAAGTTCAGATACATGAGGAGTTCCCCGGGCAGGACATGATATCCCCTGGGGAGCACACGACAATAACCCGCGACTACAGCGGAGGACTTTCCGTGTTGTCCATACTAGGCGTATTCCTCCTCTTCGTCCTTATAGCGATCGTCAACGCCTACTTCGAGATGAGGGCGTGGGACGCTATGTACGAAATAACAGGGACTAAAGAGTTCGAAGACGCCGCCAACTGGTTCAGATGGGGAGCCATAACCGCAATCGTGCTTGTTGGACTGCTTCTGATCTTCATAGCAAAGATATTCGTTATCCTCGGCTTCAGCAACATGCCGGAAGAGCTGGAGGAAAAGAGGCCCGCAGAAGCCTTGGCGGACTCTCCAATAGTGTGAGCACCTCATTGTTCCCCCATTTTTAAATTAAAAGGGAGTCAGAGAACCCTCTCAAGGATTATCGCCGTTAGTGCACCAACGGCCATCCCCGACTCCAGGATGCTTGCTATTATTTCTGGGAACTGGGCCAGGAACTCGGTCGGAAGCTGTGGCGCACCCAGACCTGCTATGAGCGCCGCCGCAAGGATAAGGGTGTTCCTGTCTGTGAACTCGACCCTCTCCTTTATCAGCCTCAAGCCGGTGACGCTTATCATGCCGTAGAGCGCCAGGGTAAGCCCCCCGAGAACCGGGGCAGGCATCGAGGCAAGGATTCCGGCGAACTTCGGGAGCAGGGAGAGGAATATCAGAATAATCGCCCCGACCTGAACCACATGCCTGCTGCCCACTTTGGTGAGCGCCACGACGCCTATGTTCTCGGAGTAGCTCGTCGTCCCGCAGGCGCCGAGGAGGCCCGCTATCGAGCATGCCAGCCCCTCACTCCCTATGCCCCTGGTTATGTGCTTTTCTGTTATTTCCGAGCCGGTCACTGTGGCTATCGCGTGGTAGTCGCCGACGCTCTCGATTATGCTCACCATGAAGGCAAAGAGGAGGAGAACTACCGCGGTGGTGTCGAACACTGGACTGCCCCACGGAAACGGCTTCGGAACGCTGATGACAGGCAGGCCCTCTACCAGCCCGAAGTCCACCAGTCCCAGAGGGACGCTGACGAGGTAGCCCACGAGCGCGCCGACCACAACGGGCATCGCCTTCAGGCTCCCCCTGGCCTTAAGGGCCACGAAGACAGTCGTCAGGAAGGTTATCAGTGCCACCAGGGTAGCCTTGACAACCGTTCCGCCGGAGGGGTCGGCGTAGAAATTGAAGAAGTTCTTTACCGCAACGTCGGCGAGGCTGAAGCCGATGAGGGTTATCGTAACGCCGGTGACCAGCGGTGTGAAGAGCTTCCTGACCTTCCCGATTATCCCAAGCCAGCCTATTGCGGCCTCGATTAGGCCGCCGACTATCAATGCCCCCTGAACCGCGGCCATTCCCAGGGAAGAGCCTATGGCTATCAGTCCCGGTATGAAGGCGAAGCTCGAACCCTGGACTATAGGGTAGCGCGACCCTATCGTGGTCTGGAGGAGGGTCGCTATCCCCATCGCCAGCAGAACCGCCTGTATCATCAGCGCCACCTGGTCGCCGCTCAGACCAATGGCACCGCCAACAACGAGCGGGACCGTAACGGTCGCGCCGAACATGGCAAGAACATGCTGAAGGCCGAAGACTAAAGCCTTCACGGGCTCAACTTTCTCCTCAATCCCAACCTTTAGAACCTGCTTTTCGATTACTTCGACCTTTTCCATTGAAGCCCGCTCAAGCTGTGTAAGAGTTTGTTTAAAAAGTTTTTGGAAAGATGAAAAACCAACAAAAATTTGTCAAAAGCCTGGGCTCACCATCCCTGCACCTTCGCCAAGACGTTGTCTGGCACCTTTCCCTCCTCGACGTCAGATATTGCGCGCTCAAGCCTGTCGAGGCCCTCGTCCAAGAGCTCCTTCTCAATCGTGAGCGGCGGCTGAATCCTAAGCACGTTGCCCTGGAGGAACGCGAGTACGAGACCGAGCTCATATGCCCTCCAGACGACCTTTCTGGCCTCCTCGTAGGCCCTTTCCTTCGTCTCCCTGTCCTTCACAAGGTCAACGCCGAGCATCAGGCCGAGGCCGCGAACGTCACCGATGAGTTCGTGCTCCTCCTTCATCCTTTCAAGCCTCTTCCTGGTGTATTCTCCGAGCTTCTTGGCCCTCCTCAGGAGGTTTTTCTCCTCAATCTCCTCTATCACAGCCAGCGCCGCTCTGCTCGCCACGGGGTTTCCACTGAGGGTGAAGGTGTGGCCCAGGGACGGGAGGGAGTCCATTATCTCCTCTCTCCCTATTATTGCGCTTATCGGCAGTCCTCCTCCGAGGGGCTTCGCGAGGGTTATTATATCCGGTTCAACCCCGAAGTGCTCTATCGCAAACCACTTTCCGGTTCTTCCCATCCCGCTCTGAACCTCATCGACAACCAGCAGGATGCCGTGCTCGTCCAGAATCTTCTTGACCTTCTTGAAATAGCCCTCCGGCGGAACCACCATGCCTGCGTCACCCTGTATGGGCTCGGCAAATAGTGCCGCAACGCCGTCAGCGTACACCTCACCCTCGAACTTCTCCTTTATGTAACCCACGCACTCCATCTTACAGCTCTTCGGCTCCTTTCCAAAGGGGCAACGGTAGCAGTTGGGATACGGGATGTAGTGGACGTCGCTCAGCTCGCCCACCTTCGAGCGGACCTCGAACTCAAGCCCCGTTATGCTCATCGCCCCGTAGGTGGCACCGTAGTAGCTCCTCAGGTAGCTCAGGATTGTCCGCCTACCCGTGTAGGCTCTCGCGAACTTTATGGCACCGTCGTTAGCGTCGCTTCCGCTCATGCCGAAAGAGACCTTTACATCTTTCATAGGAGCTATCTCGGCCAGCTTCTCGGCCAAGAGGAGAGGCTCAACCGGAAAGCCGTAGATGAAAGTGAAGTGAATCAGCCTGTCTGCCTGTTCCTTTATCGCCTGAACAACACGGGGGTTGTTGTGGCCGACGTTCTGAACTGCCGCATCGCTCAAAAAATCGATATATTCCCTTCCCTCGATGTCCCAGACGCGAGCGTTTTCGGCCCTGACGCCCACGATGGGAGCATAGGTGACCCGTGCAGACCTGGGAAAAATCCGGGAGTAACGCTCCACAACCTCCTCTTTGCTCTTTGGAAGCCTCATGCTCTCACCTCTTTGCTGTATGCGTTTGAAACTAATAGGAATTTCGGTCAAATTTTGCGAATTTCGTGAAAATATTTAAAAAGAATTAGCCAACACAACAAAAATTGAGGTGATATAATGCGTAATAATGAGCAGCTTGACAGCCTCGACAGGATGATACTCCACATCCTGCAGGAGGATGGAAGGGCGAGCTATTCCGAGATAGCAAGGAGGCTGAAGGTGCCGGAATCGACGGCTAGACTCAGGGTGAAGAAGCTGGTTGAAAGGGGGATCATAAGGAAGTTCGCGGCGCTGATAAATCCCTTCAAGGCTGGCTACTCGATAGTCGCATTCATAGCCGTGGACGTCGAACCAAGCAGGGTGAAGAAGGCCGCCGAGGAGCTGAGTAAGCTACCGGAGGTGGACGTCCTCGGTATTGCAACGGGTGCCCACGACATCCTGATGCAGGTTACCGTCAAAGACCTCCAGGAGCTTGAGAGCTTCCTCATCGAGAAGCTCGGAAGAGTGGAGGGGATAAGGAGCACGGAGACGTCTATCCTAACGAGCGTACGCAAATGGGGTTACGCGAGGGTCTTTTAGGTGACCCTCTCCAGTCCGTTCTTCTTCACTATGTAGGTGTCCTCGTGCTTTATCGCGCCCTCCGGGATCATCAGTGGCGGGTGAATTATGCTGAGTACCATGTTTTCCTGAACCCTGGTGGCCCTCTGGGGGACGACTATGGTTGTTATCGGGGGTTCCTCGATTAGCAGGCCGACGCCGTGGGTGTAGCCGGCTAGATAAGCGTCGCCGAAACCTTTCTCCTTGAAGAAGTTCGCCAGCTTCTTCTCAACACTGGCCAGGGAAACTCCAACTCTGGTCTCGTCGAGGGCAATTTTAAGGGCCTCCTCTTTTGCCTCGATGGCCCTTCTAACGCGCTCGCCGGGGTCACCAAGGACGAATGTTCTTGCCATGTTGGCGTAGTAGCTGTTCCAGTCAGCACCGATGACAACGGTAACGACGCCATTCCCCGGGACTTTAAGGTCTCTGAAGGGCTCTGCATGGGCCCTCGGGGTTGTTGAGACGTAGACCTTCGGGTCTTCGCTCCCGTTAAGCATGAGCTCCCTAACTACCTCCGCCGCTATCTCAAGCTCGCTCCTTCCGGGCTTGATAGCTTCCTCAGCGACTTCTATGCCCCTCCGCGCTATCTTTCCAGCTTTCCGGATGTTGTCGAGCTCCCACTCGTCCTTTATCATTCTCAGACCCATGGTCAGGTCAAGTACATCGACTATCTCAACCGTAGGGTTCAGACGCTCGAAGAGTTTGAGGAATATTAGATAAGCATCCCTCTCGATGCCGAACTCCAGACCGACCCTTGTCATGCCGTTCCGGCTCACCCATGTTACCACGCCGGCCATCAAATCCTCGACGCGCTGAAACTCGATGACGTTCTCGATCCAGCTCCTCTCCTTGAAGAGCTCGGCCTCGCCCTTAATGACGTAAACGAGGGGCTCTCCCTCGGCGGGGATAAGAAGACTCGGCCTAAGCCACTTGGTTCCGGTGAAGTAGATGAAGCTTGAGAGCGTCCTTATGACCGCACCGTCAATCTCGTTCTCTCTGAGGAGCTCCTGAAAGCGCTCCACCCTTTTTCTGAATACTTTGGGGTCTCCCCTCATCATTTACACCACCTTGACAACGAGGAGGGCCATGTCCAAGCTCCCCTCATTGAACACCGCGTGGGGAACATCCTTTGGAAGATATACGGCGGTGCCCTTTTTAACCTCGACCCTTTCATCCCCAACTTCCACCGTTCCCCTCCCCTTGATGATGTAGAGGAACGCGTCCACGGGTGTGCTGTGCCTCCTCAGAGCCTCCCCGGGCTTGAGGGTGATGTGAAGTATCTGGGCCTTCTCAGTCGCTACAAGTTTTCTCACGTCTACACCGTGGGGATTTTTAACCCTCTCGGCGCTTTCCAGGCTGGACACGAGCATTCTCAGTCCCTCCAGTCGAGGAGCCTCTTCTCACCTTCAATCTTCTTGTACTCAGCGATGTCCATCGTCATCTCAAGCGTCCCGATGTAGTTCCCGTCTTTGTCAAAGAGCGGCACATACTTGATGTAGACGTACTTCGGCCCGAGCCTGAGCCAGAAGGTCGCCTCCTTTTTCCTGCCCTCCTTGAAGGCCTTGAGTATCTTGTTGACAATGTGGACGCTCTTCGGTGGGTGGCACAGCTGGACCGGCCTTCCGAGAACAGAGAGAGTTCTTGTGAATATCCTTTCGCCCGGCGAGAAGAACCTAACACGGTCGTCCTTGTCAATGAAGGTAACATCTACCGGGAGGGCCTCAAAGATCGCCTTGAGCTCCTCAGCGCTGAGGTAGCCGGTTTCAAGGTCTATGTCACCCTCGCGCTTGAGCTGAGTTCTGTCAAACTCAAGGGGCCTTCCCTTCAATGCCTGCTGAACTTCCTTCGGGAGGTCGAGCAACTGTTCAACGCTCAGCTCGGGCTCTATCTCCCAGGGGTGGAGGGGCTTAACGTCCTCACCCGGATCCCAGGCGGGCGGGTTGACCTTGTAGTAGCCTATCTCGTCTTCCTGGAGTCTTATTGCCTTCCACTCGCCCTCGGTGAGGAGAGCTTTAAGCGTCGGATAGTAGATGTTGTTCTCCCTGAACACCATATCGCTGAGCGCAAAAGCGGCTTCTCCTGCCTTGGCCTTGAAGCGCTCGACGAACTCCTCCCACGGCATTTCATCTCTCCTCATCAAAAGTTCCGCCAGACGCTTTATCATGAACCTTATCTCGTCGTGCTTCGTCCAGAGAACGGTCGCTATGGCAGTTAGACCCCTGCGCTCAATGTAGGGGAAGGTGAGCATCTCCTCCCGGTTGTAATGGGTGAAGCCGACTTTTCTGAGGTTGTTCACTATCTCCTCAAGAACCCCAAGAATTTCCTTCCTCATGCGCTCGTCTTTGGTTGTCGCCAAAGTCCTCGCGTAGAGGTTGAGCATCTCCGCGTCTTTCATTATCTCCTTATTCTCAAGGTATAGCGTCTTCAGGGGGTGGCCCTCGGGCAGGCCTTTCTCCTCAAGCTCTTCCGTCCCCTTGACCGCCTCGCGGAAGAGTTCGACGTGTAAATCGCACATCTTGGCGATGTCCTTGGCGGAAATTCCCTCCTTTACGAGCTCCTGCTCGATGAGGGGTATCTCAAGGGGCGAGATGCCGCTGAGAACGGCCCTGAACTCCTCCTTGAGCTTGTTAACATCCTCTCCCTCATGGATCCTCAGTAAGAGCTTCTTGAGCTGTTCTTTCTTATATTCTCGATTGTTCAGTAACTCGGTCATCATTATCACCTTCATGACGAGTGTCATACTGAGTACTTTTAAGCGTTTCTGGACAGATGTGCCCAACAAATTTTATATGTCGCATGTCATAGGTTGGGGTGGTGATGCAAGAATGATGCTCGACGTTCGCGGTTTGAACCCGCCCCAGCCGGCGGTTATGATCGTAGAGGCCCTCGGGAAGCTTAAGACTGGGGAAACGCTCGAAGTAATCGGCGACAAGCCCTTCGTGGGCATTATTCCAAAGCTTGAAGAAGCGGGCTATAAAGTAGAAGTCAAGGAGGTCTCGGGGTTCTTCATCCTCAAAGTCACGAAGACCGAAGAATCAAAGGAGCTGAGCATGGAGGTGGAGGAGTGCGACGATAAGTTAGAGGAGATAACGGAAGACACCAACGTGGCCAAACTCCTAAAGGCCTATCCCGAATCCCTGAAGATACTTGTGAAGTACGGCTTCTCCCCCCTTGAGAACCCCGAGATGAGAAAAACACTCGCAAGGACGATTACTTTGAAGCAGGCAAAAGATCTCATTGGAATGAGCGACGAGAAGTTCAAAGAGATGGTGGAGGAGCTTAAGGCCCTGGAAAAGGGCTGAACGCTTTCTTTAATTCTTGGATTCTTGAAATCAATAATTAAACAATTCTGTGCTCTGGGAATTCAGAAAAGAAAAAACGAGGGTAGAAGATCAATCCAGCTCCTCCGCGAGGGGAGAGTCCTCTTCTACCTTTATTCCCTTGCTGAGCATGTCCCTGAGGTCAGCCTCCGGGTCGCCGGTGAGCCTGAGGTCAAACTGCCTCCTGAGGATTTCAAACACATTGGGAGTCAGGAACTCCGGAGCCTTAGGTCCGATGTAGATGCCCTTGATCCCGAGGTAGAGGAGCGAGTAGAGTATCGCTATGGCCTTCTGCTCCATCCAGCTCAGGACAATGCTCACGGGCAGGGAGTTCACGTCGGTTCCGAGCTCGTTCGCAAGTGCTATTGCAATCTCGATTATCGAGTAGACGTTGTTGCACTGACCGAAGTCGAGGAACCGCGGGATTCCCTCGATGGTGCCGTAGTTCCTCGCGTTGTAGCGGAACTTGCCACAAGCCGCTGAGAGTATCAGGGCATCGTCGGGGATCAGCTCGGTGAGCCTCTCGTAGTAGCCCATGCCCTTGTGCGGGGTGTCACAGCCACCCACGACGAAGATGTGCCTTATCTTGCCCTCCTGAATGAGCTCTATCAGCCTGTCTTTCATGGCCAGAACGTTGGTGTGGTGGAAGCCCGTGAGAAGCTTTCCGCCGTCGTAGGGGTTCATCTCCGGTGTCTCAAGGGCACGCTTTATGAGCGGCTCGAAGTTGTAGTCCTCTATGTGGGGAACCCCCTCAAGGCCAGCTATTCCAACGGTGAAGATTCTGTCCTGATATGCCTTCGTGGGCTGCTGAACACAGTTGCTGGTTCCGAGTATTACACCCGGGAACTCTGCGAATTCCTTCTTCTGGTAGAGCCACGAGCCTCCCCAGTTGCCGTAGAGGGCTTTGAACTTCCTCAGCTCGGGGTAGGCGTGGGCCGGGAACATCTCTGCGTGGGTGTAAACTTTAAGCTCATCCTCAAGACCGAGCTCCTCTATCTGCCTGAGGAGTTCATACAGAGCCTTGTAGCTGTGGCCGGTAACGAGTATGCCCCTTCCTTCCGCAGTTCCGGTCGGGACTTCAATGGGCTCGGGTCTGCCGAAGGTCTCGACGTAAGCTCTGTCGAGAAGCTTCATCGCCTCAAGGTGAACCCTTCCGTTCTCAAGGATGAGCTCCAGAAACCTGTTTTTATCAAAGTTGACGTTGGTGAGCGTCGAATAAAGGGCCTCCGCCAGGAAGTGGCCTATCCTCGGGTCGTCGTAGCCGACCTCAAGGGCATGGTAGTAGTAGGCCGAGGTTCCCTTTATGCCGTACAGCAGGGCCTCCTGGAGCGAGTTGAGGTCAGGATCCTTGCCGCAGACACCCCTTATCGTACATCCTCCCGCCAGGCTCATGGAGCACTGGTTGCAGAGCATATCAAACGCTTCCGGAACGCGTATCGCCATATCCATCAACCTCCGTTTTTATGACACGTGTCATATTCTTCGATCATAAATGAAGTGACCTTCATAAAAGTTTTGCGGTTTATTAACCTAAAGTGGTCTTATGACTTATGTCATGACAAGATCCTAAAAGGCTTGGCAGAAAGGTTTAAATATTCCACGTGTCATAAAGGGTACCATGAAGACCAACGCCTTCGAAGTTGCTTCGCGTTACATCTACCCGTCACTTAGGAGGCGCCTCGTTGAGGTTCTCCGCGAAAAGGGGTTAACGCAGACGGGAATAGCCGAGCTGCTCCACATCACCCAGTCAGCGGTTTCCCGCTACCTGAAGATGGACAGGGGTGCGCTGATAGATCTGAAGGCTTTTCCAGACATTGATGAGGAGGTTAAGGCGCTCGCGGAGAGGATAATCCGAGAGAGGCCTGACGAGTACGAGATACACGCTGAGCTCGTCAGAATATCGCTGAGGCTCCTTGGAAAGGGGTACGCCTGCTCTTTCCATGCCCGGATAGACCCTGACATAGACCCCTCCCTCTGCAACGTCTGTATAGAGCTTTTTGGCTGACCTCAGCGGGCCCAACAGGGGCCCGTGAAGTGACATCCTGTTCAACACCTGGGATGCAACCAGATGAAACATTAAAGCCGGTTCTAAATTCGAAATTGTTATAAGACATGAGGCCCAACTTTTTTAGAACCTCTTCCCCCGGGGTGGTAAATATGGTATCGGGCCCCATACTGCTGCTGTTGCTGGCCATTGCCGTGGCCCTGATCGTGGTGTTTACCTGAAAGTACAGGGTACATGCATTTTTAGTCCTCCTGGGCGCAGCGTACTTCGTTGGCGTATTCTCCGGGATGGGTCTTCCTGAGACAGTGGATGCCATTGCTGCAGGATTTGGGGGCACCCTCAAGTCCATAGGCATCGTGATAGCCGCGGGCACTATGATCGGATACGTTCTTGAGAAGTCCGGTGGTGCGCTGTCCATGGCAGAGGCCGTCTTGAAGGTGGTCGGCAAAGACAGAGTCCCGCATGCAATGAGCATAATAGGATACATCGTCTCGATCCCGGTGTTCTGCGACTCTGGATTCGTCATACTGTCACCCCTCAACAAGGCCCTCACAAAAAGGGCAGGACTATCAATGGCTATAACCGCAATCGCATTAAGTACAGGTCTGTATGCAACCCATACGCTGGTACCTCCCACGCCGGGGCCTATCGCGGCCGCTGCAAATCTGAACGCGGATCTGGGTCTGGTCATAATGCTTGGCCTGGTGGCATCAATCCCCGCAACCATAGCAGGCCTTCTCTACGCCATGAAGGTCGGTGGAAGGATATATATTGAGCCCGACATAGAAGAGAGCTATGAGGACCTGATGAAAAAGTACGGCAAGCTGCCCCCAGCAAGATGGGCATTCGCTCCCCTCGTGGTGCCCATACTCTTGATTGTCCTGAAGTCAATAGCTGACTATCCCTCCCACCCGTTTGGAACGGGCGCACTCAAGAACCTGTTTGATTTCATTGGACATCCAATAACGGCGCTTCTCCTGGGAGTTCTGCTTTCCTTCAAGCTGGTTGACAGTCTAGGCGAACATGTCTATGGCCCAAATGGCTGAGTGGCTGAAGGACTGAAGAATTCAGCTGTCATCATTCTAATAACCGGTGCAGGCGGTTCGTTCGGTTACGTCCTCAGACAGACAGGAATCGGCGAATACATCGGGACAACACTTTCAGCGTATCACATGGGGCTCCTGCTGCCATTCCTCATTGCAGCGCTCCTCAAAACCGCGCAGGGTTCATCAACCGTTGCCATAATCACGACTTCCGCGTTGCTTTCCCCGCTGATGGACTCCCTGGGCCTAGCCTCCACTTACGGAAGGGTACTCACCGTGCTCGCAATAGGCGCAGGTTCAATGGTCGTCAGCCATGCAAACGACAGTTACTTCTGGGTTGTCACCCAGTTCTCCAACATGGACGTTACCCAAGGATACAAGCTTCAGACAATGGCAACCCTGGTGGAAGGTATCGTCGCCGCAGCAGTCATACTGATCCTTGGTGCCGTTCTCCTATGAAGTGCTTTCTTCCTGTTCTTTTTTAACCGTAAAAATTCCAGTCAGTTTCCCAGGCAATCTTAAATATGGGTTGGGGATAGATACAAGTGAGGTGGTACCATGAAAAGGGCCCTCGTTACGCTCACATCCCCGGAGAGCAAGAGGCTGATCGCCAAGGCAGTTGTGGCAATGCCCGAAGTCCAGCACGCCCTCAAGCACGGCTTCGTGTACATAGCCACCGGAACCACGGCGGCTTACATAGCCGAGGAGATACTGGGAGAGGAAATTGAAAAGGAGAAGTGGACGGTTGGAGTAATAAGCAAGGGCAGAACCTGCGTTACCCCAAAGGCCACCTGGCCCAAGCACCTCGTCCTCTACAAGGGCGAGCCCTTCGACGACCCGCTTGAGGCCCTCAAGAGGATGGGGCCGAAGGACGTCTTCATAAAGGGCGCCAACGCGATAGACATCAACTGGAACGTGGCAGTTTTTGCCGCCGCTCCAGATGGCGGAACCATAGGGAAGACCTTCGGATGGACAATAACCAAGGGAGTCTTCACAATAACGCCGGTCAGCCTTGAAAAGTTCGTGCCGACACCGGTCGAGGAGAGCGCAAAGCTCACTGGCATCTACTCCTTCGACTGGGGAACTGGGCTTTACTCCGCCCTCGTGCCGATACCCCACTCCCACCCGGTTACCGAGGTGGAAGCATACAGGATTCTGGCAGGTGTCGAGGCCATACCGATAGCGGCCGGCGGAGCAGGCGGGGCTGAGGGCAGCGTTACCCTCGTCTTGGAAGGCGACGACGAGGCAATGGAGAGGGCGAAGGAGATAACCAAAGCGGTCAAGGGTGAGCCCTACCTCAAGCCGTACACCGAGGACTGCTCGGTCTGCCCGTTCGCCAAGATCTGCGGCCTTGGGAGCGGCGCTTTCTGAGGTGGTGCCGGTGAAGCGGGTTCTCGTTTTCTTTCTTTTGATCCTTCTGATGGCTCCCCTTGTCCTAGCGGACGATGACGGGGAAGAAAATGAGTATGAGGCAGGCTACAGCGGGCTCGCGGCCCTTGGGGTGGGCCTTATAGCGGTTGGCGTCGTCTACTACTCCCTGACCAAGAGAAAGCTCGTCATAGTCCACAAGAAGTCCAGTGAGTGGGGCTTTGAGATAAGGCCAGAGCACCCATACATGACGATTTTTGGCCCGGTGTATCCCCTCACCATCCACCACGTCCTCACCATAACGGGAACGCTGCTGGTCTTTGTCCACTTCTTCTCATGCGACAACTACGCAGGACTCACGGGGGGCACCGGACTGGCGATGGGCATCGTCCTGGTTCTACTTAACCTGAACGGGTTCATCGGCAGGTACATACACGGAAAGGTTCTCCTCGCGGCGAAGAAGCACGACAGGAAAATGGCAAAGAAGTTCGTGGGCATACTGGGTCACTGGAAGAAAGTCCACATAGCTCTGGCCATCCTGTTCGCCGTTCTGCTGGCCATCCACCTTGCAACTGGCGATTAGTGTCCCATGAACTCTTTTTCAAAAATTTCTTTTTAAATTCTCCCGCGCCCTTTTCTCTTGGGGGTGAGAGTATGGACGAGCTTGAGATGATACGGAGGAAAAAGATGCTCGAACTCATGAAGCGGGCCGGGATGATAGAGGTGAAGCCAAAGGGGCCAAGGGTCGTGATAGAGGTCATAACCTCGCCAGGCTGTCCGTACTGTCCGATGGCTGTGGCCATGGCAAAGGAGCTTGAGAGGAAGTACGAAGGGGTCGTTGCGAGGGAGCTGAGCGTGGCCACCCCAGAGGGACAGAGAAAGGCGATGGAGCACAACATATTGGGAACGCCGACGGTGCTCATAAACAACAGGGTGGAGTTCATAGGCGTGCCGAACTTCGTGGAGTTCGAGAGAAGGGTGAAAGAAAGGCTGAATCAGGCGTAGAGTAGCACCCATACTCCAATGGCCACGAGGAGCAGGCCGGCTATCACCGAAAGCTCCCTGCTGTGCCGCACCATGGCCTGAGAGAAGCGCTTGCTCTCGGTCACGCTTCCCATCGCCAGCAGTATGACCACTAAAGGCAGCACGAAAACGAGGTTGTAGAGGCCAAGGAGCAGAAAGGCCAGGGCTTTTCCGGCTTTCGATATTATTATCGCGTACACGAGGTAGCTCCCTGCGGAACACGGGAGGAGGGTCGTGGAGACTATGACACCGAGGGTGAACGCACCGAGGACCGTAGCCTCCGAGCTGAATATCCTTTTCCGTATGCCCCCCTTGTCCCCTATCCTTGGCTTCTCCATCAGCCCCGTGGCTATGGTATAGGCACCAAAGATTATCGCTGCAACGCCCGCAACCCACAGCGGCAGGTATCCTGCGAAATAGAGGAGGCCGATTCCTAGGAGATAGTAGGAGACGTAAACCGCCGCTATAAAGGCAAAGCCTATCACGTAGAGCCTCCTCTTGGATATTTCCCTGACGGAAATGGCTATGAGGAGCATCGTATATATGACGAACGTGCATGGGTTTATCGAGTCGCTCATCGCGAGGGCAAAGAACTTGGGGAGGAAATCAACCATGCCCAGTGCCCACAGGGTAAGGGAGCTGACCCCAAAGGACGCCAGAAGGATAACGGCGAGCCCTTTGACCTCCGTCCTCAATCCACCCACCACCGTATAAAAATAGGGGTGCGTCAGCCGCCCTCCGGCATCCTGTGCTCAACGTAGATCGCGTAGAGCTTGTCTATAACCGATTTGTCCTTTATAATGTACGCTTGGCCCCCTACAAAGAGCACCATGCCATCGTTGTCCATGGCTGCTTTGATTATCCTGGGGGTCGCAGAGACGTTGTACTCCCCCTCTATTATGGCGTAGAGTGTTCCGTTGTACGTTATCGCTATTGCAGGAACCCCACCTATCCCAGTGTACTTATACTGCTCGCTGAACAGTTTGGTGTTCTCCTCGTTGTCGAGCAGCTCATAGTACACCAGGTGATCCGCACCGTACTCTTTTGGTATCTCCTCCTTCATCTTCTGACAGTGGGGGCAGGTCCTCATGCCGTACATGTAGAAGTACACCTCACCGAGGTATATCTTTGTCCCGTTCACGATGACGTACTCCTTGTCACCCATCTGAGTGGTTTGTGGAGTCTGTGTCGCCGGAGGTGCTGTCTCTGTAGCTGAATCCCCACTAGAGATGCATCCCGATGCAAATCCCACCAGAACTATGAGCAGAACAACCAGTCCAATTTTTCTCATACAATCACCGGGTATAACTTGTGCGTCGGGTTATAAAACCTTACCTTTCGGCCGGAGCACGACAGAACGCTTAAATCCTCCGTCATCAAAGATAACCCGGGGATTATCATGCAGGAGTGGTACCGCTCACGGGGCCTTTATGAGGCCGTACTGAAGCTAGTAGATTCGGGGAGGATAGAAGATGCGCTTTCCATGACAGAAGAAATCCCCGACAGGGTCATAAGGTTCAAAGCGTTCTCCCACATAGCAGTGGAAGTCGCCAAGATGGGAAAGAACTTTTCGGAACCCCTGGAGATGGCAGTAAAGGCAGCCCTCGACATAGACAGCAAGGAAGAGAGCACAAAAGCCCTCATGAGCCTGGCGTTTGAGTTTCTCAACATGGACAACCCGGAGGAAGCCCTCCGCATAGCAGGCTACATAACTGACCTCCCAAATAAGTCAAAAGTTGAAGCGGAGGTTGCCCTTGCACTCGCCAAGAGGGGGAATGTGGCAGAGGCTATGGAGATAATCAACGGAATAATGGATGATGACGTCAAAACGTGGGCCATGTCGAGGCTCGCGAGCCAGCTTTAGCTCAGGCCTGTTTATTTTCCCATTAGGGTAGGGCTATTTTGACACAAAACCATCCACAACGCTTTTTTAGCTTCCTTCGTCTCCCGTCCGGGTGAGGAACATGAACGGCGGAGCAATAATAGGACTCATAGGAATGCTTCTCCTAGTGAGCTCATGGGTGCCCCAGACATGGGAGACCATAAAAACGAGGAAGTGCCCCCTGAACATGCAGTTCATCATAATCTACGTGACCGCATCAACGCTGCTGACGATATACTCCTACCTCATAGGTGACTGGATATTCTTCGCCCTGAACTTCCTCGCGGCGTTCCAGAGCGCTGTGAACCTCGTAGTAAAACTGAGAGAGAAGTGACTCACTCCCTCCCGTAGAGGCCCACCAGCTCGCCCGTCTGGATAACGTGGCCTTCCATGGCCCTCTCCAGTTCTTTTCTTGTCGCTCCCGGATCGAGCTCAAGGACTGTGTCCAGCGCATAGACCCTGAAGTGGTAGTGGTGGACGCCATGTCCACGCGGCGGACACGGCCCGCCGTAACCTATCTTCCCGAAGTCGTTTCTGCCCTGAACCATTCTGATGGGAGCCTCAACCACGCCCCTCTGGGGGACACCCTTTGGAATCTCGCCGAGCGGCGGGATGTTCCAAGCTATCCAGTGGGTGAACGTTCCTCCCGGAGCGTCAGGGTCGTCCATGATGCTGGCCAGGCTTTTGGCCTTGGGGTCTATGTGGCCGATGAAAATGGGAGGATTGACGTTCTCACCGTCGCAGGTGAACTCAACGGGTATGGACTCCCCGTTGTGAAATATCGAACCGATCTCCAAATCCATACTAACCCCTCCTTCGGGCTTTTCATGGGACGTGCACCCAGCGGCGAAGGTCCCAAAAATCAAAACCAGCACTACCGCGAATTCCTTCATATGAATAATTCAGTTTTCAAACGTAAAAATATTTCGGCCTTAGACTTTATTAAGTTCAAAGGCAAAGGAGAAGTCGGTGATGCGTGTGGAGCTGACCGGGAAGGTTGCCCTAGTTACCGGCGGCGGAAGGGGAATAGGAAGGGCAATAGCACTTGCCCTCGCAGCGAAGGGGGCAAACGTTGCCGTAAACTACGCCCACAGCAGGGAGAAGGCGGAAGAGACCGCGGAGCTCTGCCGTTCCTACGGGGTTGATGCGATTGCCGTAAAGGCCGACGTGAGCGACAGGGAAGAGGTCAGAAAGATGGTCGAAGAGATCATCAACCACTTCGGGAGGATAGACATCCTTGTTAACAACGCCGGAATCCTTGGAAAAGCCCTGAAGCCGATGGAGGTCACCGACGATGACTGGGACGCGGTTCTCGGCGTTAACCTCAAGGGAGCCTTCATCGTCACTCAGGAAGTCCTCAGATACATGAAGAAGGGAAAGATAGTCAACATAGCCTCGATAGCGGGCAAGGACGGCGGAACCGTGGGGCCGCACTACGCGGCATCGAAGGGCGGACTGATAGCCCTCACATTTAACCTCGCGAGGCACCTTGCACCGGATATTCTCGTCAACGCAGTCGCCCCCGGGCCAGTTGATACCGAGCTGATAAGCCCTGAGATAAAGGAGAGGCTCCGCTCGCTCTCGCTGACTGGGGGGATAGCCAAACCGGAGGAGATAGCCCACACGGTGATTTTCCTCCTCGAAAACGACCACATAACGGGTGAGGTGATAGACGTCAACGGTGGCAGGCTGATGGATTAATTTTTAAGCTCCGGCTCCATTTTTTCTTGATGCCCCATGAAGGTGCTGTGGGAGAAGGAAATTCCAGCGGATGAGATAACCGTCTCCCCCAGACCGGTCTGGAAGTGCCGCTCCTGCCCCATGTACGGCAAGAGGCCGAGCTGTCCGCCCCACGTCCCGGACTGGCGGGAGACCAGAGAGTGGGTTGCTGCCTTCAAAAAGGCGCTGATAGTGAAGTTCGAGATAGATATGGAACACTTTGAGAGAGATAAGCGGGAAGCCCTTCTGTACCTCCTGAAAAAGGAGGAAGAACTCTTCCGGGAGGGAAAGATGTACGCGACAGCCCTATTCCCCGGCAACTGCAACCTCTGCGACGACTGCCCATTTGAGAGAGGAGAGCCGTGCAGGATGCCGACCAAGGTCAGATCAAGCATAGACGCGGTGGGTATTGAGATTGGGAGACTCGTGAAAATTGACTTCTCCGAAAGCGTTTTGTACGGGATGGTGCTAGTTGAGTGAGGAGCACAAAGGCGGCGCACCGCCCGCAGTGCCGGAGGAATAGCGATGGTGAGCCCCAGGAAGATAGCGTACGTTACCCTGCTGGGCCGCTCTGAGTGGGCCCTCGTGAACACATACTACGCGGTCGTTTCAAGGGGAAGAAAGCCGAACAAGGTCTTCATATTCACGGAAGAGACGTACCGCAAAAAGCTCCCCAGAGTTGTGGAGGCATTAAAGGCAATCTCGCAGGCCTACAACTTCACCCCCGAAATTGAGGCTGTCGTGATTCCAGACAACAGCTTTCTTGAGGCTGACAGAAAGTTCAAAAAACTCTTCCAGAGCCTTGAGCGGGAAGGGTACACCATCGGCCTGGACATAACATCCGGACGGAAGGCCCTTGCCACCGCCGCGGTGGTCCAACTCAGGGAGTTCCCGGTGGACAGGATAATATACATGGCTCTCCTCGACATGGACTTCCCGGACAGGCCCTACATGATGATACCCGCCCACATGCAACGCCTCAAGAACTTCCTTGGTGATGGTGATGCGCCCCGCCAGTGAGGTAATTGAAAAGCCCGAACTCCAGATCCTCATGAACGTCCTCGGGGAGATAGAGGTGAGCTATCCCCTCTACGAGCTGCCCCTTATAAGGGCACGTCCCTCGGAAACAGGCTACATCATTGATGTGGTCGCCAGGAGGAGAGAGTTCAACGAGAAGGTTCCGGAACACCTTTCAAACGAGCTGCCGACGTACACTGACTTCTACGGGTGCTTCATGTCCTCTGGGATAATACGCTACGACAACCTGGACGAGTTCCTGCAGAACCTTGAGCTTTACGAGAGGCTGAAAAAGGGCGTCGCCTTTGCCCCAGACACGAACATTTTCTACCACCGCTTTGTATCGTCCTTCCGGCCGCTCGACGGCTACCAGATAGTCGTCGCCGAGGGCGTCAAGAAGGAGATAGAGAACGCGATGAACTACAAGTACAGGAACAAACAGCTGGAGGAGATATGGAGAGAGGTCAGAAACGCCTCGCTCCTGCGGGAGTTCAACAACAGGAGAGCAAAGAAGAGCAGAAAGGCGGCATACATAGCCCTAAAGGAGTTCGAGGCCCTCAAGAGCAGGATAATCATAGCGGAGAGCGTCAAGGAACCGGCCCACAACAACGACGAGATAATTGTCAAAAGCCTAAGGCAATACGACAAAATGACCCCAACCCTCCTCGTCTTCCTGACGGCGGACATAGCGGTAACGGACGTGGCGGAGATGGAGGGCCTTGAGTACTTCCTCTTCAGATACCCACGGGAGAGGCCTGGAAAACACGACGTTACCGCTTACCAGCTCAGGACGCTCCTCTTCAACCTTGCGGCGGTGTTTGGAGTCATAGAGATAAACGGGATACTCGTCTTCGGCGAGTTTGGAGGCAAGCAGGGACTAAACGAGCTGAAGCTGGTCTTCCCGGTGGAGAACAGAATTTACCATGAGTTCGAGTTCCATCTAAAGCTGTCGAGAAAGCTGATTAGGATAATGAACGACTAAGCCTTCAGTTTGAATTTCACGAAAAGGACCGTCAGCTCAAGTATGAACATGAACAGGGCCAGTAACTCCGCAAGAGCCTGGTGGATGGGCATGAGAACAACCGACATCGAGATGCCAAGTGCAATCAGCTCCTCTCCGTCCTTACTCTCGCCGCCGTATCTGTACTCAAGGGCAAAGGTCAGCCAGCCAAGGGTTACTATTATCAGCGGTGTTTCTCTGAGGTCCATGAAGAGATACAAAACCCCAATGGCAAGGAAAGGGAGGGCAAAAAAGAGGCGCCTCATACTACCACCCAAATGAAAGTCGGAAAGAAATTTAAAAATTTTACTGCAGCATCCCCTCAAGCTTCTCGACAAACTCGGTGCTCCTCCTGAGGTCGGCGAAGTACTCTTTAGCCTTCTCAACGTGCTCCTTCTCCACCCTTCCCCCCTTAGCGAGGACGCTCGCCGGGGCGAGGAGCTGAACAGCGTAGCGCAGGCTGGTTTTCTCCCCGAGCTCCGCGAGGTACTCAATGGCATCCTTGCTGACCTCAATCTTCTCCTCCTTCGCGCGGATCTTGACTATCTCGCGAATTTCCTCCTTCCTGTAAGGCTCGGTGTTGATTATGAGCAGTCTGTCGAGCATGTCTATTGGCATTCCGTGAGGCGCTTCAAGGTCGGTTCCCCTGATCTTCGTCCTTCCGCGGTTGGTTGCTAAGATGAGTATCGGCGCCAGCTCGCTCTCCATGGCCCTCGCGAGGAAGGAGAACGCCTCGATATCAAGCATGTGAACCTCGTCAATGAAGAGCACGCCCGGAACGAGGGTGGCTTTACCCTCCTCGATCCACTGCTTCACTGTCTCGTCAACCCTCTGCCTTATCTCGTCGCTTATCTCAGCACCGGTGCTGAAGAGCAGGCCGAAGATGTTGCCCCTCGCGTTCGCCACGTCGAGGTCGTGAAGCGTAACCGTGTAGGTGAACTCCTTTATCTTGAGCACCGGACCGCTCGGAAGGTTGACCTTCCTCTTGAAGAACAGCCCTTCATCCTCCTTGGTAGTCCCAACCTTCGAAACCCTCCCGGTTTCGGCATCGATCTGTATCACGTCTCCCTCCTCGACACCGAGCTCCATGAGCTGGTAGGCTATCTCCTTGCCGGCCCTGATGGTCTTCTCGTCGTCCTTGGTGCGGAGGGTTATGAGGACACTCTCCGGTATCTCAACGTAGGGGTTGAACGGGTGTCTCGTCTTGTTTATCTTAACCTCCCTGACCTCACCCTCGTAGACCTTTCTTTCCTCGCTGATTCTAACGCCAATGGCCCTCCTGAGGGCCTCTTTCAGAAATTCGGTCTTCTTTATCTCGGCAGAATAAATCTCGCTTCCCGCTATCTGGACAAATGGGACATCCTCACCAAGTTCTCTCGCTATCCCCATGGCTATGGCGGTCTTACCGGTGCCAGTCGGGCCGACGAGGAGTATTCCCTTTCCTGCGAGCTTGCCGCGCTTGATGAGCTCAACGGCTATTCCCGCTGCCTCTCTAGCTTTGACCTGTCCCACCATGCCGTCCGCCATAAAGAGGGCCTTCCCATTCTCGTCCAGCCCAAGGCCCTTTATGTGGGAGTGGCTCCCAACGCGCTCGAAGCTCTTCGGGGCAGTCACTTCCTCAATCACTGGCATGGCACCACCCCCTTTATCTTTCCGGAGGTTACTAAAAGAGCAGAGATTTAAAAATTTGACGGAGGCTCAGGCCGTCGATCCCGGGCATCAATTACCCCAAAGGCCAATGTCATCATCGCCGGGAGAAGTTGGGGAGGAGCTTTAAAAACCCTCTCAAAGCACGTTGAGGTACTTGTGCACCTGGAAGCTCAGGCCGACGTTCTTCCCCCCCATAATCCTTGCCGCTTCACGGTAGAACTCCATGAGCCTAGCTTGGGAAATATCTATTGGTTCCATAGGCTGGATGACGAGGGGGGCCAAACCTTTCAAAAGCTCCGCATACCAGCGGACGTTTTCGAGCTTTGTTTCCCTGGTGACCACGAGCTTGGCGTAGGTCTTCGCCCCTGCTTCCTTCAGGATCCTGATGCTCTCGACCTCGCGGAGAACCAGGTTTTTCCAGTCTTCCGCCGCCCAGGCCGTTTCGTCCTTTATGTCAACGCTCGCGTAGTCCACAAGATAGGCTATCTCCTTAACCAGCCCTGGGAGACCGCCGTGGGTTTCAAGGAAGTTATCGAAGCCGAGCTCCTTCATGCGCCCCATGAGGGTTTTGAGGGGTTCTACCTGGAGCGTCGGCTCGCCGCCTGTGTAGCTTATCGAGTGTATATCACCGGTGTCGAGGCGCAGGATGGCGTCAACAACCTCATCGAGCTCCGCTGGGTTTGGTTTGTATTCGAACCTTCCTGTGAAAGGCTCGATCTCGTACCGCCAGCGTGAAACGCGGGAGGCGTCTATATACTCTCGGGAGTCGCACCAGAGGCAGTTAAGGTCGCAACCAGCGAATCGGACAAAAATCTGTCTCCTTCCAAAGGCAGAGCCCTCAACGCTGCCGCCCTCCCCCTGCCAGCTGTTGAAGACCTCGGCCATTACGAGCTTCATGCCAACACCTCACAGTTTATCCACATCAATCCCCTTCACATGTTCGCTGACGTATCCTTCGAGTATCTCAACCTTAACGCTCCTGTCCTCACCGGTCATGTCTGCCATCAGCTGGACGGCCCTCGTATAGTCCCAGAGGCGCCTTTTTGCCTCAAGGGTTACCGATTCAGCCATCACTATGAGCTCCCTCTCCTCAGGGTGGGCGCTCATCCACTCAACTACCTTCCTCGCGTCCTCCTCATTAAAGATGCCCTTCTTCTTGAAGAGCATGCTTTCACCACCTACCAATTAAGTCTGCAATTACATAATTACTGAATCAAACAGTTATTCACTCAAACGTACCTCATCAGCAGCTCGACGGCTTCCTCGAATATCTCCCTGTCGCGACCCTCAAGGACGCTCTCAAGGTAGTGGAGGTTCGCGATGTTAATAATAATGTAGGCAGTGTTCCTGTCCAGACCGAGGTCGTAGGCCTCGTAGAACACCAACTCCCGGCCCAAGGCCTCGTTGAGCATCTCGACAAAGTAGGCTATATCCTCCACCCTTAGCTCGTCCCACTTGCTCTCCATCTCGTCGAAGTAGCGCTCCATGACCCTGAGCGTTTCCAGGTCAACCTTCAGCGTGCCCTCGAAGTAGGGGAACTCACCCACGCGGAAAATCTTGAGGCCCTCCTCGTCCTGGACGCCAATGTAGTCCCACAGGAGAACGCCCTCTATCGGGTTGTGACCGTACTTGGTCGCCAGGTATGAGAAGCGCTCCATTGCGGCACTCATATCATCGAGGAACTCCTCCTCATCGTGAAAGTGGATTATTCTGCTCACGGTTCCGGCCATGTTTTGCACCCATGGGTGAGTTAGCCCAACTGTTATAAGGTTTTGTGCATAGAAAGAACCGCCCGACGAGTATCGGGTTGCGATGACGTCGGGACCCCCAGGGGGCCGACATCTTTACTGGCCCCCTTCCAGCATCGAATTTATAAATCCACCGACAAAAAAGCAGCAGGTGATGGAAGTGATAAAGATCAAGGTTCTTGGACGAGGAATAGAGCGAGAGGTGGAGTGGAGGAAGGGCATGAAAGTAGCGGACGTCCTCAGGGAGGTAGGCTTCAACACCGAGAGTGCAATAGCAAAGCTCAATGGCAGGATTGCCTTAGAGGACGAAAACGTGAAGGACGGAGACTACGTTGAGGTCATCCCTGTCGTTTCTGGAGGGTGATTTTCCTTCTTCAATCCAACGTGATCCACCGGAAAATGAAAAGGAATTACCGGCTCATCCCGCGAGCCTCTTCCTCATGAAGGCCTCGAAGTTGTCCATGGCCTCCTCAAGAACCTCCACAGGCGGCAAGAAAACGGCCCTGAAGTGCCACTCACCCTCTTTTCCAAAGCCCGAACCGTGGACGAAGAGTACATGGGCCTCTCTGAGCACATCGAGGACGAACTCCTTATCGCTCTTCCACCTGGAGCGCTCCTCAATGCGCGGGAAGATATAGAAAGCTCCCTGCGGTTTCTGGGTGCTTATTCCGGGAATCTCGGTGAGGCGCTTGTATATATAGTCCCTCCTCTCCCTGAGCTTGGCCATGTATTCCTCCAGGTAGTCCATTGGGCCGGTCAGACCCGCCACCGCCGCGAACTGGGCGGGGGTATTCGGACAGAGCCTTATCCTAGCCATCTTGTCTATGGCCTCTCTGACCTCGGCGAGCTTGTCCTCTGGATCAACGTAGTAGAAGTAGCCAAGCCTCCACCCGGTGGCAAAGTAAACCTTTGAGAGGCCGTTCATGACTATTACCGGCACGTCCTTCGTGAGCGAACCCGGCGAAACGTGGTTTCCTTCGTAGGTCATGAGGTCGTATATCTCATCGCTTATAACGGGCAGACCATACTCCCCCGCAAGGTCGAGGAGCTCCTTGATGGTCTTTTTCTCGTAAAGCGCACCGGTCGGATTGTTCGGGTTTATGACGGCTATGGCCTTGGTATTCTCGTCGATCTTTTTTCTTATGTCGTCTATGTCAGGCTGCCAGCCGTTCTCTTCAACGGTCAGGTACTCCCTTGGTTCGGCGGCGTAGAACTTAACGAGCCCTGTGTAAGGTGGATAGCTCGGGCTTGGGACGAGTATGTTGTCGCCCGGGTTGAGCAGGGCACCGAATATGAGCTGGAGTGCCTCGGTAACGGCAGCGGTAACGCGGACGTCGTCAGCGGTTATCTCAACGCCGTTCTTTTTCCTCTCGCGCTGGACTATCGCCTCCCTAAGCTCAGGAATGCCCTCGCTAGGGCCGTAGTAGTTGTGACCCTCCTGGATCGCCCTGCAGTAGGCGTCCCTCATATGCTCCGGCGGCTGAAAATCAAACTTGCCAGGGTCTCCTATATTGAGCCTTATGACCTTTATTCCCTTCCGCTCAAGCTCCCTAGCGGGGAGAACAACGTCCCTTATCGCGTATTCAATCCCCATTGCCCGTTCAGATGCACGGATCATGCCAACCACCGTTTGAATGAGGGAAGGTTCATAATAAAAACCTTGGCTTTTGAGGACAGGTTTAAAAGGGTGCGCAGTGAACCCAGATGGGGCAATGACGACTAGCAAGCAAACTGAACGCTCACAAATGATGACGTGAACACCCTCCGAGCCCCTCGATAATTTTATTAACATTCAGAGATATCTCGTTGCATGAACATTTTCATCCCCCTGCTGGCTGGAGTTCTGATAGGATATCTCCTCAGGAAGCGAGGGAAAAAGCTCGGTCTGGATTTACCTATGAGTGCCGCACTTCTCCTGCTGATATTCTTCATGGGCGTCGAGGCGGGGAAGGTGAAGATAGACGCAGGGTGGCTGCTGGTATCGTCCGTCGTATTCGCGGCCCTCACCATAGCGGGAAGCGTTGGAATGGCCCTTCTGGTGGGGGGAAAGCGATGAGGTTCCTGGCGTACGTTCTGGTTTCCCTTATAGCGGGAATTGCCGTCGGGCACTTCTACTCCCCAGACTTCGGCAACCTGTATGAAATTATGCTCTATCTGTTGATACTCATTATTGGCATTGACCTCGGCCAGAGTTTCCGGCTGAAGGAGATCAAAAAGCTTGGAAAGATGGCTGTGAAGCTGCCCCTCGGAACCCTTGCCGGTTCCCTCCTGGGTGGTCTGGCCACTTCGCTCCTCCTGGGCATCGAGCCCAGATGGGGGCTGGCCGTCTCGGCCGGCTGCGGCTGGTACTCCTTGACTGGCCCGCTGATTGGGCAGTATTCAGTGGTTTACGGGACACTGGGCTTCCTCGCAAACCTCACCCGGGAGATATTCACCGTCCTGCTCTACCCCCTGGCCATAAAGAAGATTCCCAAGGAGCTAGCCGTCTCGATAGGAGGGGCGACGACGATGGACACGACGCTGCCGATAATGACAAAGTTCGGGGGAAGCGAGGTTGCCCTGATAGCCTTCGCCCACGGCTTCGTCCTCACCGCCCTCGTCCCATTTGTAGTGCCCTTCATCCTTCAGCTCTAAACAAACCAATAACCTTTTAAGTTCGAATTGTGTTAGTTATAGTGACAAACCGAAAAGGTGATCCCAATGGCCGAGGTTGAACTCGTGTTCAAGGTTCTGAAGGAGGCTGGGAGGCCCCTCAAGAGCAAGGAGATAGCGGAGCTCGCGGGGATTGACAAAAAGGAAGTTGACAAAGCCATCAAGGTTCTCAAGAAAGAGGGGAAGATAATCTCTCCAAAGCGCTGCTACTACGCCCCTGCGGAGTGATGCATACCCCTTCTCCACTAATTTATACCCTGCCTGCCTTCCGCCCATCAGGGCAAAAACTTTTTTAAAGCCTCCCGGCTACCGGGGTTTGCAGGCACTATCATGCCTCATGGCTCGGGGGTGTCCGAAGAAACAGTAGGAACCCGCCGGGCCCTCTCCGGAGGTGAGAGAATGAAGTATCCGAAGCAGATAAGGACTTATTGTCCGTTTTGCAAGAAGCACACCATACACAAGGTCGAGAAGGTCAAGAAGAGGCCGAGGAGCGAGCTCAGCCAGGGTCAGAGAAGGTTCAGAAGGATCATGAAGGGTTACCGCGGTTTCCCGAGGCCGAACCCTGCCGGAAGGGAGAAGCCGGTCAAGAAGCTCGACCTCAGGTTCAGGTGCACCGTCTGCGGCAAGGCCCACACCAGGGGACAGGGCTTCCGTGTTAAGAAGTTCGAGCTGGTGGAGGTGTGACCCATGGCGCTCCCGAAGAACCTCATCCCGATGCCGAGGAGCAGGTTCCTCCGCGTCAAGTGCATCGACTGCGGCAACGAGCAGATCGTCTTCAGCAACCCGGCAACTAAGGTCCGCTGCCTCGTCTGCGGCGCGACCCTCGTCGAGCCGACCGGCGGAAAGGGGATCCTTAAGGCTAAGGTTCTTGAGGTTCTTGAGTGAACCTTTCCCTCTTTTCGTTCTCCTAAACTTTAAATACCTCTTTTCGTAACTTAACCCGGCAGAGAAAATTGCGAGGTGGTTAAAATGCCGAGGAAAGCCAGAGAGTACCCCGAAGAGGGAGAGTTTGTCGTCGCTACCGTCAAGAGCATTCACCCTTACGGTGCGTTCCTCAAGCTTGACGAGTACCCCGGAAAGGAGGGCTTCATGCACATAAGCGAGGTAGCTTCGACCTGGGTCAAAAACATCAGGGATTACGTCAAAGAGGGCCAGAAAATAGTGGCAAAGGTCATCCGCGTTGATCCGAGCAAGGGACATATAGACCTGAGCCTCAAAAGGGTGAACCAGCAGCAGAGGAAGGCAAAACTGCAGGAGTACAAGAGGGCCCAGAAGGCAGAGAACCTGCTCAAGATGGCGGCAGAGAAGATAGGAAAGGACTTCGAAACCGCCTGGAAGGAGGTATGGGTTCCCCTTGAGGAAGAGTACGGAGAGGTGTATGCCGCCTTCGAGGACGCGGCCCAAAACGGAATGGAGGTTCTCGAAGACCTCATAAGCAAGGAGTGGATTGAGGCTCTCAAGCCAATCATAGAGGCCTACGTCGAAATACCCACCGTTACCATCGATGCAGAGTTCGAGATAACCGTTCCAAAGCCGAACGGTATCGAGATAATCAAGGAGGCCCTTATACGCGCGAGGGACAGGGTAAACGAGGAGAAAGACATAGATGTCAAGTTCACGTACCAGGGAGCGCCGAGGTACAGGATAGACATCACCGCCCCGGACTACTACAAGGCTGAGGAGGTCCTTGAAGACATCGCCGAGGAGATCCTCAGGGTCATCAAGGAAGCGGGTGGAGAGGCGACCCTCATAAGGAAGGAGAAGCGCATAAAGAAGGTCAAGAAGAGGGGTAAGTGATGCACTTCAGGATAAAGAGATGTCCCAGCTGCGGGCGCTACACCCTCAAGGAGGTCTGCCCGGTCTGCGGTGAAAAGACCAAGGTGGCCCACCCGCCTCGCTTTTCGCCGGAGGATCCCTACGGCGAGTACAGGCGCAGGCTGAAGCGCGAGCAGCTGGGCATAGCCAGGAGGGAGTGAGATGAAGGAGACAACCATTTACGTGCTGGAGAGGCCCCAGCTCAGGGACCCGGTCTTCATCGAGGGTCTCCCTGGAATAGGCCTCGTCGGAAAGCTCGCCGCCGAGCACCTTATCCAGGAGCTCAACGCGGTGAAGTTCGCTGAGCTCTACTCGCCGCACTTCATGCACCAGGTTCTCATCAAGAAGGGCTCGATAGTCGAGCTCATGAAGAACGAGTTCTACTACTGGAGGAACCCCGACAAGGACGGGAGGGACATCATAATCATCACCGGCGATCAGCAGGTTCCCCCAACGGACAGCCCCGGCCACTATGAAGTCGTCGGCAAGATGCTTGACTTCGTGAGTGAGTTCGGTGTGAGGGAGATAATCACCATGGGCGGCTACCAGGTGCCGGAGCTTCAGGGAGAGCCGAGGGTTTTAGCGGCGGTAACCCACGAGGAGCTCGTGAAGCACTATCAAGAGAAGCTCGAAGGCTGCCAGGTGGAGATTATCTGGAGAGAAGACGAGGGAGGAGCCATAGTCGGTGCCGCCGGTTTGCTCCTCGGCATGGGCAAGCTCCGCTCGATGTACGGTATAAGCCTGCTCGGAGAGAGCCTGGGCTACATAGTGGACGCAAAAGCAGCGAAGTCGGTTCTCTTGGCAGTTACAAGGGTACTCGGCATAGAGCTTGACATGACTGCCCTTGAGGAGCGCGCCAGGGAGACGGAGGAGATACTCAGGAAGGTCCAGGAGATGCAGAGGGCAATGCTCGAACAGCAGATGCCCCCCACACCCGAGGAAGAGGACAGGGGCTACCTCTGAAGGTCTTTCTTCTTGTTTTCAACCCCTTCCCCTTTGTTATGGGCCACTGATGGTGCTGTGAAACCTTAGGTTGATAATACCCAGTTGGGGAAACGCTTTTATTTGGTGCCACTATTCAACACATTGATAACACCAAACGGAGACTGGAGGTGTTAAGCTTGCACATCCCGGACGGACTGCTGAGCATGCCGGTGATAGTAATAACGTACGCGGTAACGATAGCAGGAATAGCATACGCCCTCAGGAAGCTAAGGGACTTCCCGGAGGAAAGGCTGCCCCTGCTGGGCCTGTTCGCGGCAGGGATCTTCGCGGCCCAGATGGTGAACTTCCCGATAATAGGGGGCGTCAGCGGACACCTCCTTGGGGCAACGCTCGTGGCGATACTTCTCGGGCCCTACGCAGCGGTAATAGTTATGACCGCGGTTCTGCTCATTCAGACGCTCCTCTTCGGAGACGGTGGAATCACCGCGATTGGTGCCAACATACTCAACATGGGGCTCATAGGAGCATTTATAGGCTATGGGGTTTACTCAAAGCTCAAGAACACCAACGAGACCCTGGCCATTGCGTTCGCCTCATGGCTATCCGTCGTCCTTGGAGCGGGCATGACCGCAGTGGAGATCGGCCTCAGCAAGAGCCTCCCGTTCATGAAAGTGCTCTCCCTTATGCTCGGCTACCACGCCATCATAGGCATCGGTGAGGCAATCCTGACGGTCGTGATAGTCCACGCCGTGAGGGCGAAGCTTCCATCAGTTGAGGGGGTGCCGGCATGAGGTGGGTCGTAAAGGGTCTTCTCGTGATAGCCGTTGTGCTGGCCGTGGTGCTTCCCCTCGCTTCCAGCAATCCCGACGGACTGGAGGCGACGATGGAGAAGGTAGGCCTTACCGAGAGTCCAGTCTACGAGGCCCCCCTTGACTACGGTGAAACGTGGGGCCAGAGCTTTACAATGGGGCTCCTCGGGATAGGGCTGACGTTTGCGGCCGGCTACGGTTTGGCAAAGCTCGCCAGGAGGGGCTGACGTGTACCTTCCCTTCATTTTTGTTTATTCACTCGGGGTCGTGACGAGGAAGAGCCTCTCAGAGCTGGCGTACTTTGCGCTCCTGTTCGCCGCCGTCACCGTGATGATGCGCCCGCCTAGAGCTACCCTGAAAAAACTCGGCTTTTTGCTCGGTTTTGAGGGACTCCTGTTCGTGCTGGCCCTCTTCAATCCGGGCAGGCCGCTCATGGAGACACCCCTCGGGTCGGTGACCTACGAAGGTCTTCACTCGTTCTTCTTGCTAATAGGAAAGGCCTTCCTTTCCGCCGGAACCGCGGTAGTAATAACGAGCTCCGTCGGTTTCTCGCGGATCATCGCCGAGATGGAGGCCCTCGGACTGCCGAGGATACTGACGGTTACCCTCGCATTCACCTACCGCTATCTCGACCTCTTCGCGGAAGAGGCTGTGAGGATGAAAAGGGCGCTGGACTCAAGGGCATTTGGGGTGGGAAGGAGGGAGTACTACCGGTGGCTCGGATCCATGATTGGAGAGATATTCGTAAGGTCGTACCAGAGGAACGAGAGGGTGTACCGGGCCATGCTTTCCAGGGGCTTCGGAGAGTTTCCGAAACTTGAGGAGCCGAGGACAACCCCGCACACAGCAATGCTCATCGTCCTGGCCTTGGGGGGACTGCTGATATGATCGAGCTCAAGGACGTCCACTTTTCGTATTCCGGAAGGGAGGTTCTCAGGGGAGTAAGCCTCAGGATAGGGAAGGGAGAGCTCTTCGGGCTTCTCGGCCCCAACGGGGCCGGAAAGAGCACACTCCTGCTCCACCTCAACGGGATCCTGAAGCCTGTGAAGGGGGAGGTACTCGTCGGCGGACTAAACCCATCAAAGAACCCCAGGGAGGTCAGGCGGAAGGTGGGGATAGTCTTTCAAGACCCCAACGACCAGCTGTTTTCACCGACGGTTCTGGAGGACGTTGCCTTCGGCCCCTACAACCTCGGCCTCCGCGGGAAGGAGCTCAGGGAGAGGGCCCTTCAGGCGTTAAAGGCGGTCGGGATGGAGGACTACGCCGACAGGGAGACGAAGGATCTGAGCTTCGGCGAGAAGAAGAGGATAGCAATAGCAACGGTTCTGGCAATGGAGCCCGAGGTTGTGGTGTTCGACGAGCCCTTCGCCAACTTGGACTTCAGGGGTAAGAACATGCTCAGGAAAATCATACTCAGGCTCAGGGACGAGGGAAAAACAGTAATTCTGGCGAGCCACGAGGCGGAATACCTTGGAATGTGCGACAGGATAGCCCTCATGGACGGCGGCAGGGTCATAAGGGTAGGAACCCCCGAGGAGATACTGGGAACCCCCGAACTTTTGAGGGAGCACAACCTCGACGTGCCCCCGCTGGTGGAGTTGTTCCTTAGCCTCGGCCTGCCGGTTCCGAGGAGTGTGGAGGAAGGGAGAAAACTGCTGGAAGAGTGGAGAAGGGGCTAAGCCCCAATCGCCTTCTCCAGAAGCTTAAGTCCCAGGTTGAGGTACTCCTTAGCTTTTTCCTCGCTCTTTGCCTCGCTGAAGACCCTGATTATCGGCTCGGTTCCGCTGGCCCTGACCAGAACCCAGCCGTCAGGGAAGAGCACCTTCGTCCCATCGGTGGTGTCAACGGTGTAGCCTTCGGCCTTGGCAAGCTCGGCAACCCTGGCGACTATCGCCTTCCTGTCGCCCTCCACCTTTCTTTTCGTCTTGAACTGGTAGTACTTCGGAAGCTCATCGATAAGCTCGCTGAACTTTTTACCGGATTTCGCGAAAATCTCGACTATCTTGGCAGTGGTCATCGCCCCGTCCCTGCCCAGTACAAAGTCCGGGAAGATAACACCGCCGTTCTCCTCTCCCCCAATTGTCCCGTTGTGCTCAAGCAAAGCCCTCGCCACGATGAGGTCGCCAACTTTGGTTCTCATAACCTCCGCGTTGTTCCTCTTCGCTATATCGTCGAGCAGGTTTGAAGTAGCTATCGTCGTGACGAGAAGCCCACCGCCATTCTCCCTGAGTACCGCGTCGGCGACGAGCGCGAAGGTCTTGTCGCCCTGTATGAACCGGCCGTTCTCGTCTATAAAGACCGACCTGTCGGCGTCGCCGTCCTGGGCAACCCCGAAGTCGGCACCCAAGGCCTTCACTATCTCCTTGAACTCCCGCAGGTTCTCCTCGTTCGGCTCGGGGTTTCTGGCCGGGAAGTGGCCGTCGGGGTGGGCGTTGACGCTGACGACCCTGCACCCAAGCTCGCGCAGAAGGTACGGGAGAGTAAGGCTTCCGGCGCCGTTGGAGGTGTCAACGACGACGAACGGGCGGCGCTTCTTTATTACCCCGACGTCAACCCTCGCCTTTATCGCCTCGATGTAGGGCCTGATGATGTCCTCCTCTCTGACTTCACCTATCTCGTCCCATCTTGCCCTGTCAAAATCCTCGTTGAAGAAAACTTCCTCAACCACTGCCTCGCGCTCCTTTTTCAGCCCCATACCGTTGGGTTCGAGGAGCTTTATGCCGTTGTACTCCGGAGGGTTGTGACTGGCAGTTATAACAGCCCCACCGTCGGCGTTGAAGTGTGCCGTCGCCCACTGTATTGCCGGCGTGGGGGCTATGCCGACGTCAATGACATCACAGCCAGTACTGAGGAGACCACCTATCAGCGCATCCTTCAGCATCTCACCGCTCACCCTCGTGTCCCTGCCGACGACGACCAGCGGTTTCTTCCTGCCTTCCCTTTTGAGCATAGTCCCAAAGGCCATGCCCATCCTAAGGGCGAACTCTGGAGTTATATTCTCGTTGGCAATTCCGCGGACGCCAAAGGTTCCAAACAGTTTCCCCATGGTATCACCTCACGTAAGGGCGCTTGCAAAGTTGATTATCATCATGACGAAGATGTAGAGCCCATAAACGAAGGCTCCCGCCTGGAGGAGGGAGATGAGCACCTTGAGGGGCTTCAGCCTCCCTGACAGCAGCGGGACGGGCAGCCCTATGAGGATCGCCGTGAAAAGGTAGATGACTGAGTTCCTTATCGCCGAGTAGTCGACGGGTATGTTTATCTCGGGGTAAGTTATGGTGACCTCCTGGCCCTGGACGGTGAAGGTTATGTCCGCGTTCTGGAGGCCAACAACGATTATGTAAGACATTATGAGCACGAAGAGGAGCGTAGGTAAAAGGCTGAGCGAAAGCGATGAGATAACCTTGCTGAGCTTTTCCCATCCGTCTTCACAGGGGGGAGTTTTACCATCCATTTCATTCACCAACCCGTACTCAACAAAAAGAGTAAAAAGCTTACGGAAAGCTCACAGCAAAGCAAACTCACCGACGAAGGCCGAGCTCGATATGGTGTCGCCGATTCCCACGGTGCTCCTCGGTCTGGCCACTATCTTCGTCGGGACGAAGGCAAGCTGATAGCTGTTCACCTCGGCGACACCTTTCTTCATGCTGTACTCCTTAACCAGGGCCTCCCCGACGGGCTTCGCTCTCTCGTTGACCGGCACGTCCATTGCCTTAGCAACATCGTCTATGCGCCCCACGTCTCCAAGTTTGGCCTTAGCTGCCGCAGCTAAAGCCGCAAATAGGAGCGCGTCCCTCACGAAGTCCCCTCTGTACTCGGTCAGAGCCAGGTAGTAGCCGTATGTGTGGAAGTGTATCCTCTTCACGCCGGTCTTTTCAGCGAGCTTGAGCATGGCTTCGGTTACCGTAATCGGGTCAACCGGGTCGTGTGAGAGGAGCTTTTCTGCAAGGGCCTTCTCTCCCAGCACATCCATTATCGAGGCCAGCTCGACCTCGTTGAGGCCGACGCTGTGGAACATGCCGAGCACCTCAACGAGGGCCTTTCTGACTGTTTCGTCTGGGGTGAAGGCGAACTCAAGATGAACGGGAATGTCTCTCTTGTTGAGGGTCTCAAGGTGTCCCCTCAAGATCTCAAGGGGCTCCCCGTAGTTCTCCTTCGTGAGCGCCTGAAGGCCGCTGATGATGGCGAGCCGGGCTTTTGAGGCTATCTCCCCAAAATAGTCCCGGAACTCGGGCCTTATGTACACGTTCGGGTTGTAGTCGTCGGCTGAGCCTATGAAGCGGTTCTCCCTCGGTGCCTCGAAGTCGAAAACCCTGAACCCGCGCGGGAACTCGTAGATGTAGTGGACGCAGTTCTCCTCGTCCCCAGCGAAGTCCTTCGGGTGGACGAGCATGAGCTTTCCATCCTCGGCCTTGGGGACATAAATCGGCCCGTCCTTGAAGAGCTCCGCCTGGAGCCTTGACAGCTGGGGAACGTGTGCTATGACTGGGACACCGTAGACTCCGCCGAGGAGGTTGGCCATTATTCCGACCTGGCCACCCATCCTGAGCTCGTCCCAGCCCCAGCGCTTCATGTAGAAGCGCACCCTGCAGCTCTCGACGAAAAGCTCCGCCGCTTTCCCGTGCCTGACACTCCAGAGAATTCCGCCGAATAGATGCTCAAGGGAAGTTATCTTCTCCGGAAGCTCCTCCGAGTATCTCAGAACTTCGCCTTTCCCTATGTCCCCTATCCGCCGCTCCAGGTCTGCGGAGTCCAGGTACTTTATGGCATCGATGTTCGTGTTGTAGGCGAGAAGAACCCCTCCAACCTTCCCGATGTTCCCGCGGACTTTATCAAAGGCCGATGAGTAAAGAGCGTCCCAGGACATTGTATCACCGGGAGTGATGTAACCATTGAAAGTTAATAAGAGTTGCGGTCTCCTGAATCATCATCGTATCCCTTCTTTAGCAGTGCCAGAGTCCTCTTAGTGGTGTAGTGGATCATCACAAACACGGCAAATCCAAAGAGGAATCCCATGCTGAGCACGAGATAATCCACTTTGTAGACTTGATTTACAAACGTCCATAAGATTACATACGACACTATATATTGAAGTTCAAGTCTTTTCCTGAATGTATAGAATGCTAAAGATAGGAGTATTAACCCTATCACTATGAGGCTCTTGTTTGGTATACCAAGACACTCCAACATTGAAAGTGCAAAAACAACAGCATTGATTTGTTTGTCCCCCATCTCTATGTGCCTCATTGAGAGTAGTGGAATCAAAATGATCAAACCTGCCAAAAGCCAGGATAGAGGACTTCTGACAGCATATGCAAATGGATAGAACCCAAAGATCGGTAGCACATCGCTCACCCATTTTATATCTTCTTTTCTATTCTTTGCCAGATAATAGCCAGCAAAGAGGAAGGGCAGGATCACTGTTGAAAACAGAGCTCCAGCGGCTATTCCCTCTTCTCTACCGGAGACTTCTACCATTATCTGAAAAGTGGATACCATTAAAAGTCCCGGAAAAATAAGGGGAAGAGAGACACGAATGCTTACTCCCATATCATCACCCCCCGACTATAGAATTATTGTCATTTTCTCCTGCCCCAGGATCATTTATTCCCCAGTGATACTCACCCCACAGATCCCAGAGGAACATGCCCAACGGTTTTACCACGTATTCTGTTGTTGCAGCCCCAGCAATAAATGTTGCTACAAATGTTAGTGAAAGTGGATTCGAACCAGCAGCTACTGCAACTATTGAACCTCCAACAAAGTCCGCGCCTAAACTGGTTGCTTCATCCTTCCAATCCCCCTCTTTCCCTGTGATCATAATGACATCAGACACCGGATAACCCAGACCTTCCAAGTAAGCTTCTATAAGATAAGATGGGGTCTCCAACAGCTTATGGGTATAACCCCACTGGCCAAAATAATAATCTGCTAGCCCGGCATCTATGTTAATGGTTATTGCCAGGTCCTCCTGCATGTTGGTTGGAGTTAGGGTCACAGTTTGCTTGTTAACTGTAACGCTACTTGGCCCGTTCGGCCACACTTTCTTGCCTCCAATTTTAACTCATAGTCTCAGGCATTTTCTTGCATTCTCATAACCAAGCGCCCAGAGAGTCGGCACAGTAATGATCACAAGCAATCTGAATGGAAGGAGATATCCTCTAGCAAATACCATCATCGGACCAAATAAGACACAAACAAATACTAACCACGAGAGTGTGCTACGCCCTCCAATCAGAAACAGGAATGCAAGAAATAATGGTGCTGAAGTTAGGAATATCTTACCTCCTATGTCAAACGGTCCATTGGCCACAAATATTCCCCATATTATTGCTGAAGCTGAAAAGAAAAGAATAGAGAGCCAGCATTCCCTTTTCATCCTAACCACCACCCATGCTCAGAGCCTTCGGTTATGGCCTTTTCTTTTATCCAGTTGGCAAGCCAGTTAATACTTATCTGTCCGATAATTGGTTTTATCTTCTCTCTGACTTCTGGTGGAAGCTTATTTAGAGCATCTTGAATAAACTTAATGTTGGCGATGGGTGTGGATCTTGTCCTGAGTTCGTATGTTAAGAGTGCATCGGCAGCAATGTCTGCAACTACTGCTATGTGGTCTACTTCTACATAGACACTGCTCTGGAGAGTAAAGCGCTGAATCCCGAGTTTATCAAAGGGCACGTCGTGAATTATTTTTACTGGAACCCTCGCTTTATAAACCCCTCTACCTGAATATCATTCCATGCGTCTTCCCAATAGGGAAATATGTCCCCAATAACAAAGATATCAGGTTTTGATATTTTGAAGTGTGCGATAGACGTTATGGTGGAATAACCTCCGGCCGGTATTGTTTTGGGATCAATGTAACTGACTACTGGTGAAGAGCTTCCTGCTGGAAATTGCAGATACTTGTTTAATATTGAAACATCAATATCCGAAACGATGTCCCCTGTCACTCTTAAGTCGTAGCTGTATCCATTGTAAATTGTTAATCGACAAGTGAGAGTCGCCTCATAGTTTCCCATATTGTACTTGAAGTATATTGGATCACACTCCGACGTTACTTGCTTAAGTTGATCACCAGTTTTCACTTCCACCGTCACCTCGCTCCAGTGCTCCTCTCCTGCTCCGTTTGGTTCTCTGTCATAATGTTGATATAATGTAAGTGTATGATGTATAATAGGGTGGTTATTACTCCTAAACCCACTATTGTGTAATTTCTAATAATCGCTATTAAGGCCCAAAGTCCCAATAGTGTGATCGTTATAGCTACTCTTCCAGGCTTTTGACGTAAGGAGATCATTCCCAGCCCGTCTAGTAGGGCTATAGAGGCTATCTTGAGAACAGCGGTAAAGTCTTTGGTGTCTCCTTTGATCACCATGTAACCTACTCCAATAAACCAAACGAGAAGTACAATAATGTGCTCACTTGGAGATTTTTTGCTTTTCTTGTTTTGGGTTCTAATCAGAGAACAGGGTATCCCAAATGAGAGAATTCCAAATCCCAAACCTATGAGAGGAATCTCAAAGGCCTTGCTAAGTGTTAGCACTTCCAGAGACAGTAGTGAAAAAGCAAAAGAAAGCTGGAGTACTCTCCTCCAGTTAGGATATGCCATGAGTCCTAAAATTGGAATGAGGAAGAGAATGTGGATTATGTCCATTCGCAATCACCCCGTAATGTAGTCAAGGTAACCAAATACCCTCCGTGAATATTCAACTGCGTTCCTTGTCCACACTATTACTTTGTTTGATCCCTTCAGGAATATCAGTGTAATAGTAATATCCGCTGTGACTACTTTGTTGTTTTGAGTTATTTTACCACTACCGTATCCCTTGAACTCAACTGTGCCCTCAGAGGTCTTTAATGTATATGGTAGCTGTAGGGAATACGTGCTCCCCCCAGAGCCCCAGTTCTAATACTAAAAGGGGAACCTCTGCACTCGAAGTGAATTTTATGACAACATAATTTTGTGGGATCACTATGTTGGAAGAAATTTCACCATTGAACTGTTTCAGTCCAACATCTAATGCAGTTGGAGTAGCTGTAGGTTGTCCAATGATTAACTCTTCGATAGTTATCTCTTTGTCAGTGGGGTTATATATTGTCGCTATACATTTAACTTCGGCCTGATAGTTCAGGAAAATATTCTTTGTGGACTCTAGGTTTGCCCCCGTGACTCTTTTAGTGAAATACAAATCATTACATTCAAATCCCACCTGCTCTAACTCTACTCCCCTCATTGGATTCACTTCCACTTTTACTTCACTCCAGTGCTCCTCTCCTACTCCGTTTGGTTTTCCATCGTAGTTATCGAGGAAGAGTTTGAAGGTGTGGTTGTCAACTCCAATGAGATTATATGAGAGTGTTAGTATTGAGTCACTGTTCGCATTAGCTGGAATCCTAGTTTCAACGTTTTTAATAACATCCCCGTCAACTTCGATGTATCCTTTTACTTGAATTGGGGATCTGTCATAATTCCATGCCTTTACTTGCAAATACACCTCCCCACCACCTTCGAGCTCATGAGGATATGCAGTCAAAACAACGTTGAATAAGTTGTTAGGGATCCCGCTCACGGTTATTTCCCCACTCCTCGACGCTTCCAGTTTTCCGTCTTCCCAGACTTCTATCCTCCAGTCGTGGTCTCCAGCCTGAGCAGTTTAGGTTAAGGTAACTACTCTAGAGTCTCCGCTACAACTTATGGTTTTTATTCCCTTTTCCTTTCTGCAGTCTTTTCTCCAGTTCTTCTGGGGTCAAGTATTCAATCTCGGTGGAGTCACCAATGATGTAGGGCTCCTTTGGAAATTTTTTATAGTTTTCAAAGTGTTTAATGTCACATAGAATCCACACTAAGAGTAAAGGCCATGAGGGCAGGAGGGCTAAAACTGCGCTCCATACCATAGATTCAGTCACGAAAAAAAGAGGAAGAAACACAATAATATACGCGAGAAAGAACCTCTTAAGATGTTTGCTCATGAGATATCACCCCCATAACTCTCATCTTCAATTAGATACTGGCCGAGCATGCCGATGAAACCGCCAGTAGAGCCACCTAACACGGTTTGTCCTAACCCTGTTGTCGCCATATTTCCAAAAATTATAGGGGCAAGATATGATGCCCCATACATGGAGACTAGTGTAAATGTAGGAGTTATGATAACACACTCTGTCCATCTCTTCTCCACGTATCCGTCGTATTTGACTGTGATGACTTCTTTCTCGCTTTGTGTTAGTGCTTCTGTTGTTGGCATAAAGTTTATTGCCTTGTAAATTTTTAGGCTGATCGTGTGGTTCTTGGGCAAGTGGTAGATTCTTGTCGAGTTGTAGCATACTCCCCGCCGGCATACAGTTCCGCCGCTTTCCTCAACAGTACGAACAAAGCTCAATGCGGTTGCTGATGGCCCATACATAATCTGAGCCAGCCCATCACTGAACTTAACCTCGTACTTTATCGTCAAGCTGGAATTTCCCGATAGAATCCTTGTATTAAGCCAAAAAGTTTCAATACCGTCGATCACAACTCTTGGAGTTATCTGGATTCTTGGACCGTTATTCTTTATATTTGCAGTGCAGAAAACTTTGTCCTTGTCAATTCTCCATTCATACAGCCCAACTTCTTTTGGCATACAGGCGAAGCCTGTAATTTCCAAGTTTGCATTGTTTGTACTGGACGTGTCTTCCTGAACATCTCCGCTAGAATTAACCTCAATACTCTCACCCCTCGACGCTTCTAAATCCAAACTGTCACCAGTCCATTGATACTCCTGACAAAAATATAATGGGTAAAAACAAAGAATCATTGAACTGTCCTCCACCTATTCCGTGATCTCCTTAGGATATCGTTCACTCAGGCAGTTTTTGACTGCGTATTGGGTAAGGTATGCGGATATGTTCCATAGGGCTATAATAATCCAAAACACTGGCTTTTTGTATGCAATAAAGGCTCCAAAGAAAATATAAAACATTGCCAATACAACAAAGTTCCTTGGAGTAACAGCCCATTCAATAGTATCAGTGATCCTATTAATGTCCTGTGCTGAGGGAATATCCCTGAATATGCAGTTTTTAATAAGGGCTTCAATAGAGTAAGGATTGTATATCACAAGAAGGACAAAATACCCAAATGAAAATTTAAATGCATCAAGGATTGAACTCCAATCCCGGCTAGTTATATGAAAAGAAAAAATAACACTGGAAAGTATTGTCATCGTCCATATAATTGCCAAATGTTTTAGGCGTATTTGTTGAATTGCAGCGTGTATTTTTGGCTTTAAGGTCTCCATATACTCACCCACCCCATTCGTCTATTTGGGAAACAATATAATTCTTAATGGGTTTTGAGGCTTATGAACCCAAGTATAGTCTTGCCTCCGGGGACACTAGAGATTTTGCTAGATATCAGACTGAGATGTGGAAGCTTCGTAGCAAGCCAAACTCCTGCTTTTTCTTCAAGTTTCGGTCCGGCTATAAGTATTACTCCGTCTCCTAAGACATCTGCATACACTGTCCCTTCATACACGCTAACTTTTGTTGTACTAGTAATCACTCCTTTCCCTACTACTTTGTTAACTCCCTCGATCATGCCTTCCGTGTAATCAACGTACAGCGGGGGCCGCTGCGAGAATCAACAGAGAGTACAAAACGGCACGCTGATGGTCTCTACATTTGTTAAAGCCCAGTAGGATTCCAGCACCGATTAAGTAATAAAGGAGGTAAATCACCATGCACAAGGGTTTTCCAGTGAGGTAGAAGTTGTAATCACCGCCAAGTAAATACCAAAAGAAGGTAATAGCGAGTATAGCAACAGATGTTCTTTCGTGATGAGTCCCCAAATGCCTAATGCATCTATGTTCGATGAAAACAATAGTCCATGCTTTTAACTAGATAATGCAACCGTACGCTAACTAAAACCCACAAATACGCGATAACACTATTCATGAAAATACCTAAAAGGAATCTAAATCCTGAAAAATTTGATGGAATTATGTAAATCGCCGAACCCAAGACAAAGTAGTATATGAATAACAATAGCTTCTCAATTGTTCCTAAGTCCAAATCCGAAAAAATAAAGCAATTTAAGAATGTGTAAAATAACACCATGCTCCAATATACAATTAAAAAACCAATACCAAGCATTATCGAGTTCACCTCTCGGAGAGCCACTATTAAAAATGGGAAAATAGTAGCGAGAGAAGCAATAGCACCAGCTTTAACTAAACTAAGCTCTTTCAGTTCACGAGACTTGCATCCAATACTCATCTATTCCACCCCCACAGGGTATCCCAGAATTTTTCTATTGTTTTCTGTGCTTCATCATCGTGGCTCACGACATAATTTTTAGCCATTTCTGGAAGATTAATGAACTTTAGCACTATTCCTAGGCCTCCTACTGTCTTTGCTTTATTTGCTATCCCAGATATCTTTGAAATCTTTGTAAACGAAAAAACAAGAAATGTTCCCTCAATGCCACATTCTAAATATATATCCTTTTTGTCAATGTGTATCATGGTTATGCTTTCACTCACTCCTTTCCCCACTATTTTGCTGGCTCCGTTAATCATGCCTTCTATCATGTAGTCAATGTACAGCGTCGCCGTTGTTCCATCAACTTTGCTATAAGCCTGAACTCTGTTCTCCGCGGGTCGATCCCATAGAAGATCACCATAGATAATTTTTCATTTGTCATCTACAATCCACTTTGTTTAGGTATCTCTTGTAGATGCAGTTTTTGACGGCGTATGCTGTAAGATATGCAGATAATATCCATAAAATAGTACTGAGGACAAATTTTGCATCCCTGTATATCATTGGTAAGCTGAAAAATGTGTATAGTAATGTTATGGACCAGAAGTTCTTTATATCACTCGCCCTGTTAGCGGAGTGGAGTGCTTGTGAGAGGCTTTTTTTATCTGGTTTCCTTCTGTTAATGCAGTATTTAATAATAAACTCTACGATAGTTATCTCGTAGAATACAAAAAAGATTCCAAATACAACGGTGATTATTAGAACACCTTCAATTTTCTCTGGGTCAAGGCCCCAGTTTAAAAAAACAAAAAGAGGCATAGAGCAAATAGTAGCCACCCATAATACTGGGAGTGTTAGTATATCCCACTGATCTACGTACTGTTTAATTTTCATGAACATCATCCTCCGAATAACTTGTCTATACCGTACACAATCGCATTTTTGAACGGTTCCAAACTCAGGAATCCTAGTATTTGCTTTCCACCCGGGATTTTGGTAAGTTTGGTGACAACTGGAATTTTGGTTACAATATCTTCTTCAGCTTTTGGTCCTGCGATAAATATGACTACGTCACCTATCACATCAGTATATACTGTTCCTTGGGACACGCTGACGCTTATATCCATCTTCGCCACTCCTTTCCCTACTATTTTGCTGACTTTGTTAATCATGCCTTCTATCGTATAGTCTATGTAAAGAGTTGCCGTTGTTCCATCAACTCTGAGGAGCATTTGTCGGTCTGTCGTGACGGCTTTGCCCTGTATTTGTATTGTGAGGACCTCACTTGGCTTTACGTTCTCGTTCACTGAGACTGTTTTGTGGTCGAAGATTGCTTCTTCTAAATCCGGGGGGCTAACTGAAATGTCGGCGCTTAGCTCTTTGACGTATATCTGAGTATTCCTAACATTTCGGAATTTAAGAGTGCATTCCAGTGGTGAGACATAGTTTCCTTGAGTGTAATAGTTACTGGCTTCAAAGTTAAAGTCTAGGTTACTGCATGAAATTCCAGTAAGTTCTAAGGGATACTCTAAGGGCATGACTTTAACGCTGACGCTGTCAGTTTTGGTTTTAATGTAGTCTAAGAGACCACTGGTATTTTTGATTTTTAACGTGATATTGTGGTTTCCCACACTTACAGGCCAATCAAACTCCTCTATAACCTTAGTCTCCCCAACTAGCAAGTACATTTCCGTTATCACTCGTATCAAACGAGTGTACTTCCTTGCTATCCAAGTACACACTTTCTTCGAGGTACAGTAAGTCTATCCTATTTCCACCGACATCTGGAAGAGCATTGCAATATGATGCCATTACCTTTACATGCACCTTGCCCTCTCCCACCATCTCAGTTGGACTGACCTCCAGCCATGCAGTCCAGTATTCTCCCTTGGAACAAGGGTCACTTGGATCACTCTCATTAGAAGATGTAATATAAACGCTTCCACTCCTTGATGCTTCGAGTTTTCCATTCTCCCAGACTTCTACCCGCCACTGGTGATAACCAGCTTTAGCACTTTCGGATCCTTGGATCTTCGTTATAAGTAGAGAAGATGCAAGGAAGGGAGAGAACCCCGCAAGGAGACTTTTCGCGAAGCTTACCTCTATCACCTCTGCAGTAGTCTCTTACTTTGTTTTTCTTCATTGCGATTCTTCTGCTTGCTTTGATTCGCGGATAGATGTCCTCACCTCCTCAAACATTAAATAGCCACCAAACACTAGCAGTACTGCACCAATTCCCTCAATCCAGTTGTGGGTTGAAATGCCCTCAATAAAAGGATTCAACGAAAAGAATCCCAAAAGAAGTACCCCAAACCATCTGAGTCTAAAATCAGCATTCCCTATTGCTGGTCCTTTTCTGAGGCCGTAAACAACGAGCAGTATGAAACCTGAGAGGACAAGAAGTACCACCAGCAGCAAAGTCGCGGCGAGAGGCTTGATGACAAAGACGCTGGCAAGGATTGCAATCAAGTTAGCCGTGAGAAAACCGTTTGCGGCCTTCTGTGTATTTCTATCTTCCCGTCGGATTAACCAGAGGATCATCGTCCAAACGTACATCACTGAAAGGCTTACGCTGGCTATGGCAAGGGCCACCTCAATGCCTGAAGAGAAATACAAAAGGAAAAGAGACGTGGAGTAAACAATAACGCCTTTCCATTTCATTTGTTATTCCCCCTATGGCCTTCCCAGTATTCCATGCCACACTACTCCGTATATAAATCCCAAAGTACCCCCAATAATACCCCCAACTGCAGCTCCTGTCATGGTACCAGCTCCTGGAATAATGCTACCGACCACTGCCCCAGCTCCAGCCCCTATAACCGCTCCAGCTACTGTATCTGCAACAATATGCTGAATAACACTGTTCCATTCAACTTTTATCTCTACATATTGAGTTGCCGTGTATGCAAGATCGAGTATACCTTGTGAAGTTTTGACGTATGGATGACCGTTGGCGTAGACTGTGAAGTTCACTTGCACTGGAACCTTAGCCCCTCCTAAGTCCTTCAGTTCCAATCCTGTTTCGATGAACCCGCTCTGGGGCAGGACATCATGGAACTCAAGTTCTAATTCTCCAACTCCTCCCGGTGGAACGGTGTGTGTTATTATCGTCTTAGTTGGCTCTATGGTTAAATCCCTTGTACGCGGTGTCTTGAGTACGTGAGCATCTGTGTCAACGCGAGTTATGTTCCATTGAACCTTAGTTGGATTCGTAAAGTACACCTTGCATTTCATGTCTAAAGTTAAATCCCCCTTATCTGCAGATAGTTCCAGATTACTACAATCCATGAAAGCTTCGTGTACTGTTACAGGCCTAACTTCTACGTATGCTGATGCCATTGGCATGCCTCCGATTTCCAGTGTGAGGCTCGTGTTTTGAGTTATGGGGCCTATGGTCGCCATAATTCTCGCAGTCTTACGGGCGTAGATTGTTAGTTGACCACTGGAGATCGAGTAATTAAGCCCCTGATAGCTCTCGTGAGGCCACTGAACGTTTCCGGCACTGTCAACTATTTGTATCGGCCAAGTCTGCTTATACTCCTTCAAGTTCTGGATAGTAATAAAGACCGTCACATCATTACCTGCTTTTACAACGCTTGGCTCGACCTCAAGCCGAGCAGCCAAACCATTCACCACTTTCGAAACACTCAAACTTCCACTCCTCGACGCTTCCAGTTTTCCGTCTTCCCAGACTTCTATCCTCCAGTCGTGGTCTCCAGCCTGAGCAGTCCACGTTAAAGTAACGCTCCCCGTGCTCTCACCACCGATTGTGAGGCTTTTGCTTGACTTTTCAACTCCGTCAATGAAAAGCTTTACCGTTACTGTCCTAGACCTTGATACTGGGTTTTTCACGCTCACATCAAAGCTCACGCTGTCCCCATGAGTTGGATTTGATGGTGAAACATCAACATTAGTTATTGTCAGAGTCCCTGAAGTCACCGTAACGCTCGTTTCGGCGCTCTTTGACTTTCCGTTCCAGTAGATTGAGGCGTGGGTCTCATAAGTGCTGGCGTCTTCATAGGTTATGGTCTTTTCAAGCAGGACTTTCTCCCCGTTCTTGGGAACATCAACCGTTCCGGAGTACGTTCTGGAATTGGCTGGGGAGTAGGAGATTGTGATCGAGTATTCTAAGCCGTTCAAAGGCGCGTCGTTCTCGTTTTTCACGATAACCTTGTAAGTAACGCTCTCTCCTACTGTAATGCTAGATGGTGAAGCCTCAACCTCAAGGTGCACTTTGTCCCAGTCTACAGAGGACGCTAAATCTACTGTGGCCGAGTAGTCTTTAACTATTGTCCTCTCATCGCAGCCTGCGGGGATTGAAGAAGCCTCCGGGCCCTCTTTTGAAAGCGGGACTGCTCCACAGGAGGGCGTGTAAGTAACCTCAACTTTCCCGGTCACTGTCAGTTTTCCGTCGATGGTGTGAGCGACCTCAAACCTCTTGCTTTCCCAAGTGTATGTTTCTCCGGAGTTCAGGAACGAGACGCTCCCACTGTCGGAATCACCACTGGTGTAGTCATCAACGTTAATCTGAATGTTGTTTATCGCGTTGTTCTCTGCCTTTAGCGAGATTTGAATGTGATACTCAACCTTCCCTGGCTGATTCACGTCAACAATGACATTCACCCCAGTTATCTCCAGAACACCCTCGTTGTCGTTTATGTTTAGTGCTTTTTGTGTTAGTGGGTCCGGAGTTTCGTACTCGCTTGTAGCTGTTGGTACTGCTATTGGAGGCTTGGGAGGCTCAATCGGGTCTGTTGGGTCTTTTATTGGGAGCGTTATTGGATTAGCACTTGAGCTCCTCTTATACACGGTTAAAGAGTGCTTTAGCTCGGCAACTTTTTCATTCAAAATCCACTGGACCTTAGGATTGGAATTGCCATTCATGAGTGCCTTCACTAAACTCTCAACGTTACCTATCAGCTCATAAGACTCTAAAGCTCTCGGCCAGTAATACTCATCCTTCCAATCGAGCGTGGATGTGTTGAGGTTTATGACCAAACCCCCACCCTTAACTCTGAGCATCGGAGAGGGTCTTAATCCGTTTATCCTTATTATCCTGAGGCCCTCCCCGTTGAAAGTCGTAACTATTACATCCCTTCCCGTTTGGTACTCATCCATTATCATGAGCTTGTATGCGTCTTCTTTGAGGGCTTTGATGTAGAGGTTCATTCCTTCAACGTTACCATTTTCGTAAGCCTTGTAAAATTTCACCCACTCGTCAGCCAAGAGCGGGTTAATCATTCTCTCTCCCCTGTAAACTGAGGAATCAATATCAATGGCGTTCTCCCATTTCCATTTTTTCAGCGCCCATGCTTCGTATTCGTTGTATTTGAACGCCACGTCGATGAAGGCCGTCGAGAAATCCTCGAGGAAGGCCGTCATGTTGAAGTCCTCGTTAATCTCACCAGCGTTCTGGACAATGTACTCTTCTAAGGCTTGGATTTGCTCGTCGCTCCAACATTGGGCTTTTAAGGTTTGAACCGTCTCTTCCGGCAGGCCGTTCTGGCTAATATTCTGAGCCATTTCTCTTAACTCTTCGGTGGTATAATAAGTTTTGACTCCAGAGGCTTTCAATTCTTCCAAAGCCTGCCAGATTAAGGCTGAAATGTTGGCAGCGTTTTCAGCTCCAAGGCGAGAATTCTGAATTAACTCTTGAGCGAGGGAGAGATTGCCGTTTTCAACTTCAACTACAAGTTCAGCTTCCTTGTTTAGAATCCGCCAGAATTCCTCGTAAGGGTCACTGGTAGTTGCTGCCACAGGATTGCTGAAGAATGCCATGCTCACACTCATTCCAACAATCAGAAATATTAACCACGCCCCACTCCAACGCTTCATGAACTCCCCACCAAAGAAAGTAACATCCGCGAGTATAAATACTTTTCCTATTCAAATTTTGCACACCACTAGAGGAAGTAAACAAAAAACGGAAAATCACTCCTTCCATCTCGGGTTGTCCACAACTTTAACTTCCCCGTCCTCTTCCACGACCAGCTTGGAGAAGCCCTTTTCGGCTATGCTCCCGTAGTCGTGGCCAGCATCGGCTGGATATATCGCCAGGAATATGAAGGGCTCGTCGCCGGTATTGACCGTCCTGTGCGCCCAGTACGGGGGAACGTAAACGACCGTTCCCGGCTTCATCTCTATCCACTCGGCCTTTCCTTCCGGGGTCTGGAGGAGCATTCCGCCCTTCCCCTTGATGCCATAATATATCTCTGCCCTGTCTGCCTTTGAGTGATAGTGTCCTTTGGTAAAGAAGAACTCCTTGCCAACTTTGCCGGGGTAGAGAACCGTCGTGGCGAAGTTCAGGTCTCCGTCTTTCTCTTCCTGCTCGACGGCGTAGACCTCATAGACGACGGGGTTTTCCTTAAGGAGCTCGCTGTAGGCATCTTCATCGAGGAAATAGCCCTTCAAATCACTGAGCCTTCTGACGAGCTTTTTGGCGCCGGGTATAACCCCGGTTTCGAGGTCAATATCAAGGCCTATCGGGCTCTTGTACTCCATGGGGAACCACCGTGATAGAAGTGAGGGCGGGCCTATTTAACCTTTCCCTTCTATATCACTGGAAGTGTTACAACAGTCTGAAGAGGAGGTACGCAAGGCCGATGGAGACCGCCCAAGCTCCAGCGTTCCAGCGGACAACCTTCGAGCCATCCAAGGGTGGGAACGGGAGCAGGTTGAAGAAGGCCAGCCACAGGTTGACAGTTGCGGTTGTCTTGAGAACCCACCAGAGGGTCGTGAATGGGTGAGTGGTTCTCAAAACAACCAGAGCCACTATGCCAACGGCTATGTTGGTCAACGGTCCTGCGAGGGCTATCCTTCCGAAGGCTTCCCTGGAATCAACGGCGTAGGGGGCATAAACCTGAACGGCACCGAGGGCGGCGAATATCCACGTCGTTCCGGTAAGGAGGCGCGTCGCCATGCCCACGAGGAGGGCAAGGAGTACGCCTGTGTCCCAGCGTTTGTAGTACGTCCTGTAGCCGTAGTGTCTCGCCACCTGTTGGTGGGCGAGCTCGTGGAAAAGAAAGGCCGTCAGAACTGCCACCGCGGCATAAGGGACTGAGTATGGCTCAAAGTTGGAAAACAGCAGAGTAAGGACTAGAAAAGAAATCAGCAGATCTTCGATCTCCCCCCTTCCGGCACCCCGGGGCCTGGCTGTGGCGCGCCAGAGTTCGTAGTTCATCAGAACGCCCCGCAGGGAGGCTCACTTGCCCTTTACTTCAATCTTCCTGCCGATTACAAGTTCCGCCGCCTTAACGGCCGCACCACCGCTCCCAACGGCTATCCTCACCTGATCCTCCGGAACGTAAACGACTATCTTGTCCTCAAGCTCCTCGATTTCAAGAATCTTGACGTTGAGCATTTTTTCGAGTCTGTCCTTCATGGTGGATCCCCAAGAATGCTGGAATGGTTCTAAATATAAAAGTAACGAATCAGTCGAAGTCCTAGATGGTTCTTCCATTGTGGAACATCATAACGTAGCCGCAGTTTCTGCAGATGACATCTTCACCCTGTGCGCCGTAAAGCCCCCACTTGCTGTCTATCTTTCTTTCTCCAACCCTGAAATCCGTTCCACCGCAGAGCAGGCAGACTAGATGCCTTCTCCCATCACAGCAGTCCAGTAGGGTGAGAGGAACCTCCTCTCCTCCGCCCTGTCGAGGAGGTGCTCTATCCCCGGCTTGTGACCTAGGCCGACCACAGCTATAACCTTCGGCCTCCTAACTCCATGTAGCTTCAGGTTTTCGACTATGGAGATCAGGTTTCTTGCCATGACCTCGTTCCGCTCCTCTACCAAGACGCGGTAGAGGTAGGGATATCTCCTCCTGAACTGAACCAGCATGACCCGGTATTCGGCCATAGGGTCAGAAACCTGGCCACTTTTAACCGGAAGGAAAAGGCCCAGCGCTTCCAAGGCCATAAGGAGCTTTTCCCTTCCGGGTGCGGTGGCAATCTTGGAGAGTATGACGTTTATGTCCTCGTCTATAAGGTAGAGTGGAACACCGAGGGTCCGGGCGGCGTTTGTGGCAGCTTTCATCTCCTCACCGGGCTTCATGCCAAACTCCTCTCCGAGCTTCTCCTCGACCTTTGCAAGAACGTAGTTTATCAACCCCCTCCTGCCGAAGCGCAGTGACTCCTCAAGGGTTAGGCGTCTGTTCTCGTTCATGGCCAGGAAGCGCGCCCTGTCGAGCTCTATTGCAACGGCATGGGGTCTCTCATTGAGTATCATCCTGACGACCTCTTCCCTGCTCTTCGGCGACACATGCATCGTGCCTATGAGCTTGACGTAGCGAAGGTAGCTCATCTTCTCTCCTCCCGAAGGTTTCTCACGCTGAATTTACCCGATTTAAAGGTTAAAACGTCAAAATCCCGCGGAACTATGAAGTTAACCCCGAACTCCCGGCATATCCGCGAGGCCTCGCTCAGGTATTCATCGTAGGTGTAGCGGAAGGCCCTGTGAAATAGGGCAAGGAGCTTTACTTTGGCCTTCTTGGCTATCTCGCAGGCCTCTTCAACGGTGGAATGGTAGCTCTCGCCCCTGTCAACGGGATTCAGATAAGTGGCCTCGTGTATGAGGAGGTCGGCCTTTTCCGCGAAGAGTCTTGTCCTTTCAGTGGGTTCGGTATCGCCGGTGTAGACGACCTTGACCCCCTTTCTCCTTGGCCCGGTCACGTCCTCAAGACGGATTATCCGACCGTTCCACTCGATTTGACCTTCCCGCTCAAGCTTTCCAAGTATCGGCCCCTCGCTCAGGCCATACTCGGCGAGCTTCTCCGGAAGAAACTTCCCGCGCCGGTCCTTCTCCCTGAAGACGTAACCTAAAGCAGGAACGCCGTGCTCGACCTTAAAGCTCCAGATTTCATAATCATTGAACTTCAGCCTCGTCTCTCCGAGCTCGTGGACGTGCACATCGAAGCCCGGCCTGAAGAAGCCGCTCTGAAGAAAGTGCTGGACGAAATCAAAGGTGTACTTGGGGCCGTAGATGTGGAGGGGCTTTTCCCTGTCCCAGAGGTTCATCGTCTGTATCAGGGCAGCCAGACCAAGGTAGTGGTCGCCGTGGAAGTGCGTGATGAAAATCTTCTCCACCTTCATGGGGCTGAGCTTTGCGCTGTTCATCTGCCTCATCGTCCCCTCTCCGACGTCGAAGAGTATAATTTCCCCCTTGTAGCGCAGCGCTATGGCTGGAACGTTCCTCTCGCGCGTTGGCATTATGCCGCCTGTGCCGAGGAAAATCACTTCAAGCATGTTATGTGTTCATCACCAGTGCTTTTAAATGATACCCGAGCCAAAGTGTTAAATACTCCGCTGGACTTAGTCTATCCGAGGTGTTATGGTATGGACGAAATTCTGAAGGCCATTGAGGAGAGGGACTGTAAAAAGGTCTCGAAGCTCCTCTACTACAAGGTGGACGAGCTTTCGGATGAGGAGCTTAAAGAGATCCTTGAAAGGGCCGAGAAGCTTGCCCTGGAGTGCAAAGACCCCGAACTGTACAAGCTCATCGTTTACTACTTCCACGCCCTCCTCGATGTGGACAAAATAAGTGAGTTCGAGAAGCTGGCAGAGGAGATGGACACGTTTGAGGCAAAGTTCAACCTCGCTGACCTCTACTACCTGATAGGAGAGCTTGAGAAAAGCCTTGAGCTGTACAGGGCCCTCCTTGAGGAGGAGACCGCCAGGGGCAGAAAAGAGAACGTGGCAAAGGTGTACTACAACATGGCGCTGATACACGAGGAAATCCAAGAGTACGAGAAGGCCCTCGAACTTCTGGAGAAGGCCGAGGAGGTTTACAGGGAACTCGAAGACGAGGGGGAGCTCCTGCACATAGCTGTGTACAAGGCATACGTCACCTTCGAGGCGGGTGAACCGTACAGGGCCAAGGCCATGCTCGCCGGTCTCCTCCCAAAGGTCATGGGGAACAGCAGACTTATGTCAGAGATACACCTGAGCTTTGAGGAGATATTTGAAGAGGATGAGAACTACGACGCGGCACTGCAGGAGTGTCTCTACGCCCTAATGAGCGCCAGGGGTATGGAGTACTGGGACATCGCCTTTGACGCCCTTATAGATGTCATCTGGCAACTGATGCTCGAAGACGATTTTGAAACGGTTTACCTCAACATGGACATGTTCGCCAGCGCCATGCCGGAGCTTGCGGACTTCTTTGAGGCCATAAAAGCAGTCGCCCTCTACAAGGACGGTAAAATAGACGCTGAGGAAGCCAGCAGGGCCGTAGAAAAGGTAAAGGACAGACGGCTCATCGACCTGCTTGAATTCCTCGGAGAGGCCGAGTTCTGAATTATTTTTTTCATTTTCACCTTTCATATGCCTGTAAGTTCTGTCTCCTGGATACTCAGTGCGGTGGACTGTGCATATGCACAAACTTTATATCTGAAAATCTATTCATTAATATGGTGATGAGTATGAGGATAGCGGTTCCCGCTGAGGATGGTAGAGGGCTGGAGAGCAACGTCAACGGACACTTCGGCAGGGCCAAGTACTTTGTCTTCGTTGACGTGGAGGAAGGGGAGATCAAGGATGTCAAGGTAGTCAAGGTTCCCTTCGACGAACATGGGACCGGTGACCTTCCGAACTTCGTAAAGGAACACGGTGGAGAGGTCGTGCTCGCCTACGGCATGGGACAGAAGGCGATTGCGTTCTTCAACCAGCTTGGAATTGAGGTTGTCACCGGTGCCTACGGCCCCATTAAGGACGTGGTAAAAGCATTCATAAAGAATGTTCTCGAGGTCGACCCGTACTGGAAGGAGAAGATAGAGAGGGAGAAGGGGCACAAGAAGTGTGAAGAGCCTGAAATCCAAACCGGTTCCAAACTTTGAGTTTGAGAAACATTTTAAAATTTTTTCATATGAAATTTTTGATGAAAGTGCATGGGAATCAACGTTAAAGTCAACACCGCGCTGTTCTTCATCCCCCTGATTCCGTGGCTCCTTCGCTGGCTCAAATACGGGAAAGAAGCTTCCGATTCTCTCTTTACGGCACTCATCAGTACTCCTCAAAACCACTCGATAATGGAAAGCGGGAGGAGGCTTAAAAATATCCTGTGAATTCAGGAAGCCTCAGAAGAACTTCCCGAAGGTGTGCTGGGGAATCGGACACTGGACAAGCTTTCTGGACCAGAGACAGTCAGCACAGCTCGGCTCGTTGCCCCAGCAGTCTATGTCGCTCGTTTTAACGAAGTCGCAGGCATCAACCAGATCGCAGTCGGTGCAGGAGGGGTACATGTAGTTCTTCATTGTGAAGCGGAACCAGGTATAGCGCTCGCTCGTCCATATCTCGGCCAGGCTCCTCTCCCGGACGTTGCCGAAAGAGTAGGCGTTCACTTTCTTCTTTCTGCCGAAGATATACTCGTAGTACGTGTGGAGGAAGCGGTAGCATGGAGCTACTTCACCGTCCCATCTGACTACGGCAACGTTGTTCTCGTCAAAGTCGCAGGCGCGCTCGGTCTTCAGCTCGAACTTGGGGAGCTTGATGTATAGGCCATTGTGTGCTATCTTATACAGCTCGTTGAGGATGGGGCCCATGTCGACGCTCCCGTCGTAGATTATGTCCTTCGTCTGCTCCTTCGTGAGGGGGAGAAGATTAGAGATCAGCATGGAATCAACGCCAAGATCGAGCAGGAAGCGTGCCATATCGGGCAGCTGTCTGTAGTTCTCTTTGGTCACAACCACCTCGACACCTATGCTGGGCCTGTGGGTCCCCGTTTCCTCGCGGTACTTCACGAGCTTTTCTATCCTGCTGGCGGTCGCGGCGGCCGCAAGATGGCCGAGGGTTATGGCGTTCTGGGCTGTCGGAACAGTGTCCATGGAAAAGTATACCAGCTCGACGCCGAGTTCGGCGAACTCCCTCAGCATGTCATCGGTCAGAAGGGTTCCGTTGCTGCTTATTCCGAGGGCGAAACCGCGCCTTTTTACTTCCCTCACCATGTCCATGAAGCGCGGATGAACGGAAGGCTCTCCGATTCCACCGAAGTATATCATCTTAAGCTCCGGAAACTCCTCGGCATCGTCGAGAATCTTGAGGAACAGCTCCCAGTCCATGTCGCCCTCTCCATCCTCCCAGTACTGCTTGAAACACATCTCGCACTTGAGGTTGCACCTGCTGCTTATCTCGATGTAGAGGTACTTCATGTCGAGCTTCGGGCGAACTGTGACCTTCCCGTCCCAGAGGGAGAAAGTATACTCCTTTTCAACTCCATTCCCCAATTCAACCGCCCCCAGTTGGAGGATATAGGTTCGATTGAAGCATGAAAAGGCTCGAATATTGCATGTCACCACCTTAAAACTGAGCTGTTCCGGGAAGGTCTAAAAACCTTACTGGACAAAAACGGGTAAAAAGAGGGAAGTCACAGGAACTCCTCCAGGCCCAGCTCCTTAGCTTTCTCCTCCGGAACCCTTCCGTCCTCCGTCCATCCGCGGAGCTTGTAGTACTTGGGCAGCATCTCCTTCAGGCGAACGACGTGTCCCTTGTTCGGCCCCTCAGGCATGGGCTCCTCAAGGAAGCGCTTGGGCAGTGTGTCGTCCCTCTCCGGGTCGAGGCCGGCCTTGAGGTTGAATATCCTCTCGGCGTTCCATATGCGCTCTCCAATCTTGAGGTAGTCTTCCGTGCTGAAGTCCCAGCCCAAAGCGGCGTTCAGCATGTCGCGGTAGTCGTCGGCTCCAAGGCCGAAGGTCGTGAATATACACAGTCCAGCGGCATCAACGAGGGCACTGAGGTGCTGGAAGATGATGAGCATTTTGATCTTCTCTTCACCTATGTCGTGCGGATCCATCTTATACGGATAGCCGAGAATCTCGGGGCTTATCATGTAGTTCTTGATATGGCACCCACCGCGGTTGTTGGTGGCATACGCCAGCCCGTGTCCCTCGGCACCGCGCGGGTCATAGGCTGGAAGCTCAAGCTTCTTGACGCCCATGAAGTACTCGGTTCCGTTGAACATCTCGGCCAGGCGGTAGCCACCCTCGGCGAGCTTGTCGCCGAAGCCTTTCCTGTAGGCGATCTTCTCGATGTAGTAGTGCAGAACCTCGGTGTTGCCCCACCTGAAGGGCGGTGCTTCTTCCTCGCCCACGTCCTCAGGCTTGAGCAGTCCCTTCTCCCAGAGCTCCATGGCAGTTGCCAGGGTTCCGCCGGTCGAGATGGTATCGAGGCCGTACTCGTCACACATATGGTTTGCCTCGATTATGCTCGCAAGGTCGTTTATGCCGAGGTTGGCGCCGAGCGCCCATATGCTTTCGTATTCCGGACCTTCGGTGACCCCAACGGTGGGGAGCTTGTTGACCCTTCCGCAACCGATCGGACAGGCGTAGCACGGCTTGTTCCCGATCAGGTATTTGGCAGTCATCGCCTCACCGCTCTGCTCCTCGGCGTACTCAAAGACACCGGTCTGGAAGTTCCTCGTCGGGTAGAGGCCGTTCTGATTAATTATGTTGACGAGAACCGCTGTACCGTAGTTGGGCAGTCCGCCGCCGGCAACCGGGTCGTTCTTGAGCTTGTTTATCTTCTCCCTGACGACCAGCATGAACTTCTGCTTGTCCGCTATGGGAACCCTCTTGCTGCCCTCAACGGCTATTGCCTTGAGGTTCTTACTGCCCATGACGGCTCCAACACCGGCCCTTCCGGCGGCGCGGTGGCCGTCGTTTATTATTGCCGCGAACCTGACGAGGTTCTCACCGGCGGGCCCGATGGTGGTTATCCTAAGCCTCTTGCTTCCGATCTCTTTCCGTATGGCCTCCTCCGTCTCGCTGACGAGCTTGCCCCATAGGTGGCTCGCGTCGCGGATCTCAACGTGGTCATCCTTTATGTAGATGTAGACAGGCTTCTCAGCCTTGCCTTCAACGACTATGGCATCGTAGCCCGCAAACTTCAGCTCAGCACCGAAGTAGCCTCCGGAGTTGGCCATTGTTATGAAGCCCGTCGCGGGGCTCTTGGTCACGACGTTGTACCTGCCACCGGTCGGAGCGCTGGTTCCGCTCAGCGGGCCAGGAGCTATGATCAGCTTGTTCTCGGGGCCCAGAGGGTCGACCTTCGGGTCCATCTCCTTCAGGAGGAGGTATATTGCCAGTCCTCTGCTGCCGAGCCACTTCTTGGCCAGCTCTTCATTGTATTCCTCAACTTTCACCTCTCCGGTGGAGAGGTTTACACGTAAAAATCTTCCCCAGTTGCCATACATGGACATCGCCAAAAATATTGTGTACATTAATGCATATAAATTTTGGCGAAAATAAAGGACATTGCGAAAGCAGATGTGTTAAACAGTTGTGTTGACAGAATCGGGGAAACACAGGAAGAATGAAACAGGAATCATCCGTCTGGAAGCCTTTTCGGAACCCCGTACACGTCGCCAAACAAATGGCAGGACAAAAGCCGAACTGTTTTAAACCCGGCCCGCCAAGATTCTGCGGAGGGATTGAAAATGCACGAGTGGGCACTGGCCGATGGTATAGTTAGGACTGCCCTCGATTATGCCCAGAAGGAGGGAGCGACAAAGCTCCTCGCAATAAGGGTCGTCCTTGGAGAGCTCCAAGATGTGAACGCGGAGATAGTCGAGTTCGCCATGAAAGAGCTCCTAAAGGGGACGATAGGAGAGGGGGCGGAGATAGAGTTCGTTGAGGAGGAGGCGGTCTTTAAGTGCCGCGACTGTGGACATGAATGGAAGCTGAAGGAAGTCAAAGGGAGCTTTGATGAGCGCATAAAGGAGGACATACACTTCATCCCCGAGGTAGTACACGCGTTTCTGGCCTGTCCGAAGTGCGGGAGCAGGGACTTTAAGGTCCTAAAAGGTAGAGGGGTCTATATCAGCGGCATAAGGGTAGAAAAGGAGGGGGAGGCATGATCGTTGACCCGCGCGTCAAGGGCATCGAGGGAAGGCTTGAGAAGGTGAAGCGCATCATCCCCGTCGTCAGCGGGAAGGGCGGTGTAGGAAAGTCCCTTGTCTCCACCACGCTGGCCCTCGTCCTGGCCGAGAAGGGTTACAAGGTTGGACTGCTTGACCTCGACTTCCACGGTGCCAGCGACCACGTGATTCTGGGCTTTGAGCCGAAGGAGTTCCCAGAGGAGGAGTATGGGGTTGTTCCGCCCACAGTTCATGGAATAAAGTTCATGAGCATCGTCTACTATTCTGAGGACAGGCCGACGCCAATGAGGGGCATGGAGGTTAGCGACGCCCTCATCGAGCTCCTAGCCATAACCCGCTGGGACGAGCTGGATTACCTGATCATAGACATGCCTCCCGGCCTTGGCGACCAGTTCCTCGACGTGCTGAGGTTCCTCAAGAAGGGCGAGTTTCTGGTCGTTGCAACGCCGTCGAAGCTGTCAATCAACGTCGTGAGGAAGCTCCTCGAAGTTCTCAGGGAGAGGGACTACACCATCCTCGGAATCGTCGAAAACCTCAAGCTCAACGAGGAGACGGAGATAGAAAAGCTCGCGGGAGAGTTCAGCGTGCCATACCTCGCTGGAATCCCGCTTTACAGGGATCTGGAGGCAAAGGTCGGAAACCCAGAGGAGCTGCTGAAGACGGAGTTCGCGGACAGGATAAGGGAGATTGCTCAGAAGATCTGAGCCGACCAAGGGTTTTTCTTTTATTAAATTCAAAATTCTGCGTGGTGGGGTGTTGAGATGGAACTCTCTGACCTCCTCAAAAACGCCGAAAGGGTGGTAATCTGCGGCATAGGGAACGATGCCCGGGGGGACGATGCCTTCGGAGTAATCGTCGCAGAGAGGCTGAAAAAACTCGTAAAAAACCCGAACGTCCTCGTCCTGAACTGCGGAGAGGTTCCGGAAAGCTACACTGGAAAGATAGTGGAGTTCAAACCCGACCTGGTGGTCTTCGTGGATGCCGTTGACTTCGGCGGTGAGCACGGCGAGCTGGTAGCGGCCGACCCGGAGGGGACGCTGGGAGATGCCGTCTCAACGCACAGCCTGCCGCTGAGGGTGCTCGTGGGATACCTGAAGTCCAGAACGGGTGCAGGGTTTGTCCTCATAGGCTGTCAGCCAAAGGTTCTGGGCCTTTTCCAGGCACCGAGCGAAGTCATCGTGGAAAGGGCGGAGGTCTTGGCGGAGTCTCTAGCAGAGCTCCTCAACGGGATGTGATCCAATGGAGCTGAGGGCGCTCCTGCTGGTGGCCAGCGCCTTCTCCATCCTCTCGTTCCTCCTTGACCTAAAGGCGGGAGAAAACCGTAGCGAGACCCTAAAGGACCTTTTTATAGGAATAACCCTTCTGGCGTGGTACATGGACAGGCCGCTGATAGGCTCTCTGTTTGCGATCTCCGCCGCCGCTGTCTACTATCCAGAGATCAAAAAGATATGGATCAGAAGAAAGTACGGCTGGGCTTTTTCAGGTCTTCCTTCCTGTTGACGTTAAAGAGGCTGACAAGCCACTCCTCCGGAACGGACTCAAGGCCGATGTAGCAGGCGTCCGTAGACCGGATAGCCCTGTTCAGGGCGTAGTCGCCGTCTCCAATCCTTTGTTCGAGCACTGACCGGAATTCAGCTGGATATACCGCATGGAGCGGTTCAAGGTAGCCGTTTTCCCACCTTGGGACGCATATTCTTCTCCCGTTTCTTTTGAACCGGGCGATTATGTAATCAACGAATTCAGGAACTATTAGGGGCATGTCGCCGGCGACTATGAAGACATCTCCCAGCCCCAGCGCCGTGTAGACGCCGCTTATCGGGCCCAGGAGCATCCTGTCAACCACCACCCGGTAGCCCAGCTCCTCCAGCGCACGGGCGTTTTCGGGGGAGGCAACAACCACCACCTCGTCAATGCCCTCCGCAAGGGAGAGGCGCTCGACAGCGTGCTGTATGAGGGGAGCCCCGTTTACCCTGAAGAGCAGCTTGTCCCCGCCGAAGCGCCTGCTCCTGCCGCCGGCCAGCACCACCCCTATCATCGGCCACCACTTTCCTCCTCGTCGAGGGATATGTACTCTATCGTGCTTATGTACTTGACGTACTCTATTGTCCTCTCTGGATTGAGCATGTCCCGAACCAGGTTCTGGAAGTAGTTGTCCCTGTCATAGGCGACCTCGTACGCTTTCACCACGTCCATAAATGATGAATGAAAGTTCTCCGCCTCCTCACGGACGTAAAGCTCGAAGGCGACGAAGTACCCAAACTCCCTCTCAACCGGCTCTTTTATGTTCTCGATGAAGTCCGCGACCCTGTTGAGCTTGACCGGGTCGTATGGCTCGTCTATTATAACGAGCACGTCGATTTCATTGAGCTCCCCCCTGAGGTGGGCACCGTAGAATATGACCGAGAGCAGGTTGTCCCCATAGAACTCCATTATCCTCCTGAGGAGACTCTCCTTTGCCGCTTCTATGCTCATCCCATCACCTCCAAAAAGTTAAATCAGGAAAAGAAGGCGGAAGCATACTCAACGGCAGCCTTTATGTAGCCCCCGTAGTCCATCATCTGCGCCGCGGCGGGATCAACGTAGTGCTGGAGCAGGAGCGGTGCGGCAAGGCCCATCAGCACGACGGCCGCAGAGAGGAGAAGCAGCACAAAGGCCATGCTTGCGTGCTCACCCGCCGTGATGTCCTCCCTCGGCTTTCCAAGCCATATCCTGTAAAGGACCCTCATGTAGGCCACCAGCGCTATCACCGAACTGAGCACAATGACCATCGCAAGCGCCAGGCTCCTTTCCATCAGTGCATCGAACAGCAGAACCTTGCTGAAGAAGACGTTGAGCGGTGGGATCCCCACGAGGCTTAGGGTAGCCACAGAGAGCCCAAAGGTAGCCACAGGCATCCTCCTTCCGAGGCCCGTTAAGTCCCCGATGTCCCTTGAGCCGGCTGCGTGAATGAAGGCGCCAGCAGCGAGGAAGAGCAGGGCCTTGGCAATGGCGTGGTTGACCATGTGGAATATCGCCGCCTGCAGGGCCAGCTGGGTTCCGGCACCAACGACCATCGCTAGGTAGCCCATGTGCATTATCGTTGAATACGCTATCAGCTTCTTGACGTCCCTCTGGGCGTTCATCATGAGGGCCCCGAAAAGCGCCGAAACCGCACCGAGCGCCACTAGAACGGCCGCCACTCCGCCGACGACCCTCTCAAGGCCCGGCACAAGCTCACCGCCATAGACGGTGTACAGGAACCTCATGAGTGAGTATATGCCGACGTTAACCACGAGGCCCGACAGGACAGCGGAGATGGGGCTTGGAGCTGCGGGGTGGGCCTCCGGAAGCCAGAAGTGGTTGGGGAAGATGGCAGCCTTAATGAGGAACGCCCACGTGGCAAGGGCCAGCACTATTCCGGAGGCAAGAACAACCTCTCCGACAGGGTTCCCGCTCACGGGGAAGGGAATATCATGGATCTTTGCGCTCAGGTCGGCAAAGTTGACGGTTCCAAATGCCCCGTAGAGGATTCCGAGGGCCAGGAAGTACATCGTCGTGCCGATGGCGCCTATGAAAGCGTACTTTAGTGCCGCATGAACCGCGTCCCGCCTGCCCCTATAGAACGCGACCAGCGCGTAGGAGGCTATGCTGGTAACCTCTATCATGACAAAGAGGTTGAAGGCGTCGCCCGTGAGTACAACCCCGAGCAGGCCGGCCTCAAGGCCGAGGTAGAGCGTGTAGTACCACTCCAGCCCACTTTCGCCCTCAAGGTACCTGTAGCTGTACACGGCTATGACGAACATCAGGAAGGCCGTTACCAGTGCCATCAGTGCCCCAAGCCTGTCCACCTCATAGATTATGCCGACGGGGGCGACCCACTTGCCGAAGGTGTAAATCAGGGGGCTGTCTGAGGAGTACGCTCTCTGGAATAACGCGAACGAGCTTATCAGGGTGAGCCCCGTGCCCAGGAGGGCATAGGCCTGGACGACCCTCCTGTTCCCCTTTATCAGTATCGACGTCAGGGGGAGGGCAAAGGCAAAGAGCAGGGGTATGATTGGAGTCAGCCCTACCGCGTCCATTCTACCACCTCACTCAAAGATTTTTCTCGCAAACTTCTCAAAGTCGGCTGAGATCTCTTTCCTTGCCTCCTCAGGATCCCTCGTGGCGATGTCTATCCAGTTAACGTAGACGTACCTCTCGTCCATATCCACCACAACCGTCCCGGGGGTGTTGGTTATTGAGTTGGCCACGAGGGTTCTCGCGTAGTCCGTGCTGACGTCAATGGGGACCCTCACTATGCCGGGCCGGTAGTTCCCGGTCAGCGTGCGTATTATGACGTCAATGTGGCTCTTGGTCTCTGCCACCAGCATGTACCACAGGAAGTAAACGGCCATCCACAGCCACCTTATCGGGTTCAGGGCCTTTGAGTCGTCCCTGACGGTGTGAGGGCCCATCAAAAGGCCCACCACAACCGCAACTACCGCTCCAGTGGCCAGGTCGTAGGAGGTGAGGGAACCCGTGAACACGATGTAGGTGAGGAACGCCATGAGTGCCGTCGGAAGTACGCCCCTCATTCACCACCACCCCTTCTCGCTATCTCCCTGACGTCAAGGGTCCCGTACAGGCGGTACAGCTGCACCGTCAGGATCGCCAGGAGCATGTTGACGGCCATACCTATGACGACGGCCGTTATCACCAGGGCCTGCGGGAGCGGATCAACTGCCGAACTCAGGAACGCTCCCAGGGCGTCCCTCGATAGGGATGGCAGTATCGGGGGTGCTACCGGGTAGGTGAAACGGTAGCCTATTAGGACAACCATAACGTTCACGGCATCCCCGAGAACCGTGAGGGCTATTATCTTCTTCAGAAGGTTCGGCCTGGCAATGACTCCGTAGAGCGCGACGCCCAGCGTCAGCAGGAGGACTGCCCACATGTATGCCCAGAGGAACTCCTGAACGCTCATTCGTCCACCCCCAGGAGCTTCTTGAACTTCTCCTCAGGAATGGCCAGCAGGAGGAAGACTGCGGTAAATCCGGCACCCACGGCGAGGAACTCGAACAGGTTGTAGTAAATCAGCGAACCGCCGAGGGGCTGGCCTCCAAGCTCGGCCGGAAAAACTGGCTGGTTCTGCATTACGTATCCGCCGTAGAGGAGCGGGATCACCGCAACCAGGGCTATTCCCAGAAGACCGACTGAACGGAGTATAAGTGCCCTCGTCTTGTCAAACCCGCTCTTTTCAAGGGCGTACTTTGAATAGGCGGCTATTATCAGGAGCGGGGCAACCGCGAGGGCTGAACCGCCCTGGAACCCGCCTCCAGGGGTCAGGTGGCCATGGAGCGCTATGGACGCCGAGACCGCGAGGATCATCACAACTATGACCCTTGTCACGTCCCTGACTATGGAGGTCATTTCGGTGGGGGGCCTTTCGGGCCTCTTGACTTCCTCCTCTTGCTCCTTCGTGAGCCTGAAGACGGTCAGGCTGCCTATTATCGCGAGGAAGAACACTGCGGTCTCGAAGAGCGTGTCAACGCCACGGTAGTCCCAGAGAATCGAAGTCACCACCTCCGGGCTCTTCGCAGAGTAGTCCCCGAAGTAGCTGTTGACAAGGTAGAACTCCCCCAGGGGCCTGACCTCAGAACCCGTTCCAAGGAGCCCCGCAGAGAGGACGGCATAGGTCATGAGGGCCGCAAAGGAGAGGATGGCGACTGCTGTGAGGATCGACCTGCCGGCCATTCACACCACCTCGTACCTCTCGGTCTTGCTGATGGCAAAAACCAGGAGGGCGGAGTATATGCCGACCGCTATGGCAACGTAGGCCAGCACTATGTCCGGGGCCATCAGGATGTAGAAGACTATAGCGTAAGCTATCGCCTGAACCGACGAGAACCCCACCGCCTTCAGCAGGTCCCTCTCAGTCACCGCAAGGTAGCTGGCAACGAAGCCGAGCATCAGTGCAAGCACCAGGATAACGAGGTGGAGCTCAACCATCCCCCTCCACCCCCTCCAAGTGATCCACTTCCGGCTCCCACTCCACGAGTCCGGCCTTATGGGCGGCGTAGGCCAGCGCATGGCTTCCTGCGGGAGAAACAATGAGAACCACTATCCCCGTAACGAAGCTTGCACCGGCTATTGCGTACCTGTGGGGAAGGAAGTCCGCCCCAAGCGCCAGAAGGGCGACTCCAAAGAGGGGCACCGCTGCACCGCCGATTATCCCCACGGTCGCGGCATGCAGTCTAACGTAGAAGTTGGGGAATCTCAGCAGTCCCAGCGCCCCGAAGAAGTCGCACAGTGCGCCTATGACGATCAGAAAGGCCCCCATATAGAACAGTAGGCTCACGCTCCCACCTCCCCTTCGGCTATGTGCTTGGCGACGTATATGTCCAGCAGGTAGCCCCAGAGTGCGAGAACCATCGCCCCGCTGACGAGGTAAACGCTCCTGAAGTAAACCGCGAGGATGGCCATGAAAGCGGCAACATCGAAGGAAAGGCAGTCAACGGCGAGGATTATGTCGGCTATGGTCGGGCCTTTGAATGCTCTGACGGCGTAAAGGACGAAGGCCAAGAGGTATATGGGTATGACAAACTTCATGAGCAGCATGAACTGGGATTCGAGGCTCATACGAATCACCTCCTAACTATTTTCAGCTTGGCATCGGGTTCAATGGCCTGGGCGACCTTCAGCAGCAGTTCTCTGTCGGCATCTGGAATCTTCCCCATTGGGATCAGCACGAAGTCGCTCAGGGACAGGTCTATCTCATTTCCCTTTGCCCCGAGGCTCTCCTTGATTATCTCGACGGTTTTCTCATTTAGCGTTCCTATTTCCTCTAACACGGCCATGTCGCCGGCGAAGTGCGCCATCGCCTTCGAGACGTAAGGTGGATTAACGTACACCAGCTTTAACAAGTGCCAGGTGCCTCTTTTCGTAGGCATCCTTCAACCTCCAGTACTCGTTTTCGAGGAACCTTATCGCGAACTTCACACGGGAGTCCTTCTCCCTCAGGAAGTAGCCGATGACCAGCTCGTGGAGCCTCTCCCTCGGGTTCTCGCTCTCCTGGGCCTTCTCCACGAGGGCCATGAAGTCCTCGAGAACCTTCTCCCTGTCGAAGTACCCCACGACACGCCTCAGGGATTCTCTGAGCGTCAGGTAAATCCTCTCCTCAATCGGTCTCTCTGGAAGAACGAACTCAATCTCGTCTGCATAGTAGTACTCGCCCTTCATCTTCTTCTCCTTCAGGCCGAGAAGCTGGGCCAGTCCATAGAGTATCTCCTCCGGACTCGGTGGGCATCCTGGGATGTACATGTCGGGCTTTTTCCCGTACTCCGCCAAAAGAACCTCTATTCCGCCCGTCCTGAGCCTGTCGCTTCCCCTCTCCGGGTTCGGGTTATAGATTGGGTAACCGTTGTAGAATATACCCCCGCTGGACGCGCAGGTGCCTATGGCCACAACTATCCTCGGCTTCGGCGGCATCGCCTCGTAGGCGGCTTTGACAGCGTAGTAAGTCTGCCTCGTGAGTGGGCCTGAAACGAGGAGGGCATCGGCATGTCTTGGACTCGGCACGAGCTTTATTCCGAGCCTCTCGGCGTCGTAGTAGGGCGTGAGCACGTCGAGTATCTCTATGTCGCAGCCGTTGCAGCTTCCACTGTCAACGTGGAAGACCCAAACGGACTTCAACCCGCTCATCTCCTCTCACCCATCACCTTTGAGCCTCTCGGATAGAGGGAAAGGAGAAGGCTATCCGCATAGGGCCCTTGAACCGCCAAGGTCTTGGCGCTCTCCTCCATCCTGCACTCCCTGCAGAGAAAAGCCCTCTCGGCTATGCCGTGCTGGTCAATGACTTCCTTCGGCAGAATCTGGAACATCTTCTGTATCTGCCTCTCGGTGAACTCCTCGTACCGTCCACAGCGCGGGCATTTGTAGAGCTTGTGGTCGACGACCTCGATGAGGTCCTCCTTGTTCGGCGTCGCTATCTCGAACCTCGTTGTGCCCTGCATTGCACCGGTGGGACAAACCTCGACGCAGCGGTGGCACCTTATGCAGCGCGCGGCGTTGAAGACGATTCTCTTCCTCCCGTTCTCGAAGTCCCACTCTATCGTGAGCGCGTCCGGTGGACAGGCCCTAACACAGGCGCCACAGCCAATGCAGAGGTTGGGGTCTATGTGAGGTATGCCCCTGTACTCCGGCGGCTTTTCGATATCAACAAAAGGATAAGGAGTCGTGACGGGGGCCTTCTTAACGTCCTCCTCGGGCCGCTTCCAGAACTTGAGCCTGTCGGTGAATGAAATCGCCTGAGCCATCAGGCCACCTCCTTGCCCTTCTGTATTGAGAGCATGTTGAACTGCTGCTCGTTCAGGGTCTGGGCCTTTCCGGTCTCAACGTCCACTATCTGGACCCTCTCCGTACAGGAGTAGCACGGATCTATGCTCGCTATGATGAGCGGAGCATCGGCGACGCTGTAGCCCTTGAGCATCTCTGGAACGGCGGGCAGGTTGTTGTAAGTCGGCGCCCTGACCTTCCAGCGATAGACCTTGTTCTTCCTGTCAGTCATGACGTAGTGGACGACCTCACCCCTTGGAGCTTCACTGTAGCCAAGGGCCTCTTCATACTCCGGAAGTTCCCCTATCGGCACGAAGACGTCTCCTCCGGGCATTTGGTCGATGGCCTGCTCAATTATCCATATGCTCTCGAACACCTCGTCCATCCTGATGAGGAACCTTGCCAAGACGTCGCCCTCCTTGTAAACCGGCACCTTGAAGTCCAGATCCTTGTAGGCCGCGAAGGGCTGGTCTCTCCTAACGTCAATGTTCCTTCCGCTGGCCCTTCCGTTCGGACCAAGGACTGAGTAGGCCTTGGCCACCTTGTACGGCAGAATTCCAACCCCCTCGGCCCTCTTGACGAAGGTTGCCGTACCGGTGGCTATCTCGATGAACTCCTCGACCTGCCTCCTGAGCTCCTTGATCTTCTCCATTATCATCTCCTTGCGGTAGTCGAGGAAGTCCCTCCTAACTCCTCCGACGATGTTGATTCCGTAGGTCTTCCTGTTTCCTGTGAGCCTCTCTGCGAGCCACATGACAGGCTCCCTGATGCGCCAGGCGTGCATGAATCCCGTGTCAAAGCCCGTCAGGTGAGCCGCAACACCAGCCCAGAGCATGTGGGAGTGAATCCTTTCTATCTCCAGCATTATCGTCCTTATGTACATGGCCCTCTCGGGGATTTCAACGCCGGCTATGTTTTCAACCGCCTGGGCGTAGCTCGTCGAGTGCTGGAAGCCACAGATTCCACATATCCTCTCGGCTATGAAGAGCACCTGATTGTAGGTCAGTCTCCCCTCGCCTATCTTCTCGATTCCCCTGTGGGAGTAGAAGCCGCGGTAGTCAACGTCAACCACCGTTTCCCCCTTGACGAATATCCTGAAGTGGGCCGGCTCGTCGAGCGCCAGGTGGTACGGACCAATCGGAACCGTCATCGTGTCGGGCGGCCCGGGCTTGTAGTAGCACTTTGGCGTATCCATCGGCGAGGCCTTGTAGTCATGGTCCTTCCTGAGCGGGTAAACACCCTCCGGCCAGTCCTCCGGCAGGACGAGCCTCCTCAGGTCGGGGTGGCCTTTGGGGTTGAAGCCAAGCAGGTCGTAGACTTCCCTCTCCGCCCAGAGGGCTGCTGGAAGCTCCGCAGCTATGGAGGGGAACTCCGGGTTGTCCTCGTCGAGGTAGGCCTTCAGAATAACCCAGTAGTTCCTCTTCCCGTTTCCAGGCTCAACGGCAACGTTTATCACCGGAGCGTAGGCGAACTTTCCGGCGATGCTCCTCTCATCGGTTCCGATTCCCATTGAAAAGTGGGGTTCCCCCAGATCCGGATGGTTGTGCCAGTGGAGGACCATCTCCGGAAGTGCCTCCCTATCAACGACGAACAGGTACTGGTTCCTCGTCAGCTTCTTGCACTCGAAGATTGCCCTCCTAAACTTCTCCACGAATTCCTTTAGATGACCATCCTCAAGGACGTCCTCAACTTCAGCTGATCTGCATCCACCTGCACACACGCTGCACTCCATAATTCACCACCCCACCAGCGCTATTATCAGGACAGCAAGGGACATCAGGAAGACCTTCTTGTTAAGGGAAACCGCCTGGTCGATCCTCAGGCGGGCGTTTGCGGCCTCAACGGCCACGGCAAGCGAATAAAGCAGAAACGTAACGACCAGCTGGGCGACGAGCAGTGCCACTGGACCCGTTATACCGAGAGACCTCATGGCGGGAATCACAATCATAGACGCCAGCAACCAGAGCAGGACAACCCTCTTGACGAGCAGGGCGTACTTGAAGACTCCGAGGAGCCTTCCGCTGTACTCGGTGAGCGGGCCCCCGATTACTTCGGTTTCCGCCTCAGCTATGTCAAATGGAACGAAGCCGCCCTCAACGTAGACCGCATAAGCCAGCAGGATGTAAGCGAGGGCAACGGAAAGCGAGAGGCCAGCGCTGAATGGCATCTCAGCGACGTTGAGCGTTCCAAGCTTGAATGCCAGGACACCGAAGACGACGGCCAGCACTGGCTCAATCGAGAGTATCAGCATGACCTCCCTGTGTCCGCCTATGTGCGAGAACGCGTTCTGGACGGAGAAAGCAGCAAGTATCATCACTACGCTGACCATCGCCATGACGTAGAAGAACACTAGGAGGCTCTTTCCAAAAGCTAACACCGGCTCGCTTCCGAAGGGAAGCATTAGGCCGCCGGCAATGGCAGATGCCAGGGCTATGTACGGGGCCAGCCTAAAGATTGGGCTGTCAGTGGGGAGCACTGACGACAGCTTGAGAAGCTTTTCGAGGTCGTAGAACGTCTGCATTATAGGAGGTCCTCTCCTGTACTGAATCCTTGCTTTTATTCTTCTCCCTATTCCGTCAAGGAACGGTGGAAGGAGGAAGAGGACGATTGGAGCGGCGATAATGCTTACGTAGTCCATCACCATCACCTCACAACACGAGGAGTGCGAGTATTATCACAGTGGTCAGCATTGAAGCCAGGAAGAGCTCGTCCATGGACACCGAGATGCCCGCTGCCAGCACGGCGATGTTTTTGACTAGATCCATCATCGGCGCGAAGAATGCCTCGTCCAGGTACCTGACGGTGCGGTGGCGAAGCTCGTCAAGGGTGAAGGAGCGCTTCTTCTCCCTGCCGGTGTAGACGAGGCCCCCGGCGAGAACGAGGTAGACGGACATCAGAGCAGAGAGAAGGACCCTTCCGACCTTGCCAGCGGCGCTTCCAAGCTTGTAGATGCCCTCCATCTCGGTAAAGTACTGCCTGTAATAGTCCCTGGCCTTCGCTCCATACCTCTCCTCCGGCAGGAAGAGCGCTCCAGTGTTCCAAGGTTTGACATCGGCGGTCTTTGGCCTGAAAACGAAGTATGAAGCAACCGCAATGAACGAAACTGCAAGGAGCAGGGCTATTGGTGAGAAGTACTCAAAGTCAGTGGATATCGAGCCCATTGTAACGGTGACGTCGCCGCCATTCAATGAAATCGTTAATATCGGGTAAGCGATAGCCGGAAGTACTCCAACGGCAAGTGAAGTTAAGGCAATGATTCCCTCACCGAGGAGCATGCCCGACGGGACTTCCCTGGCGTTCTCAGTCCTCTCGTTCGGTTCACCTCCAAAGGCAGAAGTGTAGAACTTAAGCGAGTACGCAAGAGTCACCGCACTCATAAACACCGCCATTACGGAGCCAAAGACAAAGAGGCCGATTCCAGAGTAGTAGCCGGCCTGGTAAATCATCCACTTCGAGAGGAAGCCGCTGAAGAGGGGCACTCCAGCGAGGGAAAGCGCACCTATGACGGTGAAGAGCGACGAGTACGGCATTGCCCTACTCAAGCCACCAAGCTCGTTGAGGTCAGCCGTTCCGGCGGAGTACTCGAAGTTGCCCGAGATGAGGAAGAGCAGCCCCTTGAAGAGGGTGTGGTTGAAGGAGTGGAAGACTCCGGCGAGGAAGGCCAGATAGGCCAGGCTCTCTATGCCCCTCGTTAGGAAGACCATACCCATGCCCACCGCGAACCAGATGTAGCCCATTTGTCCAACGCTTGAGTACGCCAGGAGTCTCTTCGCGTGGGTCTCTCTGAGGGCATAGAGGGTTCCGAAGGTCATGGTGAGTATGCCGACGATGACGAGAATGTAGCCAACGCTCTCACTGCATGGCAGGGCGTTGCAGAGGAGTCTTATCAGACCGTAAACCGCCATCTTCTCCATGACGCCGGCCATCAGCGAGGCTATATTGCTGGGAGCGGCTTCGTAGGCATCAGGTACCCAGAACTGGAAGGGCACGCTTCCAGATTTCGCAAGGAAAGTTACGAGGAACATAGCGTAGAGCAGCTTGAGCTGGGCCGGAGAAATGGACGATGCAACCTCCTTAAGCGTGGCGTAATCAACGCTGAAGCTTCCAGTGGCGGAGTAAATTATGCCGAGGGCCACGAAGAGGGGCACCGTGTTGGCGAGCTGCATGGTAAGGAGGTATTTAATTCCAGCGTCCTGCTGCCTCCAGCTCACGAAGACGAAGGAAGTTAGAGTCATCAGCTCCCAGAAGAAGACGAACCAGAGCAGGTTTGACGTCAGAGCCACGAATACAATCGACAGCACGAACGTGCTGTAGAGGAGGGTGTACGCCAGTGGTCTTCCGATATCTCTGTGGACTTCCATATAAGAGATGGAGTACACTGAAACCACGAGGCTGAGCAGGGCGATGATGAACAGGAACGGGAGGGAGAGGCTGTCTATGATTAGGGGAATGCCCAAAAAGCTCTCCTGAACGGGAAGCCCCCTGGATAGGGCATCAGCAGCTATGCTCAGGAGGGATAAGGATGCCATGGCTGAGAGGACGCTCGAAATCTTAATGCTCCGCTTAAAGTCCCCAACCAGGCCGGAAATCGCTGAGAGTGAGTAGAGCGCGATCGGAATTTCCATCATCCCGCATCACCCCATGAACCCTATCTGAGTCACGAGCTTCACGCTCAGGAACGGCGCAACGATGGACAGGACTATTAGGACTACGAGGACAAAGCGCATCAGAGGAGAAACTTCTGCACTCTCCTGGAGGGGCTCGCTGAACACCATCCTCTTAATCCACCCGAGCGATACCGCAAGGAAAACCGTGGCATCGGCCAGCACTAGGAAGAGCGGAATCCAGCCAACCCAGCTAGTTATTGAAGACGCGTTCATGAAGAGATACGCTTTACTGAAGAACAGGCCGAGCGGAGGAACTCCAGCCAGACCGAGAAGGGCTAAGAACCAGCTTGCACCAACGACCGGAACGAGCTTTCCGAGGCCCTTAATCTTCTCCATGTCGAGCGTTCCAAAGGCGTAGCTGAAGGTTCCCGCGGTGAGGAAGGCGAGCCCCTTGACGAAAGCGTGGTTGGCCAGCTGGAACATGGCCGCCTGGAGGCCGTAAGCCGAGCCGAGCACGGCATAGAGCACGCCGACGTACATCACTCCGGCCTCTGCTATGGTGGAGTAAGCAAGGAGTCTCTTGGCGTCCTTCTGGAGCGGGTAGTAGAGAATTGCTATGAGCAGGGTCAGCGAGACGAAGACGAGCATAATGTAGAAAGCTGTCTCTGGAATCGGCTGCATGAACTGGGTAACCCTGGCGAGCAGATAGACACCCATCTCAACCATCGCTGCACCGTGGAGGAAGGCACTCGCTGGGGTAGGAGCGGCCATCGCGTCCGGAAGCCATGAATAGAGCGGGAACTGGGCGCTCTTGGTAAAGGCCGCAACCATTACGCCAAGGAACACGAGAAGCTTGAGCTCATCATTCAGGTTCTGGAGCGCATAGATGCTCAAATCATGGAGCTTGAGGATGCCAATGCCAACGGTGGTATAGAGGCCCACCATGGCACCGAAGTTCGGCACGAGCAGGGCCTTGTACGCAGCCCTCTCGGCTTTCGGACTCTTATAATACCCAACGACACCCCAGCAGGCGAGTCCCATTATCTCGAAGAATATGAGCAGCTGAAGCGTCGTGGAGGAGTATATGAACGCCAGCGTAGCCCCAACGAAGATGACCATCCAGGCGTAGAACCTGCCCTTATCAGAGTAGACAGGGTGCTGCTTGTTCCTCTCGCTCATGTAGTCCACCGCGTAGAGAAGGAACAGCACGCCAGCCAAGCTCACGACAAAACCGACCAAAACGCTCATTGGGTCGATTATAATGCCGTAGACTTCACCGAGGGTGGACGTTTCGAGGTAAACGATGTGATGGGAGCCACCGACTTTCAGGTATTCGATGACTCCGACTAGATTGGCCAGGAAGGAGGAGACAACGGCGATGAGCATGAATACATCAGCCTTTCTTCCGTCCAATTTAAACAGGAACGGACCGAGGAGCAGGGGGATCAAAAAAGATATGATGAAGGGAGAGGCGTTCATCCCGGCACCTCCTTTCATCTGATGATGTAGGCCTCGAGGACGTTGGTCCTGTCGCCGATGTCCTTAAGCTCGGCGACTATCTTTCCTTCTCTGGCCCAGAGGACATCGTTTATGTCGCCGTACTTGAGGGCCTCAGTTGGACACGCTGAGACACAAGCTGGAAGCTTTCCTTCGGCTCTCCTGTGGGCACAGAGGTCGCACTTGTCCATTATCTTGTTGTACTCGTCTATCTTCGGAATGCCGAATGGACAGGCAAGGCCGCACATGAGACAGCCGATACACTTGAGGGGGTCGAGAACGACTGCGCCATCATCGTCCTTGGAGAGTGCGTTGACCGGACAGACCTCCATACACGGGGCCTTTTCACAGTGGCGGCAGTTGAAGGCGACGCTGGTCAGGTCGGGGAACTCAAAAACCCTAATCCTCGCTTCCCCGTGCTCCATTTCACAGGCGACTTCACAGGCCTTACAGGCGATGCAGCGCTTAAAATCGATAAATATCTTCTTGCTCATTTAAATCACCCCTCAACCTTGGAGATTCTACATGCGGCCGTCTTCAGCTCGGGCATCTTGGCGTATTCGTCGAGGACGTCCTTGGTCAGGTAGTTGAAGTCCCAGTGCCACGGTGCGGCAACGACGCCCTCCCTGATGTGCGGTGTGACCTTAGCCTTGAAGACGAGCGCCCCGCGCCTGGTCTCGACCCTCACGAGGTCGCCGTCCTTTATGCCGAGCCTCTTCGCGTCGTTCTCGTTGATCTCAATGTACTCCTCCGGCCACCTCTTGCTCAGGCTCTTGCTCCTGTGACTCATGGTTCCGGTGTGGAAGTGGCCAACGAGCCTGTAGTTGGTGAGCCAGAAGGGATACTCCTCATCGGGAACCTCTCCGGGCTCCTTGTACTCAACTGGTATGAGCTGGGCCTTCCCGCTGGGCGTGAGGAACCCGTCAACGAAGAGCCTCGGGGTCTCTGTCTCCTCGTCGGGACATGGTATCATACAGCCGGAGAGCTTGTTCTTGAGCCTCTCGGGGGTCGCACCCGTGAGGAAGGGTATGGTTCTGTTGATCTCCCTCAGGATGTCGTCAACGTCTGAGTAATTGAAGTACTCCCCGAGACCCAGCTCCCTCGCGAGCAGAACCAGGATTTCCCAGTCAGGCTTTGCCTCTCCGGGAGCATCGGCGGCTTTAAAGCTCCTCTGCACCCTTCTCTCGAAGCTTATGGCGGTTCCGTCTTTCTCAAACCATGCAGCCGCTGGAAGTACTATGTCGGCGTATTTCGCGGTCTCAGTAAGGAAGATATCCTGGACGACGAGGAACTCGATGTTCTTAAAGGCCTCCTCAGCCTTCTTGAGGTTCGGAAGGGCCTTGGCAGGATTGGTTCCCATGACGTAGAGGGCCTTGAGCTTGCCCTCAAGGATTGCGTCAATCATTTCAACGTAAGTGATTCCAGGCTTCTCTGGGATCTTGAAGCCCCATGCCTCCTCGATTCTCCTCTTGTGCTCCTCTGCGTGGAGCGGGAATCTTCCTGGCAGTTCGTGTGGTCCAACACCCATGAGGCCAGCGCCCATACCGTTGTGGGCACCGGGTATAGCTCCAGACATAACGCCCTCCTTTCCAAAGTAGCCGCAGAGAACCATCATCTCAGTGATAGCCATAACAGTCCTCGTTCCGTTGGCGTGCTGGTTCACGCCCTCGTTCGTCAGCAGGGCGGCGGTTCCGGCCGTTGCAAAGGTGATTGCGGCCTTCCTTATGAGTTCAACGGGAACACCGCTGACCTTTTCAGCCCACTCCGGGGTGTACTTTTCGACGGTCTTGGCGAGCTCCTCAAGGCCTTCCGTGCGCTCCGCCACGAAGTCCTTATCATAGAGCTCCTCGGTGATTATGACGTTGAGCATGGCCAGGGCAACAGCAAGGTCGGTTCCAGGATAGGGCTGTATGTGTATGTCCGCGTACTTCGCGGTCTTTGTCTTCCTCGGATCAACGACGATTAGCTTGGCACCGTTGTCGAGGATTGCTTTCTCAATGTACTGGCCGAAGAAGACCGGGTTGGTCGCAGCCGGATTGTATCCCCAGAGGACGATGACCTTGGCCTTAAGAATGTCCTCGAAGGGGTTCGTCAGGCCGGGGTGTCCAAGAACCATTCCTTTACCTGCAACGGCGGTCGACTGACACATCCTACATACATACTCGATGTTGTTGGTTCCCAAAGCCCTTGCCAGCTTCTGGAGAACGTAGTTCTCCTCTATGGAGCACCTTTCACTTCCGAGAAAAGCGAGAGCCTCCGGGCCATACTTCTCCTTGATTTCCTTGAGCTTCTGGGCAATTTCCTTAATAGCTTCCTCCCAGCTTATCTCCACGAACTTGCCCTCGCCCCTCTCGCCGACTCTCTTGAGAGGCTTCTTAAGCCTGTCTGGGTGCCTGAGGTACTGGAAGGCAGCGACGCCTTTCGGACAGAGCTTGCCGTGGTTTCTGGTCTCGTGGTCGTAGTCAAACTCAATCTTCTTTGGATACCCGTTGACGTTCACTATGTAGAACCTACAGCCGACGGAACACCACGGGCAGACCACTGGTACGAGCTTCTCTGCCATACCCACCACCAGCCTGATGACTGACTAGTCAGTTTATTCGAACGGTTTCAGCATGAATCGTTTAAATAATTTTCCCTAACTTTGTGTCCCACACAGGATCCAGTTTTTAATGCAATTTTATGGCCATTCGGTCAATTAGTAACAAAATGTACACATTTTTCCGAATTGGGGAAATCATAGTGTTCAGACGGCCGTGATAATGCTAAAATTCGTAATATCACACGAATATCCATGTACAATCCGAACCTTTTATATCGAAGGACAACAGTGAGCATGATGCAGTAAATTAAACCTCTAAACAAAAGCCGAAGGTGTAAATACAATAGTATACACAGCCCCCAATTTTCCACACCTTAGCAAAAAATTTCGAAAAAATTGGGAAACACAGAATATCAGACATACAAACAAATTAGTTTTTCAAGCTTCTCTCTATCAGGTGTATAATTTCCGAAACATAATCGACATCCGGCTCACAGGAGTAACCCGCGAAGATGAGCCTGGAGAGCAGGGCCCCGTAAAAAGCCTTGAACACAACCATCGCCGTCTGTTCGTCAACCCCTGCAAGCTCCGCTATTTTCTTTGCACCCTTTGATATGGCCTCGGTGCAGAATGTCCTGTGTATCTCCTCAACCTCCCTGATCTTGTTCTTGACCGCGAGGGTATAGAAAAAGAGCGATCTAAGTACCGGGTCGCAGTAGTATCGTATGTACGCGTTGGCGATGCTCTCAAGGAACTCCCGCAGGCTCCCGTGTTCCTTCTCAAGCTCCTCCCTTATGGCAGAGTATGGGAGGGACTCAAGGGCCACGATTTTTATGAGCTCCTCTTTGCTCCGGAAGTAGTTGTAGAACGTACCCTTTGCAACACCTGCTTTCTCAACTATCTCGTCCACGGTTGTCTCATCGTACCCTTTTTCAGCAAAGAGCTTTTCTGAGGCCTTTAAAATCCTCTCTCTGGTGTCCATAGTCCGCACTCCCCGCACACTACTGGATGCGGTTTATACGGCATAATTAAAAAGGTTGCGGAACCACAAAACAGAAAGAACATCCTCTCCTCCACCGATGGCCAATTCAGGGGGGCTCCCGTTGTCCCCGGTTCATTGCATCCCGCTAAAAACCAGCACTACACCCACGGTTACCATTTTTGTCCAGTTAATCCCTTAAACCGAAAGGCACGAAGGAACTCGATGTCATGCAACATTTAAAAAGACCCGGGTAAAGGTAGGGGTAGGTGACACAAAATGTGCTTGGCGGTTCCCGCAAAAGTACTTGAAATAAAGGGAAACGTCGCGATAGTCGATTTCGGCGGCGTTAAGAGAGAAGCGCGCCTTGACCTGCTCCCCGACGTTAAAGTGGGGGACTACGTCATAGTCCACACGGGATTCGCGATAGAAAAGCTGGACGAGGAGAGGGCGAGGGAGATACTTGAAGCATGGGACGAAGTCTTCAGAATAACCAGGGGTGAGGGACTCCCGGGAGGGAACTGAGATGCTGGAGAAGTTCAAGGACAGGGAGCTCGCCCAGAAGATAGTCAGGCAGATACACGAGGAGGCAAAGGGCCTCGACGAGCTGCGGTTCATGCACGTCTGCGGAACCCACGAGGATACGGTAACGCGCTCCGGGATCCGCTCCCTCTTGCCGGACAACATCAAGATAGTAAGCGGCCCGGGCTGTCCCGTCTGCATAACCCCCGTCGAGGACATAGTAAAGATGCAGGAGATAATGAGACAGGCCTACGCCGAGGGGGACAGGATAATCCTTACCACCTTCGGGGACATGTATAAGATCCCGACCCCAAGGGGTAGCTTCGCCGACTTAAAGAGCGAGGGCTACGATGTTAGGGTTGTCTATTCGATCTTTGACACCTACAAGATAGCCAAAGAGAACCCCGACAGGACGGTCGTGCACTTCTCACCGGGCTTCGAGACGACCACAGCCCCGGCCGCGGGAATGCTTAACGCCGTTGCCGAGGAAGGGCTGGAAAACTTCAAGATATACTCGGTCCACCGCTTAACTCCCCCAGCTGTCGAGGTGCTCGTAAAGCAGGGGACAAGGTTCCACGGCCTCATCGACCCTGGCCACGTTTCCACAATAATCGGCGTGAGGGGCTGGGAGTACATAACGACCGACTACGGCATACCCCAGGTCATAGCCGGCTTCGAGCCGGTTGACATGCTACTGGCCATACTCCTCCTGGTCAGAATGGCCAAGAACGGGGAAGCCAGGATAATCAACGAGTACACGCGAGTCGTTAAATACGAGGGTAACGTTACCGCCCAGATGCTCATAGACAAGTTCTTTGAGGTTAAAGACGCCAGGTGGCGCGCACTCGGCGTCATGCCCAGGAGCGGCCTTGAGCTGAGGAAGGAGTGGAAAGATCTGGAGATAAGAACCTACTACGACCCTGAGGTCCCCAAGCTCCCGGATCTCGAAAAGGGATGCCTCTGCGGTGCAATCCTCCGCGGCCTTGCACTGCCCCCGCAGTGTCCGCACTTCGGCAAGACGTGCACGCCGAGGAGTCCGATAGGCCCGTGTATGGTCTCCTACGAGGGGACATGCTCGATATTCTACAAGTATGGGGCGTTATTCTAACACCAAAGGTTCAAAACTCCCCTCCCGTTTTCAACTTTTGGTTTTAGAAACCTATAAAGGCCCGGATCACCAAGAAAAAAGCGGTGGGAGGAATGAAAGCTTACAGGCTTCACGTTCAGGGTATCGTTCAGGCCGTCGGCTTCCGTCCCTTCGTTTACAGGATAGCACACGAGCACGGGTTGAGGGGCTACGTCAAGAACCTCGGCGATGCAGGCGTCGAGATAGTGGTCGAGGGCGATGAGGGAAACATAGAGGCCTTTATCCGCGACCTCTATGCAAAAAAGCCCCCGCTTGCGAGGATAGAAAGTGTGAAGAAAAAAGAGATACCCATCCAGGGATTCGACCGCTTCTACATAGAAAAGAGCTCCCAGGGCGGAGGGGGTGGAGACTCGATAATCCCTCCAGACATAGCGATATGCGACGACTGTCTGAGGGAGCTTTTCAACCCAGCGGACAAGCGCTACATGTACCCCTTCATAGTCTGCACCAACTGCGGGCCAAGGTTCACGATCATCGAGGATTTGCCATACGATAGAATCAACACCACGATGAGAGAGTTCCCGATGTGCGACTATTGTGAGAGCGAGTACAAAGATCCCCTCAACAGGCGCTATCACGCGGAGCCTGTCTGCTGTCCCGTCTGCGGACCATCTTACAGGCTCTACACGAACAATGGAGAGGAGATAACCGGAGACCCGCTGAAAAAGGCGGCAGAGCTCATTGATAAGGGATACATAGTGGCGATAAAGGGTATCGGCGGGATCCACCTCGCCTGTGATGCCACCAACGAGGAAGCTGTTGCGGAGCTGAGGAGGAGAACCCACAGGCCCCAGAAGCCCTTTGCTATAATGGCAAAGGACGTCGAGACTGTGGAGGAGTTCGCCTTCGTCTCGCCGGAGGAGCTTGAGGAGCTGACCTCTTACAGGAGGCCAATCGTGACCCTCCGCAAGAGGGAGCCGTTCCCGCTGCCGGAGAACCTTGCCCCGGGACTGCACACAATAGGCGTCATGCTCCCATACGCGGGAACCCACTACATCCTCTTCCACTGGAGCAGAAGCAAAGTCTACGTCATGACCTCCGCCAACTACCCGGGAATGCCGATGGTAAAGGACAACGAGAGGGCCTTTAGGGAGCTGAAGGACGTTGCGGACTACTTCCTGCTCCACAACAGGAAGATACTCAATAGGGCTGACGACAGCGTTATACGCTTCGTGAACGGCAGGAGGGCGGTTATAAGAAGGAGCAGGGGCTTCGTGCCTCTGCCGATAGAGATACCCTTTGAATACCGCGGCCTGGCCGTTGGGGCCGAGCTGATGAACGCCTTCGGCGTGGCAAAGAACGGGAAGGTCTACCCGAGCCAGTACATAGGCAACACATCCAAAGTTGAGGTTCTTGAGTTCATGAGGGAAGCCATAGGGCACTTCCAGAGGATCCTCCGCGTTAAGGACTTCGACTTAATAGTCGCCGACCTGCACCCGAGTTACAACACGACCAAGCTGGCAATGGAAATGGCCAATGAGCTGGGGACCGAGCTCCTGCAGGTCCAGCACCACTACGCTCACATAGCGAGCGTTATGGCCGAGAACGGTCTGGATGAAATCATAGGGATAGCGGTTGACGGGGTTGGCTACGGCACCGACGGAAACACCTGGGGCGGTGAGGTAATATACCTGAGCTACGAGGACGTGGAGAGATTGGCCCACATAGACTACTACCCGCTCCCCGGCGGAGATCTGGCAAGCTACTACCCGCTGAGGGCGCTTATGGGTGTGCTCAGCAAGATATACGGTGTTGAGGAGCTGGAGGGGATAATAGAGAGGTGCTGTCCCAAGGCGGTAGAGAGCCTCCGCTACGGGAAGGTCGAGTTCAAAGTGATTCTGAACCAGCTCGCGAAGGGAATAAACACGGGCTATGCGTCCTCAACGGGAAGAGTTCTCGACGCTTTCGCTGTGCTCCTCAACGTGGCATACAGAAGGCACTACGAGGGCGAGGCCGCGATGAAGCTTGAGAGCTTCGCGATGCGCGGCAAGAACGACCTCAAGTTCGAGGTTCCGGTCGAGGGCGAGCTGATAAAGGTTGATGAGCTGTTCAGGGACGCTTTGGAGGTTCTGGACAGGGCTGCCCCGGCGGACATAGCCTACTCAGTCCACCTCGCCCTGGGAAGGGCCTTTGCGGACGTTGCGGTGGAAAGGGCGAAGGAGTTTGGCGTGAGGAACATCGGCATCAGCGGTGGGGTCGCCTTCAATGAGCTGATAGTCAAGACGGTGAGGAAGATGGCTGAAGCGAACGGCCTGAACTTCTACACCACCCACGAGGTGCCGCGCGGCGACAACGGGATAAACGTGGGACAGGCTTTCCTCGGCGGCCTGTACCTTGAGGGATACCTCACGAAGGAGGACCTGATGTTGTGAGGAAAGGTTAAATTCAATTTATTCACAACGATAACTGGGGGGAGAAAGATGAAGATCAAGCTCGAACACGGAGCAGGCGGGGAAATAATGGAGGAGCTCTTGAGGGACGTCATACTGAGGACACTGACCCTCAAGAGCGCAGGAGGAGTTGGACTGGATGCCCTCGACGACGGGGCGACGATACCCCTCGGAGATAAGCACCTCGTCTTCACGATAGACGGGCACACAGTGAGGCCGCTCTTCTTTCCGGGGGGAGACATTGGCCGTCTTTCAGTCAGCGGAACAGTGAACGATCTGGCAGTTATGGGGGCAAAGCCCCTCGCTCTAGCCAACTCTATGATAATCGGTGAGGGCTTCGACGGCGAAGACCTGAAGAAAATCCTCCGCTCGATGGATGAAACGGCCAGAGAAGTCCCGGTTCCGATAGTCACCGGCGACACCAAGGTCGTCGAGGACGGCATAGAGATGTTCGTCATTACAGCAGGAATAGGGATAGCCGAGAGGCCGATAACCGACTCGGGGGCGAAGGTCGGTGATGTCGTCCTCGTCAGCGGCACCGTTGGCGACCACGGCATCGCCCTGATGAGCCACCGCGAGGGGATAGCTTTCGAGACCGAGCTGGAGAGCGACGTGGCCCCGATATGGGAAGTGGTTGAGGCCGTGGCAAAGGCCATTGGCTGGGAGAACATCCACGCCATGAAGGACCCGACGAGGGGCGGGCTGAGCAACGCCCTCAACGAGATGGCCAGAAAAGCGGACGTCGGTATACTCATAAGGGAGGCGGACGTCCCAATAAGGCCAGAGGTCAGGGCGGCGAGCGACATGCTTGGAATAAGCCCCTTCGATGTAGCCAACGAGGGCAAGGTCGTCATGATAGTCCCGAAGGAGCACGCTGAGGAGGCCTTAAGGGCTATGAGAGGCACGGAAAAAGGCAGGAACGCCGCGATAATCGGCGAAGTGATAGACCAGTACCGGGGCAAGGTTCTCGTTGAGACCGGAATCGGGGGTAAGAGGTTCCTGGAGCCGCCGGCCGGGGACCCCGTCCCGAGGGTCTGCTGACCTTTTTTCCCAATTCTCACTTTTGTCCCCAACCTTCGGTTTGAGAAAGCCGTATAAGGCCACTTTTCCAAATTTCAAACGGGTGGTGGACATGATAATCGCAAAACCCTGCACCACGATGAAGGGCATCGTTATAAGCGGCTACTCATGGGAGAAGCAGGTTAAGATAGACCTGACGAAGACGGCCCAGTGTCTCAAGCAGAGGGGCTATGCAGTCAAAAAGCTCATCCCCGGCATGATGCTGATCCTTGAGATGGAGGGCTACGAGACGAGCGTTTACCCGAGCGGAAAAATAATAATCAAAATGCTCGAAGACTCCAACAAGGGCCGCGAGATGGCAAAGGCCATATACGACTGTGCCGGAGTTCTGGAGGTGGTTGCATGAGGATCCCTGATGATGTAAGGAAGGACATACCCCTGACTTCTGAGGTCATATACTTCGACAACACCGCAACCTCTCTCACCCCGAAACCCGTGGTAGAGGCCATGGACGAGTACTACCTGAAGTACCGTGCCAACGTCCACAGGGGGATCCACAGGCTCTCCCAGATGGCGACCCACAAGTACGAAGAGAGCAGGAAGATTGTTGCCGATTTCCTCAACGCCAAGTTTGAAGAAATAGTGTTCACCAAGAACACCAGCGAGAGCCTCAACCTCGTGGCTTTGGGGCTCGAACACCTCTTCAAGCCCGGCGACAAGATAGTGACCACGCCCTATGAGCACCACTCCGATCTGCTCCCCTGGCAGAGGCTGGCCAAAAAGCTCAGCCTGAAGCTGGAGTTCATCGAGGGCGACGACGAGGGCAACCTAGACCTGAGCGACGCGGAAAGGAAGATTAAGGGGGCAAAGCTCGTCGCGGTTCAGCACGTCTCCAACGCCCTCGGCGTCATCCACGAGATCGAGGAGCTCGGAAAGATGGCCAAGGAGGAGGGGGCGATATTCGTCATTGACGCTGCCCAGAGCGCTGGCCACATGGAGGTTGACGTCAAGAAGTTCCGCGCCGACTTCCTGGGCTTTTCTGGCCACAAGGGGCCGATGGGGCCCACGGGAATTGGGGTCCTCTACATCAATGAGGAGTTCTTTGACACCTTCGAGCCTCCTTTCCTTGGAGGTGGAACCATAGAGGATGTTGACCTGTGCTGTTACAAGCTAACCGAGCCGCCGGAGAGGTTTGAAGCAGGAACGCCCAACATAGGCGGAGCAATAGGTCTCGCCGCTGGAATAAAGTACATCGAGAAGATAGGCCTCGACAAAATCGAAAGGCAGGAGTACAAACTCGTGAAGCGCATCACGGAGGGCCTCGACGAACTTGAAGTCCCGTGGTACGGGCCGAGGAACCTGAAAAAACACGCCGGTGTTGTGAGCTTCAACGTTCCGCCGCTCCACCCGCACGACGTCGCGGCGATACTCGACGAGCACAGGATAATGGTTCGCTCCGGCCACCACTGCGCCCTGCCGGTCATGAAGAGGCTGGGCATCAACGGAACCGTGAGGGCCTCGTTCCACGTTTACAACAGCATTGAAGAGGTGGAGACCTTCCTGGGAGTCATGGAGGAAATAGTGAAAAGTCTGAGGGGCTAAAGGGGCATCTCGCCCCACTCCACACCTATTGTTTCGGGCGTGCGGTATATAAATGCCCCCGCCCATTAGGACGTGCTTTCTCATCGGGCCGGCGGAACGCCGTTGGCCTCATAGGCCTTATCATTAAGTCCCTCCTTTTTCTGACCACGCGCTCACGACGAGGAAGGCCATTCCCGCGATGGTTATGCTGTAGGTCTCTCCTAGATCCACCAGGATGTTTCCTCCAAACTTCGGCGGGTTTCCGGAGTAGAACGCTTCGTCCAGGGGTGTGTATCTCTTCTGGATGCCTTCTGCATACTTGTTCTCGGACTTCGCCACCTCCAGAAGGCTCTTCACCTTTCCCGGCCACTCGTCCATCCCGAAAACCTTGGGGGTTCTTCCGCGATAGACCGAGTCGTAGAAAACGTCCTCGCCCTTCCTCTAAAAAAGCCTGACGGCTATCTTGGAATACCCCATAAGTCCACCGGTTAAAAATACGGGGAGGTTGTATAAACGGGTTCTGGTTCGCTCCCCTAAACGACCCTGACTACCCGCTCCATCCACGGACTCACGCGAACCCTGATGTAGCCCCGGAGCTTTTCGTCAACTTCCCTGTCGCCCGTGTAGACCCGAACCGCGCTGCCGGCTATCTTCGATGGCGTTGCCACAACGAGGATGTTCTCCTTCGGGATCCTCCTCAACACCTCGGCGGAAAACTGCTGGTTACCCCTTCCGAAGAGAAAGCCGAGACCCCCTATCACCGTAACGACTATTTTCGGACCTCTGTCAGTGAAGTGGAGGAGGTCCCTTTCAGCCGCGTCCTTCACGAGCAGTTCCGCCTTCCCGTCCCTGACTTCAACGACATCAACACCAAGGAGAGTTCCATCTATACCAAGCCTGTCCTTTATCCTCTTGATTGTCGAACCGGAGCCAAGGAAATAAACTCCATCCCTTTCAAGTATCTCCTCTGCAACCGCTTCGGCTATGGCCTCAAGCTCTTCCTCTTCATCGAGTGGAAGTCTCTCCTTGCTCCCCTGGACAAGGGTCTCGACAACCGGGACGATGGCCTTCCCGTAGGTCCTCGCTTTAACCTCGTCGTGGCGGTAGGCGTCTTCATCTATGTCCCTTACCTCACGCTCTTCAAGCTTTACACTACCATGGAGAAACTCCACCAGAACCCTCGCCGCGTCCTCTGGCGAGGTGGCAAAAACACCAGAGTACATCTTAACCCCGGTGGGGATTCCGAGGATCGGGAGATTCTCATCGATTGCCTCAACCACATCCCTGGCCGTTCCGTCTCCGCCCGCAAAGAGGAGGAGGTCAACCTTTCCGAGCATCCTTCTCGCGAGCTCCTTGGTGTCCTCTGAAGTCGTGTCGGGAATTTCGACACCGTCAAGGACGCGGTAGCCTATCTCCCTGTGCCCGATTACCTCAAATGGGATGTCAAACTCCTTTAAAACGTCCTCACCGAGCGGCCTCGGGCCGGTGAGGAACTCGATTTTTCCAGCTTTACCGTAGTGGTCCAGCTCGGCCAGGAAGAGCCTCACCAGGTCGGCCGCCACGGGTCTGGCACCCCTCCTGACGGCCTCATCAACAACACCGTCCGTGCCCTTGAGGGCGACCTTCCCACCCATCCCGGCTATCGGGTTGATTATAAGCCCAACGCGCATGGGATCACCTCATGTACTTTCTCGCGAAGACTGTCAGGAACACTGCCCACATAAACATTCCAAAGAGGGCCTCCACCGAGGCGATGACCCTGCCGACGCCTATCGGGTGGTAGTCACCGTAGCCCAGGGTCGTGGCCGTTACGACGCTGAAGTATTCGTAGTCGAGAAAGGCCATGCTGCTTGATAGTCCCTCTACACTGTTAGTCAGGAAGAACAGAACCGGGAAGAAGACGTTGACAGCTAGGATCCATATGAGTATCGGCCTCTTCCAGTCGGTTCCATACCTGCAGGTCAGGTCGGCAAAGAGCCACTCGAAAATGCCCTCCAGTTTGAGAAAGAACTTTTTGAGGCCCTTTCTCCTGCCGCTCAGCCGGGAGTTCCTCTTGGCGACCATCTCAAGGTAGTAATACCCGTCCGCCCTCTCAAAGTCCCCGTTCCTCTCCCAGCTTATCCTGGCAAGACGGTAGAAGACTTCCGCCGCGCGGTAACTGTTGAACCTGCAGTCTTCAACTTCAACAAAACCCTCAACGCTCAGTTCGACAGGTATGTTGGGAAGGACAGTGGAATTCCACGTGAAGTCCCCGTGAAAGGACGTCTTCCGGAATATCATGTTGCCCATAACCTTCGTATGGACGAACTCGGGGTTCTTAAGCCAGCTACCAAGTATCTCGGCGTGGCCGAAGACCCTTAGGTTCTCGAATACGAGACCGCCGTGGAAGCGCCTCACGCTCAGCCTGACCTGCCTCTTAAACCTCGCCGACTGGTCGAACTCTATGTCCCGCAGCATTAACGCCGTTACCTTCACGCTTCTTTCAGAGGATGTTGCCGGCTTTATGCCGTGCTCCTCCAGAATGCGTTTCATGAGCGGGTAGCGGACGTTGATTCCAATTCTCCTTACGTCTCTGAGGCCGCCCAGCTCTATCCGCCCGAGTGCCCTCTTTTCGCCGTACTCCTCCTCCCCCCGGAGGCCCCTCCCGATGTACTCGACAGAGTTTATCATGACGTAGCGGACGCTTGAATCCCAGACGTATACCGAATTTGAGAACTTTACCATGATGATGTTTAGGCCGAACACCTGCGAGTTGTGAATCAGTATCGTCCCGAGCTCACTCCCAAAAACGACAATTCTGCCAACGTGGGAACTGTAGACAGTCAGGCCCCTAAGGCTTACGGAGTCCAGAAGCAGGTTCATGATCCTGGAGTTCTTGAACACCAGGGGCCTCTCCGCCCTAAAACCGCTTACCTTAATGTCATACAGGTAAACGCCTTCGAAGTACGTCTGGCCTGCTTTCAGCCTCCTCAGAAAAGCCTTCTCCTTGATTTCTCTTATTCCCTCCCCCAGAAGCCGCTCGCCTTCATCGTAGGGGATGTGCAGGGGGCAATACTTTGAACCCTCAACTGGTTTTAGCCTGCATCTGTGCCCGTTCTCGTAGACGTACTCGCACATATGCCTCCCGGACAAACTGGGTCTGGGGATTAATTAAGGTTTTCTCCACTATCGGGATGAAGCACAGTATGCTAGGTAGCCACACTTGAACATCCAGGTAGGTTTTCCACCAGCAACCTTTTTAAACCGATCCCCACTCCCGAAGCCCTCAGGGTGAAAAAATGAGTCAGAGAACGGCGGTCGCAGTGAGAAACGCCACCATAGCAAACCGCTACCGCTATATACCCACCATCCCAAGGTGGTTCTACTCCTTCGTGCCCTTCAAGGTAGCCACGGGTGGAAGCTCAGCGCTTGTCAGCCTCTACCTCCTCCAGCTCGGCGGGAGTGCCTCAACGGTCGGGGCCGCCTTTGCCCTGGCCAGCCTTGCCTCGATGCTAGGGGCCCTCTTCTGGGGCAGGCTCAGCGACAGAACCCTGAGGAGAAAACCCTTTATAATCCTCGGCTTCATCAGTGTGCCGGTATTCCTCCCTCTTATGGCCTTTGCAAAAACTCCATCCCAGCTCATAGCTGTCAACACAGCGTACGCCTTCTTTCTGGCATCCACCCTTCCGGTTCCCATAGCGTTGGTCTTGAGGAGCGTTAGAAAACACAGCTGGGGCTACGGCATAGGAAAGTTTAACGAGGTAAGCGGCTGGGGCTGGGTTCTCGGCTTGGTCCTTGGTTTCGGTCTTTCGCGCTTCCTTACCATACCTCAGCTATTCCTTGCGTTCGGCCTGATAGGCCTCCTCGCTGTACCAATGGCCCAACGCCTGATACGCGAGGCGCCCGTGTACATCAACAGAAGGTCAATAGCCGCTTTCGGAAACTACGTTATCGAAAAGGCCCGTTATATGCCCTCCTTTATACTCCACACCAACTTCAGCCTGCCCAACGAGCTGAAGAGGTTCTACGTAGCGTTTTTCCTGTTCTGGGTAGCGGCAGGGCTGTACTTTCCCCAGATACCGGTTCTCCTCACGGAGAGCGGCTTTGGCAGGGGAACAGTTTACCTCGCCCTTATCGTGAACTCCACCATAGCGGCACTCAACTACACTCGTGTAAGTCTCAGTATGGGGCAGGAAAAAGAGAGAACCCTGAGGAAGGGTCTGCTACTCCGCGCCGGGGCTTTTGTGACGGTACTGGGTGGACTGGTTGCATCGCCGGCCCTGTTGCCCCTCATCCTCGTGTCATACGCCCTGGCTGGCTACTCCTGGACTTTTATCGGGGTCTCCTCGACGGCCATAGTGAGCGAGAGGGCGGGAGAGAAGGAGAAGGGCAGCGCTATGGGAACCTACAACGTGGTTAGTTCGGCGGGATACATAACGGGTAGCGCCCTGAGCGGGGCCGTCATATCAGGGGCAGGATTTGGGGGTGCCTTTGGCCTGGGACTGCTCCTTCTCGGGGGCAGCCTAGTACTGATGAAGAGGTAAAAGAAAAGCTCAGAACTTCAGAACCCTAGCGAGGACTATTAGCGGATCCCATACTGGAGCGAAGGGCGGTGCGTATGCCAAGTCAGTGAAGAACACATCCTTCGTGGTGAAGCCGGCCTGAATCATCACCGCCGCTGAATCAATCCTCGGCAGTATCTCGGCACCGACCGCCTGAACGCCGAGGAGCCTGTTGGTCTCATTGTCAACCACGCCCTTGAGCCAGATTTCCCTGCCCCCCGGGTAGTAGTGCGGCTTCGTTCTGGCCTTTATGAAAGCAGTCCTGACGTCATAACCTTCTTTGATTGCCTCCGCCTCGGTGAGGCCTGTCTTTCCTATCTCAAGGTCGAGGAACTTGGTTATGCTCGTGCCCAGAACACCGGGGAAGTATATTTCCTTTCCGGCTATGTTGCTTCCAGCCACGTAGCCCATCTTGTTGCCGGCCGGTGCGAGGGGCATCCAGACGCGCCTGCCGGTTATTACGTGCTTGGTTTCAGCGACATCGCCGGCGGCATAGACGTTCTCAACACTCGTCTGCATCTTCTCGTTCGTCCATATTGCACCTGTCTCCCCTATCCTGACGCCGAGCTGCCTCGCAAGTTCTGTGTTGGGCTTTATTCCAGTCGCTATTATGACAAGGTCGGCTTTGTACTCGCCGGCGTCGGTAACCACCTTCTCGACCCTCTCCCTGCCCTCGAAACGCACAGTGAGCTCCTGAAGGCGAAGGTTGAGGTTGCTCCTGAGTTTCTCCTCAACGATGTCGGTTATTTCCTTGTCAAAGGTTTTCCTCAGCACCCTCTCGCTCCTTCCGATAAGGGTTACGTTTTTCCCGCGTTCAACGAAGGCCTCGGCCATTTCAAGGGCTATGTAACCGGTACCTATGACCACAACGTCCTTGACATCGTGCTTCTCCATATAATCGGCTATTGCAACCGCATCCGGTGGGAGATCCGCGGTGAAAACTCCCTCAAGCCCAATAACCTCAATCCCAGGAACCTGTGGCGAGGCACCGTTGGCAAAGACCAGGTAGTCCCATTCGTAGGTGTGCTCCCCATCCTCTTCCCTGACGCGGACACTACCCTGCTCGACCTCTATGACTTCGGCCTTCATGTGGAGGTCTATGCCGCGCTTCTTGATGAAGACTTCGGGGGGATAGTGCATGAGCTTCTCCTTCGGTGAGATGCCCTCGACGACGTATGGCACGCCGCAGGGAGCGTGGCTGACCCATTCCGTTGCCTCGAAGACCTTGACGTCCCACTCAGGTTTGAGCCTCTTGACGCGAGACGCGGCACTCATTCCGGCCGCTCCACCGCCTATGATAACCACCGTTTTTCTCATTCTCCATCACCGAGAAGGGTTCAAAACCAAAGGTTAAAAAGGTTGATGTGCAGAAGCGGGTCATTCCTTCTTGGAGAGGAAGTACCTCTTCCCATTAACCTCAATCATGCTGTAGATTTCCCCTTCACGAAGGCTTATCCCGGGCTTTTCAAGCTCGTAAGTCTCGTAGGTTTCCATGTCCATGAGCTGAACCTCCTTTGGAGTAATGCTCGTCACCATGGCCTCGCTCCTCTCGTGCTCTACAATCTCTATGCCCTCCCTCTTCACGGTCTTCCAGTCCCTGTGCTCCTCCCTGTGGGTGGAGAGGTTCTTGATTCTGAGTCCCTTCCCGTCGACCTTCTTGACCTCGTAGACGTTGCCCCGCTTATCGGCCACTATATCGCCCTTCTGGAACTTTGGAATCCTTACGCTGACGCTTGTCCTGTAAACTTCCCTGCTCGTCTGCCTGTCCACCCCAACGAGTTCGTAGGCCTCACTTATCGTCCCGCCAAAGCGCTCCTTTATGGCTTGGGCGAGCTTTCTTGCTGAAGAAGTCGAGCCCATGTAAAAGTCAAGCCCTTCCTCCTTCTCTATCGTGTCCTGGATGAAACCCATCCTGTCCTTTCTCATTATCTCATCTACCTTCTCCTCGACGAGCTTTCCGATGACCTTCCTCTCCTCCTCGGTCAGGGGCCTGTCCTCGGCGCGAACCTGGAGAATGGCCTCAAAGTAGCCCCCAAGGAACTTCTGACAGCGTGGACAGACAGTCTGGCGGACATAGACCGTGACGTGCTTTCTCTCGTTGTGGAGCTCCATCTGGAGTTCATGGGTCCTGGCCTTAACGCGGACTTCGTAGGTTATTATCGCGGGGAAGTACTCGATGTGCCAGTCCACGGGCTGGAACGCTATGACGGCTCTCCCCACAGGAAGGCTCTCAATTCCCTCAATCTCCTCAGCAGGAACGACTTCGTACTCCCTAACTACCCCGCTCAAAGAGTCTTCCATGGCCTCAATAAGGGCGCTGTCAGCAACCTCAAATATAAGCTCCTCCAGCTCGTAGCTGCTGGGGTCGACCCACACGCCCCGTTTCCGATAGCTCCCGCAGTTCTGGCAGAGTTCTGTGCTTATCTCGCTCTCTATGAGCAGTACGGGGTTCTCCTTACGGTAGCAGACCTGACAGAGTCCCTCTATGAGCGGGCCACCCTCACTCTCGCTTATTCCACACCGATAGCAGAATCTCTCACTCATACGTCTCACCGGAGGGAGAATCGAAAGGAGAGTTTAAAAACCTTCAGAGAAACAGCCTGGCCATCTGGGCGTGGGGGACTCCGTCTATGTACAGAATCCGCTCTCTGTCAACGTAGCCCAGCTCAATTGCCTTCGACACGCATCGCTCTCCGGTAAGGTTGGCTATGGTGGCCTCCTCCAAGAGGTTCTCCAGTGCGTCCTCCTCCACCAGATTGCCCTTATAAAAGCGCTCCTTCACCTCCAGCTTCAGTTCGCCCTCGCGGAATGTCTTCCCGAGGAGCTCTTCGTCGCATGCCGCAAGAAGGACCTCACCCTGAACGCGGTAGATTTTAACGTATATCATGGGAGCCACCGGGTCAAAACAACGTATCTACTCTTAAAAACCTTGGGGAGATGGAAAAATCGTAAAGTAAAAAGAGGGGAAGTTCAGCCCTAAGAGCTCTCAAGAGCCTTTATGGCATCCTGGAGCAGCTTGGTTGCCTTGTATATCGAGCTGTACGCTGTGCTGAGGTACTGAAGTGCCAGTATCTCCATCACAGATGGCTGGTCAAACCGCTGGGTTCCGTGGAGGTATACGGATGCCTGCTGGTAGTACTCTTCCGCCTTCTTCTTGTACTCCATGGCTTTTGCGAGGGTCTCGTTGTCAACGCCCATCTTGACGGCTTTCTCATACAGTTTGTCGAAGTCCGAGCTGTACTGGTTGTAGAGCATGTTCCAGACGTAGTTAATCGTAGTTATTGCCATCAGATCCTCCCTGCTGATGAACGTAACCTTGATGTCTCCTGGCGAGTGGAGGCGGATCTTGACGTAGAGGATAAGGGCTCTGGGCGTCCTGTCTTCCGTAATGCCGAGGAGCGTCGCGTCCTCAACCTGGATGTTGTAGTTTATCGTGTCGGGCGGCAGGAGCATCAGTACCGTGACGATTGTTCCGTGGTCACCGTCCACAGTCACCCGGTAGGATCTCCTTGTCTCAATGGTGGTGGTTATCTGAGCCTCTCCAAGGCTCTCAGCTATCTCGACGTTCTCCTGAGCGGTTGTTTCCTCTGCAGGTGTGGCTTCAGGACTCTCTTCGAACTGAGTGAGGTCAATGGCCTTAATGTAGACACTCTTCTGGTTATTGTCGAGATTGATATCGTCGGAGGTCTCCACGACGACGGTGTACTTGTGCTGCTCAGTGTCTGCTATCGGTACGAGGAACGATGCTGAGTACACCTCACCGGGCCCTATAACTGGGATCACTGCCTCAAGCTCCGTTGGAACACCGTCCTTCATGAGGTACACCCTGACGTTGGTGGCGTTCAGCACTCCATCGTTGGTTATGTAAGCTGTCAGGTTGTAGGTCTCGCCAACCTTGTTCTTACCGTTGGTCTCAACGCTAGTAATCCTGACGTCCACCGGGCTTGGCAGGAGCTTTACTGGAACCGTGAACATTATCGGGAACTTGTCGCTTCCGATGATTATCATTCCCATCAGCGGCTGGGTAGCGTTCATGTTGGTCTCGGTGAGGTTGTATGCCGCGGTTATGGTGTAACCGTCCTCCCCTGGGGTTATGTTGGTTACCTCAAGCTCGGTTCCCTCGACCTTTGTGATGCTGAGGTCATAGGTTGCCGCCCCAGGGGCGGGGTTGCTCCAGGAGTAGACTTCAATGATGTACTGGCCGGGCATCGGGTACTCAATGGTAACGCTCTCATCCGATGTGGAGGTGGTTGAAAGCCCCATCAGGATCCAGGAACCGTTGTAGTTATAGTATACGTAGAGGTCGAGGTCAACGCCGGCCATGTCATCCCAGTCGCTCTTGAGTTCGATGCTCAGGAGCGGTGAGTCAGTGATGTTAACTGTGTAGTAGTCCGAACTGCCGGTCTCGGGTGCGGTTACACCGTAGTATTCTATGGGTGCGCTGAATCCGTATGCGGTCGCGGTGATGTCACCGATCCAGTCTGGAACTGTCAGGTGGAAGGTTGTTTCGTCGCTGTCCTCCTTAACCACAACCCACTGCTCAGGATAGAGCTTGGCGATGTCCACACGTCCCTGGAAGGGTATTACCGGTACCATTGAATGTGGAGTGTAGACCCAGAGAGCATTGAGGCCGGGTACAGCTTTTGCCATTACGACGCTTTCGCCCCTTACGCCAATGTACAGAGTGTCTCCTCTGGCAGAGTCCACAAGGGTGTACGGGCCGAAGACGTCGGGGTACTCAAGGCTCCATGCGTCCACCATGGGCTGGAGCAGTGCGGGCTCGACTGTTGCCACTCCTGTCCAGTTGACATCCACGAGTATGTACCCGTTCTTGGCATCTTCCTCAGGGACGTTGAAGTAGTACAGCCTGGCGTCTTTTACATAATCTGCACCCTGTGTACCATAGAGGTAGGAGTTGTCGTAGAGGCCAGTGGAGTTGGCTCCACCTCCAAAGGCGAACGATGGGCTCGGCGACGCCACAATGACGCTGACCGGGATAGTCACTGTTCCTGTTCCGTAGTCAACGTATATGGCGCCCTCATAGAGGCCATACGGAGTGTCCTTCGGGACGGTCAGGGTTGCCTTGAACGTCATGCTGGCCTTGGAGTCCAGGTCAATGCTGGTTGGCCACACCTGAACCCACTTCCAAGGCACTATCCTGTAGAACTCAAGCTTGATAGTGCCGTTGAAGGTGGCGTCTCCGTACTGCCTGACCTGCAGGTAGAGGCCCTCCGACCTCTCAAGCGGCTTCTTAACTGTGAACGACACGACGGACCCAAGTCCACCCTGCTGGATGAGCCCGTAGTCACCGTAGAGCCTGACCAACATATCAACGCCGCTCATCGGGGTGTCCGAGTAGACAGTTACCCTCATCATGTCGGTTCCGCTGGGAACGTAGCCTGATATCGGAACGAACGGCCAGTTTGTTGCGTTGACATTCTGAACCGGTATTTCCACCTCTCCGACCTTCTCCAGCACGCCAGTCGTTATGTTGACCCTCGTGGGTTCTGGGTTGTAGTTGGTGATTGTGAACTCCTGGGTGTCCTTCTCGCCTGGATACATCACATTCGGGAATGCCTTGTGATCCTTGCCTTCGTATGATCCTGCCTGCCAGTTGTTTGGACTTACCAGCACTCCACCAATGCCCATGGCAAGTTCAACTGCCCTAGTAGCGTTGAGGTAACCCGCACCCTGCTGGAAGACGTCGTTGTACACGTTTTCAGCCGATGACATGAGTATTGACCTCATCTCCTCGGTGGTCGGATATCTTCCGTGGGCCTGGTAGAACGCCTGAGCGACCAGTGCACCCACACCTGCGGCCATGGGCGTGGCGAGACTGGTTCCGGACCAGACCTCATTGGCATACTTGCCTCCAAGGACCGGCCAGAACCTCCATGCCTGCATGTTGAGCGTGGTGCTTCCAAGTCCGAACATTCCAGTAGCAAGGACATCCGGCTTAGGTTGCCCGAGGGCGTTGGGTCCCCTGCTGGAGAACTCAACAACGTCTCCGTAGTAGTCAACAGCGTTCCATCCAACCGCTATGCGGTAGCCCCACTCGGTGGCAGCTCCCACAGTTATGGCACCGGGTGAAGCGCCCTCACTCGGCCCCGTTGCATACCCCGGTCCCTCGTTAGCGGCGGCGAAGAAGTGAACCGTTCCCGGCCTTTCCAGTGTCAGGTTCATCAGGAACCTGTCCGGGAAGCTGAATCCTCTGTCAAAGGAGTAGTAGAGTCCCCTTCCGTAGCTGTTGCTGGTTATCTGGGCCTCATCGCCAGTTCCTGGAACGCCGTCGTACCCCTCAGTGGCAAAGTACATCATGTCAATCCAGTTGGCAGTCCACGTGTACAGGTCTCCTTCCGCTATTATCTTCGACTCGTATGCGTTTCCGACCACAGGATAGAAGTTGCCCGGAAGTCCAAACTCTGCAGGCCCAATAGTCCTTCCTCTAGCGGCGATTGCTGCAGCACAGAGGGTTCCGTGCTCAAGACCTCCTGCAAATACCGTACCGAGCATGAATGCAACGAGGGAACCGTCTTCAGGAACCAGCTTGCTTTCATTAACACCGTAAGCGCCGAGGTTCCACCTGTCATACACCTGCTGGGCATAGGGTATCGGAGTTTCGCCGTCAGCTATGTAGTAGATCATTCCTCCGGATATGTCAGCGTATCCGTCCTGTCCCGGGAAGCTGACCTCCCCGTAGTACGGGACGAACTCAGTCTGGAAGATGTCCCATGCGACGACGGGGTTGTCCTTTGTGTGGCCCTCATCCTCGTTGAAGTCTATGAAGTAACCCCACTCGCTGGTCAGGTCAACGTAAACCTTGTCGGTTACATTATCGCCGTTGGAGTCGACAGCGAGTACCATTCCGGGATAAAGGTAGTATGAATCCGGTGGGGTGTTTATGTAAGCCAGGGCAAAGTCCGGATGGAGTCCTATGTGGAGGGTGCTGTTGTAGTTGAAAGGCAGTGTCAGGTCAGTGTTGAGCGGCAGTCTGAATGGCAGGAGCCCATAGTCGGGGCTGTATGGAAGTGCCATATAGCCAATGCTTATCACAGTTCCGTTTGCATCGGGTATAACAGGGTCTGCCAGGAAGTCCGTTAAGGACGGAACCAGGTAGTTGTAGAGGATTCCTATGTATCCCAGTCCAAGGTCAACTGCACCCCTATTGATAGCCGAGACGCGGAAGGTTTCACCTCCCACCTGGCCGACGCTGGGTATTCCAAAGTTCATCGTGGAGAGAGTGTCAATGCTTATGTGGAGGTAGTCGGAGGTGAACTCCTCGGGCTCAGGCGGGTAGTATTTTATGGTGTTTGCATGTATTGTGTAGGTGGTATTGCCCGGGTTGTACCAGCTTAGAACCATTATTGTATAGTTGCCGATCATCGGGGAGTCTATGGTCACGCTCTCGTTGGAACCGGCATATGCTGAGAATCCAATGAGAGTTCCATTTACAACCGTTCCGTTCACTACCGTGGCATTGTAGAAGACGAGGAGATCAACGTCAAGGCTCTCGTTGGCACTGTGTGTGTGGACAAATAGCTCATCAACGGAGGAGTTTATCTGCACCTGGTAGAGGTCATAGTACCCCGTGGGCGGGGCTGGAACGTCCGGGGCATAGAGAAGGGTGTCCACGGCGTACGGGAACTCGAACCCGCTGGTGTCAAGGTAGTTAGTGCTTATGAGGAACAGCCTCCCACCGCCATCGAGGTATGCGCTGAGGTTTTCAAGCTCATAATAGTAGAACGGCTTCTCGTTCATTCCGGTGAACCACACGACGGCAGAGTAGTTAGAAAGCACCGTGGAGTTCGGTCTCGGACCGTCAACGCCCACACGGTACATGGTGTAGTTGTAGCCCAGCAGGTCAAAGGCCTCCGTATAGTACTGGTCAAAGTCATACCACATTGACCCGTTGTTGTTGGGGCCGTCGTCATCATCGACGAGGAGTATCGTTCCGGTGGGAGTCCCATTGAAGAGGAACTGCAGGACGCTGTCGATGACGTATGCCCTGTAAGTCGCGTTTGGTATGTTGGCCAAGCTCATTCCCGAGAACGCCGTGGAGAACGTGTCACCCTGATAGCCCGTTATGTATGGAGCGTACATGAGGTAAGGAACCGCGGTTATGTAGGATGTGTTGGTGTACCATGGCATGATACCGAAAAGAGGTACTGCCTCTGGGAACACGAGGTCGTACATAAGGTAGTCCATCATGGACGCACTGTCAAAGGCTATAGGCCAGCCGTAGTAGGGGGAGTCTGGATTGGTGTCAACGGCGTAGGCATCGTTCAGGTCGGGGTTTCCGAAGTCAACGCCGCTATCTATAACTGCAACGTTAATTCCTTTTCCAGTTATGTTGAACTTGTCCCAGACATCGGCTGATCCAAGGTTGTAGACCGCATAGGCATCCTGCGGACTGGGAACCGGGTAGTTCTGCCTTATCTTCTGTCCAAGGCCGATTTTGGCTTTTAGAATTGGGGAAACCTCCGGGACTGTCATGAACTTGGGCAGAACCGCCTTCATGTCAAAAAGCGTCTTACCGTCGAACTGAACCGGCCTGCGGGCCATAGCAGGGTACACACTGCTGAGCCCCGGAGAGTTGTGCTCTTTGAGGGCCTTAATGAGTTCTGAAACGTCCAAGCCCGGGGCGTCTGCTTCCCTGATGGTTTCAATGAGGGGCTCAACATCGCTCATTGGAGAGATCTCAATGACCCCTTTGATCTTTGAAATGCTCTCTACGGTTCTCAGGGCGTCCTCTGAAATCTTGATTCCAAGTATATAAACGTCAACACCCCCGATCCTCGCGTGCCCCATGACCCGCACTCCGCCGATCTTCAGGTTCTCAAGGGGATACTGCGACACGACTCTGACAGGGAACCAGAATTCGTGGTCAAACTTGGCCTTTTGGAGTTCCTTAATAAGGTCTATCAAATCCTGACTTACAGTCGCACCTGGAACCTGCTGGAATTCACTGGTTGATGGGGAACTGCCGGATGGCACTTTCTTTAGAATCACTCTGCTCGACGGCACCGCCTGTGAATACGACGCGCCGGAGACAACGGGAGCTGGTAGCATTGCTGGTATTATGGACAGCAGCATCACTACCGCGATCAAAAGGCTCAAGGCCTTCTTATTCATTTTGACACCTCCCAGTCGTAATGCTCATCTTTATTGTGATAGAAGCATTAATATAAAGATTTCGCCTTTCAGGTAGTGTTTGATACCGAACAGGACTGATAAGAGCATGACAGAGTAAATATGGGCATTAAGGTTTCATTTCCAGTGATAATTTATTCAATGATCAGTTACGCCCAGACACAAGGGTGGCACATGACCAAAATGTATAAAATATTGTTCTCACAGAGGCCAATAAGCAGGAAGTGTGGTGAGTCTCGATGGAGACACGAAAGCTGGTAATTCTCATAGTGGTGGCCCTGGGCCTGGCAGGGATGCTGTTTAACTACTACATCCCCCATTATCAGGGAGGCGAGATTTATGAGGCAGCCAATGATGCATTCCACCTGCTGACCCAAGGGTTTAATGTGACCGTGAGTGTAAACACAACGGAGGGAAAAACGGTAACTGGAACCCTGGTAAGCGTCCAAGGCTCCACGATAAAGATAAACGTCAAAGGAAAACTGTTCACTGTCGGTGGTCCGAGTTCCACAAAAGAAGACCTAAGGGCGCGGTTTATAGGGGTGGAGTACCATGGGAAGGTCTATGTCTACGAGCTCCCCCCGAGACAGGGCCCTTTCAGGGAGATAATTAATTCCATAACCGTGGATGCATACTCCGAGAGGTTTACTGGAATGATATATATAGAAGGGAACGTGTCCCCGATAGAGCTGGGCATGCTGAAGTATCAGGCGGATTACATGGCATACGGTTCTATAACGATAAATCAGATAGCCCCAAACGGGGCGATAATAACGGCGAATATGGTCCCCATCGAATACCTAAAGAGGTACCTCGGAAACCATATCGCATACGTATACGGCATACTTTACGTTAACTCCGATAACAGAACTCTTCCCCTAAAGATAATTGAGGTGAGAAGTGGATGATAAGACCCTCCTTTCTTATACCCGTCTTCTTCATGGTGTTCCTGGCTGTTGGGCTGTCCCAGCCAAAGACCCTGCTTGTGGCATCTGCGTTTTCCGTGGCAATGGTGCTGGGGATATCACGTGGGGATCAAATAGAGTGGCGAGATGAGGGGATTCCCATAGAGGAGAGGCATGTTTTATGGGCGTTCTGGGCGTCCATATTGATCGTGATTATCCAGATCATAATGGTAAAGTCCGTTCCCCTCCTGAATCCATCAGTGAGGACACTGCTGAACCCAAGACTCACCGCCATAACGTATTTCCTCGGGGTTCCATCAAGCATCTACCTGTTCCTCAGGGGAAAAAAGTACTCGCTGGTTTATCCCGCGGCAGTTGCGCTTTATGCATACCGAACGCCCGTGGTCGTCAGCCTCTTGGGTATCGGGATCGCGTACTATGAGTCCTCAGGAGGGCTCAAAAAGATCAGGCGCTGGTACGTTCTCGGCCTTGTCGCCCTCCTCTTGGGGATGGGTCTTCTAGTCACTGTCATGAGGGGAGAATCCCTTTCCACCCTTGCGGTCAGAGTCCAGGCAACAACCTCCGCCCTGGATGTGATAGTCTGGAGGGCCGGATGGAAGGGCCTGTACCATGGGCAGCTCCAGTGGAGCGGGGTAGCATCGTACATCACGGGGGGGTACTCCCCGAGGGGCCTGATAGCCAGGTTTCTGTACGTTAAGGACGTCACCGTCACGGCCACCCTCATGGGGGGCATGTACCTAGATTTCGGGGTGTTCTCGATAGTAGAAGGGTTCCTGCTTGGGGTGTACTACGGGCTTATCCAGAACTCCAGAACCGTTCTCAGTAAGTCCATATATTACTCCACACTTGCTTATGGATTGGTGGGAATAGAAACCGGTATACTGGACCTTCCTGTGTACATGTTATTTATAATAGGAATATACATCGTTGTCAGGGGCACGCTGTTAAGGGGTCTGAATGTTAAAAAATCCGAAACGTGGTGAATAATGGGGTCTGACCGAGTCTTCTGGGCTGCTGCCATAATATACATTGCAGCTGCGGTGGTGTCAAAGGCAGTATACTCGAGCCTCCTTCCGGGACCCGCCCCCGGGCCCCTTGCGTATTCGCTGCTGTTTCTTGGGGTGATGAGGGGTTCATACCTGCTGGCGCCCAGGATAGACCCGCGCTTCAAGCTCGGAACTTACGGAGCACTTTTGGTCACTATAATGGTTCTAAGCCTGGGCCCGGAAGCTCTCGCAATACTGGCCAGCCTCGGCATTATAGCCCTGTTCCTGATCAGAAGACCAGCTCCTGCAAGGACAGCCCTGCACTTATCGCTCGCCATTACCGGGATTCTCCTCAGCGCCGTCCCGATATTCATGGGAGCCATCCCCCTGGCCCACCCTGAACTCAGGTACTCGTCCTACAGGGTTCTGTACCTTGCGGCGGGGTACCTCATAGTGGCCGCGATTTCAATACGTGCGGATTTCCGGCTGTTCCTGATAGGTGAGGTGATTGCTCTCGTCTCAACGTTTAGGACGACGGGTCTGGCGGTTGCACTGGCCTATTTCCTGAAGCTCTTACAGAGGGGCCGGCCCAGAACATGGGGCATTAAACGGATCCTTGCCCTCAGCGTGGCGCTATCAGTCATAGCAGGTGTTTTTTTGGCAAGGTACCTGGCAACTGTGAATACCTACTCCCGTTGGGAACTGGGCTTCTTGGAAACGCTCCTTTACCGGCCCGGCGCAACATACACCGTCTACGAGAGGCTCTTTGATCTGGGGATGCCATGGGGGAAAGGATGGATACTCCTCCGGACAGACCCCAAGATGTTCGTGGGGGCGCTTTTCGGGAGGGACGTGGGGTACACCTACACACTCTTTGGCCAGCCCGTCTACGACTTCGGAGTGGTTGGACTGGCCGAGGCAGTAATCCTCGGTGCTGCTCTCCGCGATTCCATGACAATGGAGGAGGCAAAAATCCTGTCAGTCGTGTTGCTGACGCTGGCTATTCCCATAGGGCTTGATGCATTTTTCATGTCTGGCATTGTCTACCTGGCGCTCCTGTCCACGTGGGACAAACTATCGAGAGAAACTACGGCAACCCAAAAGAGGCCATCTTGATCGGAAGGGCTCGATGAACACATTTTAAACCAATTCCATTTCTGTACTCCATAGAACAGCCATGGATAGTTAATTTTAAATACGGGCCCTCGATATATCACCCGCAGTAATAGTTGTGGAGGGATTCGCATGAGCGAATACAAGTTTATAAAGTGGTTTGAGGAGCTCAGCAAGAAGGATGTGCCCCTTGTCGGTGGAAAGGGTGCCAACCTTGGAGAAATGACCAACGCCGGAATTCCAGTTCCGCCCGGGTTCTGCGTTACCGCTGAGGCCTACAAGTATTTTGTCGAGAATGTCAAGCTTGAGGACGGTAAGACCCTTCAGGAGTGGATTATGGAGATCATCGCCCAGACCAACGTTGATGACTCCAAGCAGCTCCAGGAGAACACCGCTAAGATCAGGCAGAAGATAATCGAACTTCCGATGCCCGCCGAGATAGCCGGGGAGATTGAGAGGGCCTACAAGGAGCTCTCCCAGAGGTTCAACAAGGACGCCGTTTACGTCGCCGTCAGGAGCTCGGCCACCGCCGAGGATCTCCCGGAGGCCAGCTTCGCCGGCCAGCAGGAGACCTACCTCGACGTCTACGGCGTTGACGACGTCATAGACAAGGTCAAGAAGTGCTGGGCCAGCCTCTGGACTGCCAGGGCTACCTTCTACAGGGCCAAGCAGGGCTTCGACCACAGCAAGGTCTACCTCTCAGCTGTCGTCCAGAAGATGGTCAACAGCAAGACCAGCGGTGTTATGTTCACCGCCAACCCGGTCACCAACAACAGGAACGAGATCATGATCAACGCCAGCTGGGGCCTCGGTGAGGCCGTCGTCAGCGGCAGCGTTTCCCCGGATGAGTACATCGTCGAGAAGGGCACCTGGAGGATCAAGGAGAAGTACATCGCCAAGAAGGAGGTCATGGTCGTCCGCAACCCGGAGACCGGCAAGGGGACCATCTACGTCAAGGTCGCCGACTACCTCGGTCCGGAGTGGGTTGAGAAGCAGGTTCTCACCGAGGAGCAGATCATCGAGGTCGCCAAGATTGGTGCCAGGATCGAGGAGCACTACGGCTGGCCGCAGGACATCGAGTGGGCCTACGACGCCGACGACGGCAAGCTCTACATCGTCCAGAGCAGGCCGATCACCACCCTCAAGGAGGCCGAGACCGCCCAGGAGGCCGCTGAGGTTGAGGAGGCCGAGGTCATCCTCAAGGGTCTCGGTGCTTCACCGGGCATCGGTGCTGGCAGGGTCGTCGTCATCTTCGAGGCCGACGAGATCGACAAGGTCAAGGAGGGCGACATCCTCGTTACCACCATGACCAACCCGGACATGGTTCCGGCCATGAAGAGGGCTGCAGCCATCGTCACCGATGAGGGTGGAAGAACCAGCCACGCCGCCATCGTCAGCCGTGAGCTCGGCATCCCGGCAGTCGTCGGTACCAAGGAGGCTACCAAGAAGCTCAAGACCGGCGACTACGTCACCGTTGACGGTACCCGCGGTGTCGTCTACAAGGGCATAGTCAAGAGCCTCGTCGAGAAGAAAGAGGAAGAGAAGGCCGCTGGCGGACAGGTCGTCGTTGCCGGTGCTCCGCTCGTCACCGCCACCAAGGTCAAGGTCAACGTCTCCATGCCGGAGGTCGCCGAGCGCGCCGCCGCCACCGGCGCCGATGGTGTCGGTCTCCTCCGCGCTGAGCACATGATCCTCACCATAGGCAAGCACCCGGTCAAGTTCATCAAGGAGGGCAAGTTCGACGAGCTCGTCGAGAAGCTCGCCGACGGCATCAGGACCGTTGCCGCTGCCTTCTACCCGAGGCCGGTCTGGTACAGGACCCTCGACGCCCCGACCAACGAGTTCAAGGAGATGCCCGGCGGAGAGGACGAGCCGGACGAGAGGAACCCGATGCTCGGATGGCGCGGAATCAGGAGGAGCCTTGACCAGGTCGAGCTCCTCAAGGCCGAGTTCACCGCCATCAAGAAGGTCGTCGAGGAGGGCTACGACAACATCGGCGTCATGCTCCCGCTCGTTGCCAACCCCGAGCAGATCAGGAAGGCCAAGGAGATCGCCAGGAGCGTCGGCCTTGAGCCGCACAAGGACGTCGAGTGGGGAATAATGGTCGAGGTTCCGGCCGCTGCGCTCATCATCGAGGACCTCATCAAGGAGGGCCTCGACTTCGTCAGCTTCGGCACCAACGACCTCACCCAGTACACCCTCGCCATCGACAGGGACAACGACAGGATAGCCTACCTCTACGACGAGAAGCACCCGGCAGTGCTCAAGCTCATCGAGAACGTCATCAAGGTCGCCAAGAAGTACGGCGTCGAGACCAGCATCTGCGGACAGGCCGGCAGCGACCCGAAGATGGCCAAGATCCTCGTCAGGCTCGGCATCGACAGCATCAGCGCCAACCCCGACGCGGTGGAGCTCATCAGGAAGACCGTCGCCCAGGAGGAGCAGAAGCTCATCCTCGAGGCGGCTCGCAAGAAGCTCTTCGAGTGAGCTTTCTTCCCTTTTCTATTCGTTTCTATCGTTTTGAAAATCGGGCAGCGTTTCTCCGAGTAAAGGGGAAGTTTTAGTCGCTGGCTCTTTTATCCACGATAAGCTTTTTATACCAACGTTTCGACAGCCATCTCAATGAGGCGTGAAGTAGAGGCAATGCGCGACCAGATCGTCAGTGGGCCGATAGTGAAGACGCTCATCGTGCTAGCCTATCCTCTAATCATAAACCAGCTCGTTCAGGTTCTCTACAACCTCACCGACACATACTGGCTCGGGAAGCTCGGGAGGGAGGAGCTGGCGGCACCGGGGACGGCGTGGCCGTTGGTGTGGTTCTTCATGGCCATAGGGATGGGCTTTGCAACGGCAGGCTTCGCCTTCGTGAGCCAGTACGTCGGGGCGAAGGCGTATGAAAAAGCGAACAGGGCCGCGGGAGCGCTCTACTCCCTCATGATGTTCTTTGCTATCGGTGTTGGAATATTCGGCGTTATCTCCGCCCCATACCTCCTTGAATTCATGAACGTGAGCGACACTGTCTACCCCTACGCCCTCGACTACACGAGGGCCATATTCGGGGGCATTCCCTTCGCCTTCACGCTGTTCGCCTTCAACTTCCTCCTGAGAGCGATAGGCGACACAAAAACGCCCGTCAAGATAAACATAGCAACCGTGCTCCTCAACCTGGTTTTAGATCCATTCTTCATCTTCGGCTGGGGGCCGTTTCCAGAGCTCGGAGTCGTCGGTGCGGCAGTGGCGACAATGCTCTCCAACAGCCTCGGCTCCATAGTCGGCGGCTACCTGCTCTTCAAGGGGAAAGTGGGGATTCACCTGACCCCTGAGAACCTCCGGCCTGACTGGGAGTTCTACAAGCGCATCTTCCGCGTCGGGATTCCGGCGAGCGTTGGCTCATCGACCACTGCTTTGGGCTTCGTCATACTCGCAAGGATCATATTCACCCTCGGCGGCCAGTTCGGCAACGCCGACGTCGCTTTCGCAACCTATTCGATAACCAACAGACTGACCAACTTCATGTTCGCCTTCTCAGACGGGATAAGCATGGCTATGGGGACGATGGTGGGCCAGACCGTCGGGGCGAAGCTCTATGAGAGGGCAAAGGTCATAGCGGAGAAGACGATGGCCATAAACTTTACAATACTAGGCGTCGGAACGCTGCTCTTCACCCTCTTCAGGGTCGAGATATTCAGCTTCTTCATAAACGACCCGGCGATAGTAGCCGAGAGCGCCAAGGTCGTGAAGTACTTCTCGGCCTCGCTCCCGTTCTTTGGGATATTTTCAGCCGTCAACAACGTCTTCCAGAGCTCCGGGCACACTAAGAAGAGCATGGTGCTCTCGATGCTCCGCCTGTGGGGCATGAGGCTCCCGCTGAGCTACGGGCTGGGCCTCTTCATGAGGGACACAGCCGGGCTCTGGCTGGGGATGGGCTTAAGCAACTTCCTCGGGGCCCTTGTGGCGCTCGCTTGGTTCCTAACGGGGAGCTGGATGGAGAGGATAATTGAGGAATCCGCGAGCACATCATAAACCTTTTATATCAGCGTTTCGATTGCGGTCTGATAGGCAATGCGGGACGGAAAAATCCAGAGGATGCGCGAGCAGATACTTAACGGGCCGATTGAGAGAACCCTGCTCACCCTCGCGGGGCCACTGATCGTAAACAACCTTGTCCAGGTAGTTTACAACATAACGGACACGTTCTGGCTGGGCAAGCTTGGCAGAGAGGCACTCTCCGCCCCCGGAACCGTATGGCCGATAATCGGGACGCTGATGGCCCTGGGAATAGGCTTTACCACGGCGGGCTTTGCTTTTGTCGGGCAGTACATAGGTGCGGAGGAGTACGAAAAGGCCAACCGCTCGGCAGGGGCTTTGTATTCCCTCATGACCTTCTTCTCGGTCGCGACGGCAATAATAGCACTGCTGGTGCTTCCTTACGCGCTGCGCTTCATGCGGGTTAGCGAGAACGTCTACCCCTACTCCCTTACCTATGCCACGATAGTTTTCTTAGGCCTGCCCTTCTCCTTCGCGTTCATGGCATTTTCGGCCCTCATGCGAGCCACCGGCGACACAAGGACACCGGTTAAGATAACCCTCCTAACCGTGGCAATAAACATAGTCCTCGATCCGCTCCTCATATTCGGCTGGCTCGGCTTTCCGGAGATGGGCGTCGCCGGTGCAGCACTCGCGACGGTCGTCGCCAACGCCGTTGGGGCAGTGATAGGGCTCTACCTCCTGTTCAACGACCGCGTGGGAATAAGCCTGAGCCTTGAAAGCCTCAAACCGGACTTCGAGTTCTACAGCAGAATCTTCCGCGTCGGCCTTCCCTCCAGCATAGGACAGTCGGCGAACAGCTTTGGCTTCGTCATCCTGACGAGGATAATCTTCGGCTTCGGCGACGTCACCTACGCGGCATACACTATAACGACCAGACTGGTCAACTTCCTGACGAGCATCTCCCGCGGAATAAGCATGGCGATGGGAACCATGGTCGCCCAGAACGTCGGTGCAGAGAACTACGGGCGGGCGAAGAAGATAGCGGAGCGCACGATGGCCGTAAACTTCGCCATAGCCACCTTTGCGGTTCTGGTGATAGGAATCTTCCGCGTGGAGATATTCCGCTTCTTCCTCGACGACCCGGCGGTAATAAAGGAGAGTGATGTAGTTCTTAAGTACTTCCTAATCTCGGTGCCCTTCTTCAACGGGGTTTTCATAGTCGTGAACAGGGCCTTCAGCTCAGCGGGACACACCAAGAAGAGCATGGCCCTCGGAATATTCCGCCTCTGGGGATTGAGGATACCCCTCAGCTACGCCTTTGGCTACGTGCCCGCGCTGACGTTCACATTAGCGCTCCTCGGCCACAGAATTTTTGTCAGAATCCCGCTCGCAGAGCTCTTCAACTTTACAAGCCGGGGAGTCTTCTTCGGCATGGGCATGAGCAACTTCATAGCCGCCCTAGTGGCCCTCGCCTGGTTCCTGCGGGGGACGTGGATGAGGCGCATTATCGGGGAGGAGTCAAAAAAGTGATACACCATTGGCAAAAATTGGCAGGCGGAAGTCTAATAAACCCAGCGCCGAAGGCTCTCTGGTGAGACGCATGAAGAGGGACGAACGCTGGGAGGGTGTCTACTCCTTCGAAGACAGCCCGTTTATAATGGAGATACTGACCGAGCTGAGGGACGAGAGGACAGGGCCGATACCCTTCAGGAAGGGCCTCGTCAAGCTCGGCCGCTATATGGCCTATGAGATAACCAAGACCATGGAGGTCGAGAGGGTAAAGGTCAAAACACCGCTTGAGGAGACCGAGGGGACCCTCATAAAGGACAGGCGCAACGTAGTCATAATAACAGTTCTCCGCGCGGCGATACCGCTGATGGAGGGGCTCATCAAGGTTCTTGACCACGCGAGGGTTGGAATAGTCTCGGCCTCCCGCGGAAAGGCCCCGAAGTTCGAGATAGAGATGAAGTACGTCAAGGTGCCACAGGTTAAGCCGGATGACACCGTCATAATAGCCGATCCTATGATAGCCACCGGCTCGACGCTCATCAAGGTTCTCGAAGAGGTCAAGAAGTACGGGAAGGCCAAGCGTTACGTCATAGTCGGTGTTCTAGCGGCGCCAGAGGGAATAAGCAGGATAAAAGCCGCCCATCCCGACGTCGAGATGTTCGTGGCGGCGATAGACAGGGAGCTCAACGAAAAGGGCTACATCTTGCCCGGCCTCGGTGATGCCGGCGACAGGGCCTTTGGAGCGCCGATTAAGCTCTAACTCCGTTTTTCTTTTAGGTGCGGCCACGTTGGCTTAACTCGACTGCGCGTTCGCTGTCTACCGCTCACTCCTCCCTTATCATCACCAGGAGCATCTTAAACCTGTCCAGCGCCGTGAGCGCGTGGGGTTCGTTGGCCGGCATAATTATCATTTCTCCCTCCTTTAGCCTGTAGGGCTTTCCGGATATGGTGACCTCCACCTCCCCCTCAAGGACGTAGACCATGGCATCAAAGGGCGCCGTATGTTCGCTCAACCCCTGCCCCCTGTCAAACGCAAAGAGGGTTACGGTGCCTGTTTTTTTGTCCAGCAGTGTCCTGCTTACTATTGAGCCTTCCTGGTACTCGACAAGCTCCTTCAGTTTTTTAACTCCGGGTGCAGCCGTCATCTGGAACCACCTTCATATATTTGCCGGTGAGGTATAAATACCCTCTCCCGCAGTGTTTTTATATCCCGATCCTCAACTGGTCTAAGGTGTCGCCATGGTCACGCTCATCATCGCCGAGAAGCCCAACGTAGCCAGGAAGATTGCCTACGCCTTAGCTGAGGGCAAGCCGGTGAGGAAGACCATCGGAAAGGTTCCCTACTACGAGTTCACCCGCGACGGAAAGAAGATAATAGTCGCCCCGGCGGTTGGCCATCTCTTCTCACTCGCACCGAAGACCAAAACCTACGGCTATCCTGTCTTCGATATAGAATGGGTTCCTGTCTACGTCGCCGAGAAGGGCAAGAGCTACGCGAAGGACTACATTAAAGCCTTGGCCACCCTCGCCAAGAGGGCCGACGAATTCGTGGTTGCATGCGACTACGACACCGAGGGAGAGGTCATAGGTTATACCGCTCTAAAGTACGCCTGCGGCGTTGATCCGTCCAAGGCCAAGCGTATGAAGTTCTCCGCCTTAACGAGGAAGGATCTCCTCAAGGCCTGGTACAACCTCGAACCGACGATAAACTTCGGAATGGCGGACGCTGGAATAGCGCGCCACGTCCTCGACTGGTACTGGGGAGTCAATCTCTCCCGCGCCCTCACCTCAGCCATAAAGCGCGCCAGCGGCAAGTGGCAGGTTCTCTCAACCGGCCGCGTCCAGGGGCCGACCCTCAAGTTCCTCGTTGAGCGCGAGAAGGAAATCCAGAACTTCAAGCCAACTCCCTACTGGGTCATCAAGATGCTTCTGGAGAAGAATGGCCAGCAGTACACAGCGGTTTATGAAAAGGAGCGCATACTGGACGAGGCCGAGGCCAAGCGCATCGTCGAGGATGCGAAGAAGGGACCTGCCTTCGTCGAAAAGATGGAAGTCAAACAGCAGAAGAGGAATCCGCCGGTTCCATTCGACCTTGGAACCCTACAGAGGGAGGCCTATTCAGCGTTCGGCTACAGCCCGAAGAAGACTCTGGAGATTGCACAGAAGCTCTACGAGAGGGGATACTGTCTCCACCCCGATTCACTCATACCCACGCCCGAAGGTGTGAAGAGGATTGCTGAACTTCCAAAAGAAGGGGAGGTTTTTGCCCTGGACTTCGATTTGAAACTATCGAGGGCCAGGTACCGTCTGCTTGAGAGGAACGCCGATGAGCCCATGTACCGCGTCACTCTGAGGGACAGGACGGAGCTGTACCTCACGGGAGACCATCCGGTTCTGGTCTATCGCGATGACAAGCTCATTTTCGTCCCTGCAGAGGAGCTGAAGGAAAGCGACCAGGTAGTCCTGTTGATCAATAAAAACGATCCCCACCCAGCGGAAAGGCAACCAACACTTCTTGACTTCATCCTTGAAAATGCAGCTTCGATGAAAGACTACATCCTCTACAAGCCGGATTTCGGGAAAGTCCTGATGGAGAGGATAAAGTACAAGGGGCTGAAGACCGAGCTCCTCTGGAAGTTCAAAATCAAAGAGCCAACCTATTACAAATACCTCCGGGGCAAAATGCCGGTTCCGGTGATGAAGGTTATCCTCGAAAACGGTGCTATCTCAATGGAAGAGCTTAGGGAGGTTTTTCTGGGCTTTTCCCACAGCACATCCCTGGCCCCTGTAACGTTTGAATTCAGCGAGGATTTCTGGTACCTCTATGGATTCGTCGTCGGGGACGGCCACCTTGAAAGAAAGGGCGCCATCACGATTTCCACAAAGGACAGGGAAGAGGAAACCCTAAAGGCACTCCGTGAGGTCGCTGACTCACTCGGCGTTCCCTTCTCATACGACCAGAAGTACCGGGTAATAACTATCCGCAACAAATCATTAACGAGGCTCTTTGAGCTCCTTGGGTGTCCTTATGGTAACAAGACCGAGGTTTTCAGAATCCCAGGGATAGTGATGGCAAGACCTGAGTGGATTCGGGCATTTCTGGCGGGCTACTACGATGCCGATTCCCACATAGGCACAAAACCTACCGGGGGCAAAAAAACGCTCTCCCCGCAGATAATCCTCACGTCAAAAAACAGGGAAGCGATATACACCGTTAAACTTATGTGGCAGCTCCTCGGTGTCGGCACATACCTGTGGGAGAAAAAGGATAAGAATGGAAACTTTGTCGCCTACGAGCTTAAAGTGTACTCACGGGACGCGCTCCGGTTCTATGAGGTTATGAAACCCCACCTCAGGGTGAAGAAACGCGAGCTTGAGCAGGTCAGAAAGGTGGCAATAAGAAAAAGGAAAGCCTACTCCCATCACTACAGTATCCTCAGAGTTAAGAACTGGAAGGAGAAGCTGAGAACCGACAATTCCCTTTGGAAAAAGTTCCACATGTCCAACCAGACCGCCCATGGGAGTGGCATAGGCCTCGATAAGCTTGAAAGGATAGCCGATTATATCACCGACAATGACTTAAGAAGGATTGCCAGCGGTGACGTTTACGTTCTCCCGATAAACAGGATTGAAAAGTTCCACTACCGTGGCAAAGTTTACGACCTGGTTGTCGAAGACTACCACAACTTCATAGCCAACGGCGTCGTTGTCCACAACTGTTCATATCCTAGAACCTCATCCCAGAAACTGCCGAAGAACCTGAACCTCAGAACGATACTCCAGAACCTCGCCAAACTGCCAGAGTACAAGCCTTTCGCCCATGAGCTTCTGGGGAAGGATAAGCTCAAGCCTGTAGAGGGCAAGAAGGAGGACCCTGCTCACCCGGCCATCTACCCCACCGGCGAGCTTCCAAAGGCCGGTGAGCTGACCAGGGACGAGGCCAACCTCTATGACCTCATCGTCAGGCGCTTTCTGGCCCTCTTTATGGAACCTGCCGTGAGGGAGATAGCGAAGGTGGTAATAAACTCCAACGGTCATCGCTTTATTTTGAGCGGGGCGAGAACCGTAAAGGAGGGCTGGCTGAAGGTCTACGGGAAATACGTCAAGTTCGACGAGGTAATTCTGCCCGCCTTTAAGGAGGGCGAGCCAGTCAAGGTTCTCCAGATAAAGCGCGAGAAGAAGAAGACGAAGCCCCCGGCGAGATACTCCCCGGCGGCCGTAATCAAAAAGATGGAAGACCTTGGAATTGGAACTAAAGCCACGCGCGCCCAAATCCTTGAGACGCTTTACAGCAGGGGCTACATCGAGGGCAAGAAGAAGATAAAGGTCACCCCCCTCGGAATGCGCGTCGTCGAGGCCTTAGAAAAGAACGTTCCGGATATAGTAAGCGTTGAGCTGACGAGGGCCTTTGAGGAGAAGATGGAGGATATAATGGAGGGCAAAGCGAAGAGGGACGAGGTCATCGAGGCGAGCAGGGAGCAGTTGATTAAAATTCTCAAGGTCTTCAAGGAGAAGGAGCTCGACATAGGTAAGATGCTCCTCGAGACGACCGGAACGGGGGTAACGACCTCTAAAGGCTCCGCCAAGGTTTCTGACGGCTCTTCTAAGGAGTCCAAGGGGACTGCCAGCTCCAAGGCTCAAGAAGGCCGGAAAACGGGGAAGGGGCTCGTTCTCGGCAAGTGCCCCAAGTGCGGCGGTGACCTGGTCGTTCGCTACAACAGGAAAACGGGCAAGCGCTTTGTGGGCTGCTCCAACTGGCCCAAATGCGACGTCACCTACCCGCTCCTCCAGCGCGGCGAGATAATTCCGACGGACAAGACATGCTGCGGCGGCGCGCCCGTCGTTAAGATACGCGAAAAGGGGCGCGAGTACGAGATATGCCTCGACATGAACTGCAAAGAATGGAACAAAAAGAGGGCATAGCGTTTCAGAGGAGTTCCCTGAGCAGCTTTATCCTCCTGGGACTCAGGATGACCTTCGGGTGCTTCAGAAGCGCCTTTATTATCTCCCCGTAGTCGCCGCTGGCTATCTTCTCAGCGTCAGCGCCGCTGAGCAGCTGTATGAACAGGTCAAGGTCCTCGTCGGTGAGCTTCTCCGTGACCTTCCTGACCTTGAGAACCTTCTCAAGCCTCTTTCCGTCGGTCTCCCACCACTCCTTCGTGTAGTTCTTGAGGAGTTCGAGGTTCTCCTCTTCCAACGCTTTTACAATCCACTTGCTCGCTATGGTTCCAGCCTCCATGGCCTCGGCCATTCCACCACCGTGCATCGGGTTGACCTGTCTGGCAGCGTCGCCGACAACGACCACGTTGCCCTTCGCGAGCTCTTTGACGAAACCGCCGACCGGGACAACGCCGACGTTGACTTCAAGTATCTTCTTGAACGGTATGTCGTTCTCCTTCAGCCACTTGTCAAGGTAGTACTTCGCGGTGTTCGGGTTGTCCGAGTTTATGCCTATCCCGACGTTGGCCCTGTCCTCGTCCTTGGGGAAGACCCAGACGTAACCGCGCGGGGCTATCTCGTTGCCGAACCAGAGGTGAATCAAATCGGGGTCGTAGCCCTCTATGAGCATCTCGTACTCGTAGGAGGAGTCGAACTCGTGGGGAGGAGCGTAGGTGTTTATGCCCGCCTTCCTGGCGATCATGCTCTCAACACCGTCGGCGGCGACTATGATGTCCGCGTAAATCTCGACCGGCTCGTCCTCGTGCCTGGCCTTTATCCCGACGACCCTGCCGTCCTTCCTTATGACGTCCTTCGCCTCGGTTCTCGCGAGGACGTCGGCACCCTCTCTGGCCGCATAGTATGCCAGCATCTTGTCGAAGACCTTCCTCTCAAGGATGACGCCGCTAACGTCCTTGTAGCGGAGTTCCAGTTCGTATCCGCTGGGAGAGTAGAGCTTTGCACCGTAGATCTCGCGGTTGATGTAGCGCTTGTCGTAAGGGATGTCGTACTTCTTAAACACGTTTATGCTTATGCCCTCGGCACACTGCTTGGGGGTGCCTATGGCGGGCTTCTTGTCAATGAGAAGAACAGAATAGCCGGCTTTAGCCACGTTCCTCGCAACTATCGGGCCGGCAATACCGGCACCGACGACAACGACGTCATATTTCATCTGCTTCATTCGCTCACCTCCAGAGGTTCGGCGCTGAGGGCGCCAACGGGACAGGCGTTGATGCATATTCTGCACGAGATGCACTTGTCCTGGAAGAACTCCCAGCCGCTTGAGTGGACTTCTATGGCGAGGGCCGGACAGACACCGGCACAGCCACCGCAGAGGTAGCATTTGTCCTCGTTGACAACGACTTTAATCTTCTCCGGCATCGTTTTCACCGCCGATTCTTTGTTTTAGCCTTTCCTCGTCGATTTTGATGACTCCGTCTTTTATTATTAACGGTACGAACCTGTCCAGCTCCTGGGCCTTCACCAGCACCTCCCTCTCCTTCAGGTTGAGCCTGTCGCTGAGCTCGTCAACGGTGGCCTCACCGACGAGTAGGACGTAGTGGAGTATCGCGAGCTGCGTCATGTCGCCTATCTCTTCGAGGTACCTCTCCTTTATCTCCTTCATGAGCCTGTCGCGCCTGCTCTCAACGGCCTGAAGGAGCTGGAGTATCTTGTCCAGCTCGGAGGTCAGCTCAAGGAAGGAACCCACCATGCCGAGCAGGCCTTCGTTTTCAGAGGGTATTCTCGTGAGGTCTATCCGGGCCTTCTCTAGCATCGGCTCCCCGAGCTCAAGCCCCCTGTACCAGAAAAGGTTTGGGGTCACCGTGGTCACGTAGGTCTTAGCTATTGCTATGTCGTAGTACTTCCTCGCCGGCCCTATGAAGGGCCCTTCCCTCTCGTAGGATCTCAGAATGCCCTCTCGCTCCATGATTTTAAGGTGTTTTGCCACAGCGGTCGAGGAAACGCTCACCTTGCTGCTGAGGAAGCTGAAGTAGCACTCGGTGCAGGTGAGGTGGCTGAGCAGGTCGCGCCTCACCTTGTTCCCCAGTATGTAAAAGATGTCTGGCTCAGTCATGACCCACACCACCCAGATCTGTGACGCAAAGCTTATATAGTGAACATTCAACCTTAGGTTGCAAACCTGGAGATTAAACTCCACGTGGTATTGTGCTCAAAACGTTATAAACCTTTAGATATGGAGGTGTTGGGAAATGGGACTGATTAGCGACGCTGACAAGAAGGTCATCAGGGAGGAGTTCTTCTCCAAGATGACCAACCCGGTTAAGATCATCGGGTTCATCGGCAAGGAGCACTGCCAGTACTGCGACCAGCTCAAGCAGCTCGTCCAGGAACTCGCGGAGCTGAGCGACAAGCTCACCTACGAGTTCCACGACTTCGACAGTGAGGAGGGCAAGAAGCTCGCGGAGCAGTACAGGATCGACCGCGCTCCGGCCGTCACCATAACCCAGGACGGCAGGGACATGGGCGTCAGGTTCTTCGGCCTTCCGGCAGGACACGAGTTCGGGGCATTCCTGGAGGACATCGTTGACGTCAGCAACGCCACCACCGACCTCATGCCCGACAGCAAAGAGGAGCTTGCCAAGGTCGACAGGGACGTCAGGATACTCGTCTTCGTCACCCCGACCTGCCCGTACTGTCCGCTCGCCGTCAGGATGGCCCACAAGTTTGCCCTTGAGAACGCCAAGGCAGGCAAGGGCAGGATACTCGGCGACATGGTTGAGGCCATCGAGTACCCGGAGTGGGCCGACAGGTACAGCGTCATGGCCGTCCCGAAGGTCGTTATCCAGGTGGACGGGGAGGACAAGGTTCAGTTTGAGGGCGCCTATCCGGAGAAGATGTTCCTGGAGAAGCTCCTCGCGGCCCTCGAGTGAGGGCCTTTATCCTTTTACCCCTTCGGCAGTTGTTCACATCGTCCCACGCGGGGAGGGTTCTTAAGCGGACTGGATGTTTTTACTGTTCGAGAGTGCTCGCTGCCGTAGATTCAGACGTGTCAAAAGTGGATGTTTAATCCCGCCCGCCTTTTCACGGAAAAGTTATAAATACCCCGAACCAGCCCATAGTGGGGGATCAAATGGGAACGGGAATCGGCGGCGTTACCATCAGTTTCACCGGAGAGCTCGATGATGGATTTGAGGACGCTTTTAGGGGCCTTTTTGCACGGCGCTACCTTCCGGATGTGAATGACTCGTCAGGAAGGCCGGACATACTCATTGAGAGATTTAAGGGGGACGAGTTCAGGGTGTTCAGTGCCGTCTATGACCATATGGACAGGGACGAGTACAAGATAGAATCAAGGGTGCCATCCGCCTACGGAAACGAGGCTCCTATATTCTTTATACTCCAGGCGGCGGCCAGGGCGGCAGCAAAGGATGGGAGGATGTTTATAACGGACTCCGTCAGTGTTGTGGCGCCCAGCGGAAAAGCGATACTTTTCGTTGGCTACCCGCACACAGGGAAGAGCACGATGTCAGTTCTAGCCATGGCCAAGGGGCTACCCGTCCTGAGTACAGAAAATACCGTGGTCGAAGTCCGGGGGAAATCCCTGTATATAGTCGGAGGAACGGAGGTTCTTGTCTACGACCCGAGGGTGGGTGGAATATACGACGTTGACATGCCCTATGACGAACAGACACGGAGCGGATACAGGATAAAAGACCTGAGGGGAGACCCCGAAAGGGAGAGGCTCCTCAAGAAGGGTGTTGAAATAGACATGATCGTAGTGCTCCATGCGGCGTTCAACTGCGGTGAAGCCAGTTTTTCCAGAATAAAGGGAAGGAAGGTCAGAAAAACGCTCTGGTACTTCTCAACCGCCTTGATGAAGGGCCTCGACTACTACGAACCGGTGCCCCTTCATGTGCCGATGAACGAGTCCATAACACACAACCTGCGGCACTTCCTTGAGACTGCCTCAGAGAGCTACTCTGGCAGAATGTTCGAGGCCTTTGGAAACCATAGGGCAGTATTCGAGCGCGTGATAGAAATGGAAGTGTCCGATGCAGGGTGAGGGGCTAAAGAATTACCTAATTCATGATTTATTTAATTCTGTTTTTCGATTCTCCTAGAGTCTTATTGCAACCTCCGCTCTACGCCAACAATCCCTTCGACGCCCCGAACCTTTCAATTCTCCTAGAGTCTTATTGCAACTGTAGTTGAGGTCAATCCCGTACTGCACAGAATAGTCTTTCAATTCTCCTAGAGTCTTATTGCAACGAAGAGCAAGAGAGGCGTCACGATAGAAGAATGACTGCATTTCAATTCTCCTAGAGTCTTATTGCAACTTCCGACACCCCTATCCCCTCCTGGGCGGCCTCTGGCTTTCAATTCTCCTAGAGTCTTATTGCAACTCAATGGCCTCCAGAACTCCTTTGTACGTCGGTTCTTTGCTTTCAATTCTCCTAGAGTCTTATTGCAACCTATGATGTCCGGGGTCCCATAAGACCCCACTTCTATGCTTTCAATTCTCCTAGAGTCTTATTGCAACCCCGGCGTTCTTCAAGATAACCGGGCGCGAGGTAATGCTTTCAATTCTCCTAGAGTCTTATTGCAACTTGAACTCGTTCTCAGGCAGGGCTATTTTGGGCTTCATCTTTCAATTCTCCTAGAGTCTTATTGCAACATCAAGAGGATGTACGCGCGGGAGTTCGCCCAAAAGTCTTTCAATTCTCCTAGAGTCTTATTGCAACCTTGACATCCTCAGTAGTGTTGAACTGGTCGAGGAAGTTCTTTCAATTCTCCTAGAGTCTTATTGCAACCCGCTTCAGATGAGCTGCTCATCGAGATGAGGAGGAACTTTCAATTCTCCTAGAGTCTTATTGCAACGAAAGGAGCTTCTCGGCGCTCGTGATGCTCATGTTCGCTTTCAATTCTCCTAGAGTCTTATTGCAACTTTTTTCAGTCAGTCATAGAGTGTGAGATTCGGGTGCTTTCAATTCTCCTAGAGTCTTATTGCAACAGGACGGAAAATTCGCCCGTTTGCCCATTGGAGTATTGAGAGACTTCGAATATTTAAGTCTTTCTGAAAACCGATGAAAAAAAGGGTTCCATCAGGCTTCGAATCCGAGCCTTTTCAGCGCTTTAACTCCCATAAAGAATGCTCCTGGAACGAGCTTCCCACAGGACCAATGGGCACTGCAGGGTAATGCAAAGGGTTAAACGGGCTGTAAATTCGCGAATAGACAGCATCTACTGCTAGAAGAAGGAACGGACGTATCTCCTAAAGAGAGGGGCATATCCAGGTCCAACCATGGCTCGGTCCCACTTTTCGAAAATATTTCGTCACATGACTATAGAAGATATGCAACAAAAAGTTACAAATTAAAAAGCTCAAAAATCGATTTCCAGAGCACGGGGGAGGGCTTATTTGAGGTTCTGGTCCCTTCAACGACCCGTTTCAAAGAATAAAGCGTTCCAGGCGTGATACGCCACAAACGTTAAATCCAGAGATCCCAAATTCAAAAAGGTGGTGCCATGTACATCATCGTGGTCTACGACGTGAACGTGAGGCGCGTCAATCACGTGAAGAAGTTCCTCCGCCAGCACCTTCACTGGGTTCAGAACAGCGTCTTCGAGGGCGAGGTTACGAAGGCGGAGTACGAGAGGATTAAGGCCGGGCTGAAGGGGATAATAGACGAGGGTGAGGACTCCGTTGTAATCTACCGCCTCCGCTCCCAGCCCCTCCGCGATGTCCTCGGCACGGAGAAGAACCCGATGGGGGACGTCATTTAGACTCAACGGCGGTGCAAATCGGCCTGAAGATGCACCCCTCGCATTCGTTCTTAAACCTCGACTTTATCCAGGAGGGAAAGTTGCCCGACTCCAGGGCCTGGACTCCACTTATCACCACCCTTGCCCTCCCCAGGAACTTTTCAAACGCCTCCCTGTCCCGCTCCACGGGGAATACTTTAAACTGCAGCCCGTTGCGGTCAAACACGTAGACGTAGCCAACCTCCCTGTCAAGCATGTTGAGATACGCGTTCAGTTGCTCCCTCGCGAGCTTTGGGGCCTCTTCCATTTCATCAAGGCTCCTCGGGCCGTTTTCGTCTCCGGAGTCAAAGCCCCTGAACTTGAACTCGATGGGATAGCCGCCTTTAAGGGCGTCCACCTTTCCCACCAGCTTCCAGCCGTTCCCGAGCGGATACTCAACAGGGACTTCGAACTTAACGTCCTCTCCTTCAAGGGTCTCCCCGAGCCACCTGTGGAGCACTGTCCCCACGAGCATCTCTCCCGTTCTCTCGTACTTGAAGGTCCCGAGGTATATCGAGAGCGCCGCCTTCCGGAGGCAAAAACTCAGCGACGTCACCCATATCTTCTTCTCGGGGGTTTTCCCGGCTATCGCGTTCTCAATCTGGCGGTTGAAGTCAAGAATCTCCTTCGGGTGTTCCATCATCTCACCTCTACCATTCCAAAGCCATGGGGATTCCTCATTCCGAGCCCCATATCCCAGGCAACGCGGAGGAGCTCTTCATCTCCCCACATTCTGAACTCAAAATGCCAGGCGCGGACCTTTGTATACTTCCCGGTTTTATCATCGCGTTTGATTCTGAACATCTTGCTCCTCGCGCTTTTTGGGAAAACTTCAATCCCAAAGTCCCCCTCGAACAGCTCCCCGTGAACCATGAGGTACTTCTCGCGGAGGTTCCTGAAAACCAGTTCCTTCCACAGGGCGGGCTCGTCCTCGAAGGGACTGTTCGACTGGCCCACCGGCGAGAGGTCCCAACTCCTGAACCCGTTGGGTGGGCTGTTGTGGTAGACATTCACAGGTGAGAGCGTCCGGAGTTTCCTGCCGGAGAGCCTGGTGGGTATTTCCCGTGGCTTTGAATCGGCCCATATAAGCCGCCTCCCACTGAGGTGGAGCCTCCCTGCGCCGAGGGCAAGCCCGTTCACGAGTGCCTCAAGGACGGGCCACGCCGGCGAGCCAACGAAGAGCTTGACCTCACCCGACTCCACCTCCAGGCCCTCCACAGTCGTTCGCGTGTCCCCGAGGGGAATGATGCGTGATGCCACGAACTTGATGTCTTTCCTGTTGTCGTGTATGCGCCTCGCTATTATCGGGTCTCCCAGCTCTATCGCGCGAACGAGAAAGGAGTAGAGCGGGTGGGGGTAGTTGTAGGGAATCGTAAAGGGTTCCTCAAAGCTCAGGAGGAGTTCAAGTCTCATCGCACTCACCCCCCATCAACCTCAGGTACGTTTTGCCAGCTCTAGTGATGTGGTACCTCGGAGCCCGCCCGTCAGGCCGTTCGTCCTTTATCAAGTGGTATTCGCTCATCTTCTTCAGCTCGTTGCTTATCGTCGCGGGTGAAACACCAAGCTCTTCTGCTATGGTCCTGACGCTCTTCCCCTCGCCGAGGCCACAGAGTATCAGCTTCCACCTTCTGCTTTGTGGGGCGAGGAAGGGTCCAAGTTCGAGGGAGATATGGCCCGAGAGGTTTTCAAAGTCGCTTTCGACGATGACTCTGGCTTCCTTTAAGCCGAGGAGTGCCAGCATTGTTCCGACGAGGAGCGGTCTCATTCCCCCCGACAGAACTGCGAGGACAATCCTGTCCCGCGTTAGATGGTCTTCGATTCCCCTCTTTATCGCCAGCACTATCTCCTCGCCGTTCAGGGAGACTTCCAGACGTACAATGTTTCCTTTTCCTACTATCGGAGAGGCTATGCTCTCTATGGCCTCCAGTGCATTGATGGTTCTCTGCTCCCTCTCATAGCCCTCGGGCAAAATTGCCACCAGCTTGTCCCCGTGCTCGAGGCCATCTACCTCCTCCCTTTTTCTCATCAGCGCTCGGACTATGAACTTTTCATCGAAGCCCACCGGAAAGACAACCAGCAAGGTCCCACCCCCTTACCTCCAGGGTCTCCAGGATTTCCTTTCCAAGCGCACTTCCCGCTCCCCCTCTGTTGCAGGCCGCAGAGTAGTTATCCGCCATCACTATTGGCAGGAGAAGTGCGTAAACTGCCCGGAGATTCTTCCGGAGGATTATCTCGACGCTGAGATATTCCTCGATGGGTTCACTCCATGGTATCTCCTTTGGGATTGTAAGGCCTGAGAGCTTCCTTATCAGCGGGGGGCACTCCTCAACCAGCCTCAGGCTCGAAGGCTTTTTGACGAGGGTTTTCCGTATCCAATCGTGGTGATGGAGCAGGACCGCAACCGAAGCAACTTGGCCGGCGGCCCCAAATTCCCGCAGGATCTCCTTCGCCATCAGGTAGGAGTAGAACTCGTGGTAACCGAAGCTCCCGCGCCTCGTCTGGAACGTCTCAAGGCACTTGCCGACGTCGTGGAGGACGTAGGCTTTCCGCAGAATGTCCCCTGCAACCTCTGGTTTGACGTCGAGAAGCTTCCCCAGCAGTGCGGTGTAGTCCCTCTTGATGTAGAGTCCCTCGATCAGCTCAAGGCCCCGCTTTACGTGAGCCTCCATCGTTTCGACGCACTTTCCGTTGCTGAAGTAGGCACAGGGGATCATACGATACCACGCTCCCTGTCGTAGTCCCCGGTGTAAATTACCTCGACGTCATCACCGAGTGCAATTGCCTTTGCAACACGGTACGCGTCTCCAAGTTCCTGGAGTTCAAATCCAACGCCCCTTACATCGACGAGTCCCCTGGAGTAAAGCTCAAAGAGCTTCTTTGGGCTTACGAGCACCATCTCGCTTCCGACCGAGAGTGGAACCAGAAAGCCCCTCATGATTGGAGTGCCTTTGGCCACGAGCCGTTCAACTTCTCCGAGAACATGGGGGGCCCTCTTGGACGGGTCGCCCATGAGCCGGAGGAGTTTTCCCTTCAAGCCCTGATTAACGAGCTTTTTAACGGAACTGGCGCTCAACCCGTGAACTTCCGTCACCATCTCCGCATACGTTGAAGGGACGCGCGGGTGAATATCGCGCTCCTTGATCAGGGTCAACGTCCTCTCCACTTTTTCTGGCTGGTATGGGCCTACCGGAGCATCCTCCATCACTATTGCTTTGCCGGCTCTATCTCCAGCGTGGCGGGCGAGCCTTCCAAATCTCTGAAGGAGGGAATTAATGGGCGCCCTGTCGGTTGTCATAACATCTGCCGAGAAATCTACTCCTGCTTCAACCGCCTGCGTCCCTATTAGAAGAAAATCCTCCTTTTTTAGCCTCTGGAGACGGGTAATGATGCTCCTCTTGTGACTTGGAGTCATTCTTCCGTGGATTAGGATTACCCTGTCGCGCTCAAATCCAAGGTGGGTGTCTGAGATGGCCCTGTTGTACAGCTCGACGGCCCGCTCCACGGTGTTCACTATGACGGCGTTTCTCTTTCCGGGTTCAACGAAGCTCAGCGGGTCTCCCTTCCCGAGTTCAATCGTGATGTCCTTTTTGAGCTCCCTCCTCACGAAGGGGTCGTCCTCATCGGGTGAGAGGACTTTGAAATCGTATCTGTTTTTCATCGCGTACCGCTCGAAGAACTTGACGTGGCCGCGGGAGAGAGTAGCAGTCATCACCACAATGGGGACTCCCTGGGAAGTTAGGAACTCAATCACAGCGTCGAAGGCTGTGGCCATGGATTCGTCCTCAAGGAGGAAGTGGGCCTCGTCAAAGATGACGAGTGATGTGAGGATTGAAGCCTGGGTCAGGTAATCGTAGCCAAACTCCTTTCCCGCCTTCACGCTGTGCCTTTTCTTGGTGTTGAGCTTCAGCAGATCCCACGTGAAGGTGTCAGCGGTGGTCACGTTGAGGGGAAAGAGGTGCATGAACTCGCCACTCGACCCCATCATCTTGGTCCTCGAGAACCCAAACGCCTCCTCTGCCGTCCGCTGAACGTCCTCTATGATTGACCTCATCGGAAGGACGTGAATGACCCTGTCAAATAGGGAAGCGTCATCCAGCGAGTGCAGGGCAAGGGCAAAGCTCAGGAGCGTTTTGCCATAGCCGGTTGGGGCGTTGAGGATGAGAAAAGGCTTGGAAGAGGATGTTAAAAAACCAAACGCCTCCTCAAGGAGGGGCCTTTTCTCTGGCCTAAAGCCCTTTACCCCCGCGAGCCTTTCGACGGCTTCCGTATAAGCTCTCACAGGAGCACCCCCAGGTGTTCCCGCCACATGAAGGCCTTCAGCACCTTCCTCAGCTCGCCGCTCGCGCGCCCGCTTCCCTCAAGCAACGCCCTCCCCTGGCGGAAGAGCCTGAAGACGGAATCCTCGATGAGCCTCCTATCCCCGCTGTTAATGGCCCGGTAAAGGTCCTTGACGAAGATATAAGCCAGCATCTCCCCGTCGCCGTTCACGCCCCTGCCAAGTTCCTTCTCGGCGATGTCCACAAGCGCCCACAGGGGGTATTTGTGAACTGTGGCTTTCCCTTCCTTCAGCCCCACTGTCATCTGAAGTCCGCTGGCGCTCAGGGCCCTTATGCGCTCCACGTAGGCGTTCAGGTACCTGCTGAGACCCGACAGGTCGAGCTGGAGGGTCTTGAGTTCCGTGTACACCTGTCCTTCAAGGCTAATCAGGTGCAGGGTAACGGGATAAACTCCATCGGGCAGGGTTCTGTCCTCCTCTGCAAGTTTCATCGCCAGCTTCATCTCGTAGAGCTCCTCAGTGCTCAGGGAGACTCTATCCGAGATTCCTGCCTCGGTTAGAGGGAGCAGACCTTTTACAATGACGTCCTCGACCTCATAGGGCCAGAGGCCCTCTATTCCAGGCTTTGTCATGAGGTAGTACTTGCCTCCAATGAATCCTGCGAACCCTGTGAAGAACCCTAACGCAACGAGGGAGAACCACAGGGGATCGAGGCGTATCTGGGCTTTCTGACCCGTGGTCGGGGTTAAGAAACCGCTCTGGCGCTCGTAGTATTCGGGTTGCTTGATTATGGCCGGCAGTATTGCGTAATGGTCCGCCTTGGGCTTTTTTCCCGGCAGTTTTGACGTTTCGCCATCGTACTCAACGCCAAGGTACGTTCCGTCCTTGTCCACCCGAACTGTCGTCAGGGATTCCTTCGGGTTGATGGTGCCTTTCCTAAGAAGCTTCACGGTTTCCTCAATAATCAGCTCGAACAGCTCGCCGTACGTTTCGGGAGCGCTCCTGTTGAACCACGCCTTCAGGACCTTGTCAAAGGAACTCCTGTCGTTCCTGCCCATCTTGGAAGTGTGCGCCTTGGCCCTATCTCTGAGGGAGCGGAGGGCACCCTCGATGGAATCTGCCAGCTCTTCGGCGTCGGGTTCAAGCCCCGAGTTCATGACCACCCAGGACATTCCAAGCGAGAGCAGTTCCCTCGTGAGGCCATCGTAGGGGTACTTGGCCAGCGCTTCAAGGAGCAAGGACGATCACCTCCCCACCTACTCTCGCAACCCTAAGCTGTCCCCGAACCCTGACGCTCCCTTCCGGGTAGAACATCACCATTCTCCTTGCCTGTGAGTAGTCCCTGATTCCGGAGCGCCAGTCCACCACCGACTGGAGCGTGCCCTTACCGCTGACCTCAAGCCCCTTGAACGGGAACGCATAGGAAGTCTCCGCGGTCTCAACTTCGATTACATCAGCACGACCCGTCTCAACGCTCTCCACGCTAACGACGGATTCCCGTGAGCCGAGCCTCGTTATCCCCCACGCGGCCCTCTCGATGTCTTCCAGGCGGTAAGTGCTCTCCGCAAGTGCCTCCTCGTTGATGATGTAGACCGCGGTTATGGTGGCGTCGTTCGTACCGTACATCACGGCGAAGGGGAACGAGGTGACCGCACTCTGCACCTTTCCGCGGTAGACGGTGTTAATCTTCAGCAGTGCCCCGTAGAGCCTTGGCTTTCCGGAGGTTTTCACGGTCACCCAGTCAAAGAGTCCCAGAACCTCTCCCACGGTGCTCCTGAACGTTCTTCTGTCGTAGACTGTCTCGGCCCGACTGCCCCCAATGTGGAAAAGCGGGTACGCTATAGCCCCGATTAGGGTCGTTGGGGGAACGTAGCGTAGCGCGGTTCTCATCTTGCTCTGCGGGAGGGCGCGGAGGGCTATTATTCCCGTTGGCCTCATCGTGACCTTCAAAAAGAAAGTCAAGGGAACCACCTCAGAAGGCTCCCTGTTCTTTGAGATAGTCCATTGCCTCCTTCAGGGCCTCCTCGGGGACCTTCTCGCCCGTGGCGACGGTGAAGAGGTACTTCTCTCCGAGGCCCTCAAGCACTTTTAGCCTCCTCTCCGTTCTGGCAATGTAGTCGTCGTAAATCGGCGAGGTGACGACGAAGGGGTGCTCCGTGACGGCCACTGCCACCTCTGTTATACCGCCAACTGGGAAGAAGCGGGACAGCTTGGCACCGAACTGAGCAGAGGAGAGCATTCTGAACAGGGCCTTCAAAGCGGCTTCGCGCCTGGCTTTTATTTCGTTCTCGTTGAGTATTGGTTCGGAGGTTATGGCACTGACACCTATGGCGTTGAGGTCGAGGTTGAAGGTGAAGCCGTAGAGTGCCGTGCCTGTCTCGACGTAGTAAATCATCTGCTCCGAGGCGTTGCCCTTCTTGCTTGAGGAGTCCATCTGGGCATGCCTCGCGTGGAGCTGGGGCTCTGAGGTTGCGAACAGGGCCACCGACTTAACTGGGAGCGCGTAGCTGACCTGGAAGGCGGAGCTTCTCCTGACAGGTGGTTTCTCTGCGTACAGGAAACCTCCAACGTCCTCAATGACACAGGATTGTACTATTGCCACTTCAATCTTCTTCGGGTCATCTGGGATTGGGTTCACTTTCTTCTTGAGGTGAACCTTGTTCATGGACTTGTAGAACTCGTTCCTCCTGCAGTCGTCGCACACAGGGAGGTTGAGGGACAAGGCCTCTCTCACGAGGTGCTCCTGGTACGCGTGAGCAAGGCTCTCACCGCTCAGTGCCGGGACGTAGACGGTCTTGAGCTTCCCGTCCTCCTCAACGAGGTACGGGACGCGCCTGTGCTTGCTGTAGTTGCCTGCGGTCTCGACCATGTTCAGGGCCTCAACGTTGGCCTCAAACCTAACACCGACGCTCAAGAACATCACTCATCACCTCCAGATTCCTTCTTTGAGGGATACGCAAGGGCCAGGGTCGCAACGCGCTTTGCAACCCCAATATCAGAGCGAACGGCGTCGAGAAAGGCCTTAACTTCCTCCTCAGGGGGTATGCCCGGAACTGGAATCTTCTTCCCGTCCTTTTCCACGTACCTTCTACCGTTATCTTCCACAAAGGCGCTCTCTCGTATTGACCTGAAGGCTCTTAGAGCCTCGTGGAGCGTTACCTCCACTGGTTCGGGATTCAGGGCGTTCCCAATCCTGTCCACGTAGCTGAAGTTCTTCGTCTGTACGAAGAACCTCAGCATTTTCACTATTCCCTCGTACTCGGACATGGAACCACCTCACTATCAGTAAGGATGTTACTTCTATATAAGGTTTGCATTTAGTTTTTGTTTAATAGGAACTTCAAAATGTTTAGAAAAAATTAAACATAAAGTGAAGCCGACTGAAAAGAGGGATAAGATTTCTCTCCTGAGCGCCGTTCCTGCCCTTCCGAAACACTTTCCGGATATGTTTGGTCATAATTAAACACCTCAGAACCACGCTACCAGCGGCTCGTATTCAGCAATGCCCACGAGATGTCTTATCAGCTTGTACGCCTCGAGCCTGATCAAACGCTGCTTTGTTACGTTCTTCTTCAGCTTCGGATGTCTCACGCTCGTTCTCACCTCCTTGTTGTAAACCTCCACGACTTTCCTCATGCCATCCTTGGTGAGCAGGATGCCGTTCAGCTCCTTCCGGAAGTGTTCCTTCCTGATGATTCCCTGCTTGATGAGACGGCTGGCTATCCTGTCAACTATCGCCGGCTTGAATATCTCGCTCAGGTCGAGTGCCAGTGAAAAGCGCCGTTCCCCAGGTTCATGAAGGTAGCTTACGGTTGGAACTAACTGGGTGTTGTAGAGCTCGCTCACTATGGTTGCGTAGAGCCTTGAGTTCAGGAAGTTTATCAGTGCGTTCATCTCGTTTTGAGGCGGTCTCCTCGTGCGCTTCACTATTTTGAAGCCATCGGGCAGGTGTTCGTCCCAGCGGGCGTAGTACTCCTGCCTTATCCTCGCCTCGACGTTCATGACGTCGGTTATCTTCCTGGCCTCTTCCAGCTCCTCCAAGAGTTCGGACAACAGCTTGGGGAAGTCTCCCTCGACCTTCCAGCGCTTCAGGTTGCGCGCCATGTTCCTGGCACTACCGATGACGAAGAGCTTCGCCAGCTTAAGCCTCTTCTCCTCGTCGAGGTAGTGCTCGGCCTGTCTGATAACCAGGTCGCCGGAGTGAAGCTTCTCCTTCGGGTAAAAGCTCCCGTCGTAGTAGCCGTAGTGGTTGAAGAAGTGAACGGCTATTCCTTTCTGAGCGAGGAAATGCAGCGCCTGGGATGTTATGTTCACGTGGCCGTAGATGTAGATGTCGTAGATGCCCTCAACGGCGAAGGGCCTTTTCTCGCCCCCGCTCTCAAAGTAGAGGGTGTTCTCCCTCCGGAAGAGGGTCCCATCGGAGAGCAGGGTGATGGAGCGCTTTCTCATTTGCTTTCACCATTGTGAGTGATCTTAGATTTGCCCCTCTTCTTGGATT